>JBAVHY010000402.1:0-16464 GCA_049686315.1 Candidatus Acidiferrum sp. | reverse complement strand
GATGTAGGCACGGAGACATTGATATATGAAATAGTAGTAACTACAGGAGTTGGCAGCGGACGGCATCCGGGATAGGCCAGAATCCTCAGGGGCTGAAGCTCGATTTGCTTCGGAGCATTTATGTCGGAGCTGAAGCTCCGACCCCCTGAACTGCAGAAAAGAAGCGCGCCGCTGAGAGCTGCTGAACTGCAAAATGTCGGCTGACAGACATTGATAATTGAAGTAGTGGTAAATGCCGGGGTTGCCGGAAGGTCTAAAGTAGTGCATGAAGATGGAGAGGGAAGATGCGGGGTTTTTGACCCCCCACCCCCAAGGGTACGCGTAAGTGCGGGAATAGTTGGACTTACTGGATTTTGGGGAGTGGATGAGGGGGCTGGGAGAATCGACATGGCACAAAAACAACGTCCCCTCAGCATAAGCAGGACCAGAATAACGCATTATTTACCGATTGTCAACCATTAAATGAAGAGTACTGTATTCGAATAGCGGGGTCCGCCGCAGCTTGAGGCGCAAGGCGATGGGCCGGCCACCCGCCTCGCCGAGTCCCCTCGCGACCGCGCTTGCTACTCCTATTGTTAAGTTAACGCTTCTCGGTGGGGCACGCACAGGCCGCTTCCGCGAATTTCACCATCCCTGTGGCCGGTCTTTCCGGCCATACGGTGCTGCTTTATTGGGCCGCAAGCCCTTCGCCGACCGCGAATGGCTATCTATAATGTCTACCGCAGTCGAAAACGAATTTGAGCGGGTGACCTGCACTGAAAGATGGTAGGGCCCTTCTGGAATAGTGATTGGAGAGACTCGGATTGATCGAGGCTAGCTGATGGCCGACAAGTACAAGCACACACGAGCAGAAAGCAATGCGCTGTTGAACGATCTCAGGAAGATTTACAAAAGTGGGGATGAAAGGGAATTCATGCAGGTTTTACGGAAGCACGGGATAAAGGACGAGGACCCGCGGTTCGCCGAACTGGTGAAGCTTTTTCGCGACTTGCGGACCGGGAAGACTTGACCGCTAACTTGTGAATGTCCTTGCGCATGGCTCTAGCCTCAGCCTGCGAGAGGGTGTCGAGATGCTCTTCAATTATCGCGGCGGCCCGCCTGGCCGCATTCTCAAGTTTGGCATTCCTGGTCTTCATAGCAACTACAGAATAACAGCAAGGCTACGCCGCCGCAACGCATAGTGAATTGCTATTACGCCAAACTATACATTCCCCTTATGATTTGTGCAGCCAACCAAGGTGGTCGGCCAAAAACCGCAAGGACATCAGACGACGGCCTCAAAATCAGCGAGTTGGCGGGCGTAGTCCAGGCAAGCCGCGATTTGCTCGCGCGTTAAATCGGGGAACTCAGCCGTAATTTCCTCAAAAGTCTTGCCTGCTGCCAAATAACCTAGAACGAGACTGACGGGAATTCAGGTTCCTTTCAGGCGCGGCTTGCCGCGAAGAAATTCCGGGTCGCTCACAATAAAGTGTTTCCAATCTACTGGCATGCACCGATACTAACGCGATTGCATCGCAAGAGCCAAGAGGGATTCCTCGCCTCGCTCCCTTCGACTTCGCTCAGGGCAGGCGGAATGACGGGGCGAGGAGCGCGGCTCAAGAGTGTCATGGGGGGCACGATGTATCGTGCCCCTACGTAGAAAGAGGCACCAACCACGAGGATCAGATTCCTTTGAGTCAAATTGGAGCTTGGCTAGCGCAGGCTCGGCAATGAATATCAATAAAGCAGGATAGCAACGCTGGGGGATCGCAATGTTCCGAGGGAATGTGGTTTCCATTTATGTAGCGCCGGAAGCGGCTGGAGCGATGGAATCGAGAGAGGAAGTGAAAGCAGTCGCGGGGAAAGGTCTGGAGGGGGATCGCTACTTTAATGGAACAGGGGAGTGGTCCAAGAATTCGGACGTAAGCCGCGAAGTGACGCTGATTGAAATTGAGAGCATTGAAGCGCTGGAACGCGAAAAGAACATTGCGATCGCGCCTGGAGCTGCGCGGCGAAATGTAGTCACGCGAGGAGTGCCGCTAAATCATCTTGTAGGTCGCGAGTTTCAGGTCGGAGAAGTACGCCTGAAGGGAACGAAGCTTTGCGAACCGTGCGCTTACCTGGAAGGCCTGACGCGAAAAGGCGTCCTGGTCGGATTGATCCATCGCGGCGGATTGCGCGCCGAGATCGTGACGGGCGGAACGATTCGCGTGGAAGACGCGGTTACAGAGTAAGAGAACCATAGTCAGGGGCACGATGTATCGTGCCCCTACGTGGAAAGAAGCAAAGTGCTCTCGGCAAGGAATATCAATAGAGCAGAATATCAAGGGGAAGGCCGAGCGCCGCATACGGCAAATTCGTTGTGTTGAGGACACGAGCGGTGTACCATGCGCCAGCAAGTGAGCCAAATCGGAAACCCGAATCAAGCGAGTGAGGGTGAACGTGATGCGGAAGAATTTCATCGTGTTGGCGGCTGTAGTTGTGGCAACCGCGATCCTCGTGAGCTGCAACCCGCCGAACTATCCCACGGGAACGATTGAGAAAAAGTATTACGCAGAAGGTCCATGGGCTGTCACGGTGAGCCTGGCTGCCTCCTGTTGCGATTCGGCGGGAAACAAGTTCGATCTGTACTTTCCCACAAACCTCGGCGCCAATGGTTTCAAGCACCCCATCCTCACTTGGGGGAACGGAACGAATGCGACGTCAGAGCATTACACCTACTTCCTGAAGCACATGGCTTCGTGGGGTTTTGTCGTGATCGCTACGCAAGACTTGAACACGGGCGTGGGACAGACCGTGCTGGATGCGGCGAATTACCTGATCCATGCAAATAGCGACGTTAACAGCACCTTCTATCAAAAGCTCGATGTGAACAACATCGGGTCATTCGGTCATTCGCAGGGAGCCGGGGGCTCAATTAATGCGCTCATCAAGTCGGGGGGCTCGATCAAGACGGTGATTCCCATCGAGCTTCCGGCACATCTCTGGTGCAGCAACGCCGCCAACTGCCCTGACACCTCGAAGATGACCTCTGGTTCCCTATTCCTCATCGACGGATCGGCGGACGGCATCATCTCTCCGGCAACGCAGCCTTCGTGGGTCCCGGGCGAGGAGTCCATCGACGGTTATTACAAAGCGGCGCCGGGCGGCATCATCAAGGTCAAGGGAACTCTGATAGGCCCGAATCACAATGACATTCAAGGCCAGCCCGACTGCTTGTCCGTACCCATCGGCTGCGTGAACGGCGTCTACGGATATCTCGGCTATCCAACAGCGTGGTTTATGTTTCAACTCCAGGCGGACAACTTTGCGCACGGCGCTTTCGTGAACGGAACAGGAGAAATGTTCTCCGAGACCACGAACTGGCAGTTGGTGGCAAGCAACGTACCTTAATTTCGTGCGCCGTTATTGCCGCTGAGGACTTCCCCATTCACAGGCTTCGCAGTCTTTCGCACTGTTCCTAGTCATCAGAACGAGAACTTCAGCGCCAACTGACATTGCCTGGGCCCGACGGCCAAATAATTGATTTGCCCGAATGCAGGATCGCCAACGGTGGTGCTTGGCGTCCCAAAGACGGGATGGTTGAAGGCGTTCTCCGCCTCGAGGCGCAGCTCCAGGTTCATTGCTTCGTGCTGCGTGGAGAGAGCGAACTGCTTGCTGATCGATAAGTTGGCGCTGAAGAAGAAGGGGCTCCGCACACTGCTGAGAGTTCGCGCCGCATCGCCTAGTGTGTACGCGGCCGGCGCCTGGAAGACATCGGGGTTGGCGAAATAGTTGTTGACCCAATTTCCGTCGGATCCACCAGTGCGCTGTGGCGTACCGGTGAGATTGGGGCGCTGTTGGCCGTAAGTCGGTATGGGATTCCCCCCATTCTCCATGATAAAGGCCAGGGGGAAACCGTCATGAATAACCCAAACTCCGGCGGTTTTCCAGCCGCCGATGAGGAGTTCCAGGGGCCGCGGCATGCTGCTCATGAAAGGTCTTCCACGCCCGACCGGAAAATCGTAGGTATAGTTCAGTTTGAGCACGTGCGGAATATCAAAGATCGAAAGGCTCCGATCAAGCCAGGGCTTATTCGGATCTTGCGGGCCGTAAATATTGCTTGTAGAACCTGCGAGCCAACTGACGTTGCCATCGTAGATGGAGGCATCATCGATCGATTTCGACCACGTGTAGTTGGCCGAGAGTTGCAAGCCATTCGAGTAGCGCTTCTCAATTGTCAGTTGCAGCGCATGGAAGGTGGAGTTGGCAACCGGGGGCTCATCCGTGGTTACGCTGCTGCCGGAGGAAGCGAATTGCGGAAAAGGCAACTCCAGTTGGTACCCCTGGACCGTCGGGCTCGTAAGGCTGCTGTTGGCGTAGTAGGGGCTCGTGAGGATCGAAGCAAATGGATTTGACACGTAATTAACCAGGTTGTTCATCTGATCCGCTGTGTAGCTTTCGACCTGCGGCCCCAAAATGTTCAGCGTATTCAACCCTTGGTAATAGAGGTGCGTTCCTTTCTTCCCGATGTATTGCGCGCTGACCACGATATTGGAAGGCAGTTGCCGCTCGATCCCGAAACTCCAGCTTTGCTCGTAAGGAGTTTTTGCGTAGAAGCCGTTGCGGATAGGACCGATAGCCTGGTAGCCCACGTCGTTCAGCAGACCCAAGGAGCTTCCCGTTGGCAGTTGCAATCCATTGGGGAAGGGATTGCCCAGATGCAAGTACGGGGTCGCTCCATCGTTCTGATAGGTGACCACCAGGTTGCTGTACTGGTTGAAACCTTGGGACCCGTAGCTCAACAATCCATTCGCGCCGGAGCGCGTCTGGTCGAAATAAATGCCGTACCCACCGCGGATGACGGTTTTGCTGTCGATCAGATAGGAGAAGCCGAAACGCGGCTGGATGTCTTTCCAATCCGTGAGCCAATCCGACCGCACGCGGGCGCTGTTAAACACCTCCCCGCCGAGCAGTGGCCGAGCCACATCCTGGCCAGTGACCGGGTCGGTATACGAAATGCTGCCGCCGTTCAGCGGGCTTACCGCTTTGGGATCGAACCAGTTCATGCGGTTATGGCGTTCCGTACGCGGCAGCGACACGTCGTAGCGGAGTCCCAAATTCAACGTTAGCTTGGGGATGACTTTCCAATTGTCCTGGACAAATCCCGCGTACTGGAAATTTTGCGTCGCCGGCAAGAACTGGATTTCATAGGTACTACCATAGGGATTGCCCGTTGAAATCTGGCCCATCATGAAACTGGCCATGCTGTCGCCGCCGCACTGCGTGATATCGTTGATCGGACACTGCGAACTGCCCAGCGCGTTGAAACTGAAAAGTCCAAGCGGAGCGTTGGTCTGAATGTAGTTCTGCTGGTGCAACCGCCCTTCGAAGCCGAACTTCAACTCATGTTTCCCATGGATTTTCGTGACGAGTTCAGAAAGCTGCCCCGTGTCTTGGCCCTGCCTGTAGTTCCCGTAAGGATCTTGCCCAATGCTCGTGTATGCGGCCGAAAAGTAGTCGTTGATGCCCATGGCGGGAACACCGAGAAACCCGTTAGAGCCCAGGTAGGATGGAAACCCGAGTGTGCCGAGAGGATCGGCGTTCAGGCTTTTGTTATAGGCATCAATGTGTTGAGAGCCACGCGTGAACCCAAACGTGCTGGTCAGGATTAGCGTGGGACTAAAGGAGTGGGTATCGTTGATGGCAAATAGATGTTGCGCGCTCTTGTTCGGTCCGCTCCCGCACGGATCCGTAAAATTCTTGAAGCAATTGAAGGGAGTATTGTTACCCCAGCCTTGCGAGTACCTGACGCTTAGCAAATTCCTGTCGCTGAAGCGGTGGTCGATCTTGATGTCGAACTGGTTGCTGACACCGCGGTTTGCTCCCGAGCCGATCCAGTTGTCATAAATCCCGTTACCCGAGAAATTGGACGCCGGGAACAGATTCATCATTTTCTGGGCGACTGGATCGATTAGGTTCCCCGGGACCTGCGGCAATTGAAACGGTGTGCCGTTCAGGTTTGCATTCCCCGGGCTGGTGTAGGAAGCGAGGTTGTTGAAGGGAATAAACGCGCTTCGGTAGGCGCCCGCCGTCCCATTCGCCGGGCTTTGGAATGTACCGGTGTACGGATCCCAAAGCTGCCCCGCAGGCACGGGCTGGCCGGAAGACATGCACTGTCCCGTCGAATCGAAGGCGCCGCCGTTTGCGGTACACAATTCGCCAAAGTCGCCGGTGCGCTCCGCGGCACTGGGGACACCCGCCTGAGTGACACTCAGATTGGAACTGTGCGTGCCATCCCAATCGAAGAAAAAGAAAGTTTTGTTCTTGAAGATCGGCCCGCCAATGGTGCCGCCGTAATTGTTTCGGTGCACCGGGGGAAGGGGCTGGCCCGCTGAATTGGCGAACCAGTTGTTTGAGTCCGTTATCTTATTGCGGATGAAATCGTACGCGCTTCCATGGAAATCATTGCCGCCCGAACGCGTGATCATGTTGACGACCGATGCGCCGGAAAATCCGTATTCCGCGCTGAAGTTCGTCTGCTGCACCTTGAATTCTTCCACAGCCTCTGCCGACGGCGTATAGGTCACCTGAGTGATGCCGCCATTTGGCTCGAAATTCGTGATCGAGGCGCCATCCATGAGCAGGTCCGCGCTGGCGCCACGGCTGCCATTGGAGACGAAGTTTGTCCCTGTGTCACTCACGGAGTTCTGGTCACTCATATTGGTGACGCCCGGCGCGAGACTTACAAAGTCCAGCACATAGCGGTCAACCAGCGGCAGGTCGTTAATGAACCTGCGGTTCACCACCTGGCCGGTCACCGCGTCCTCGGTGGCAATACCCTGCGTCTGGGCCTCAACCTCAATAGCCTGCATCACTGCGGCAACCTTCATGCTCATGTTCGCTGTTGCGTTCTCGCTCACATTCAACTTGATGTTGGTGCGCTCCGTGGTTTGAAAACCTTGCATCTCAACCGTAACGGAGTACAACCCCGGCGGAATGGTGGTGAACAGGTAGCGACCGATGCTGTCCGAAGTGGCGGTGAACACATATCCCCTCTCCATGTCGGTGAGAGTAACCTTCGCTCCCTGGACTACGGCTCCCGAAGGATCCGTCAACACGCCGCTGACAGTGCCGAAGTAGGCTTGGCCGCAGAGAAGGACAGGCAGAACGAGAAGGATGGCGAACGGCAGTAATCGAGACAATTCCCGCAAGTATTTGAACCCCGGCGCTAAAGTGACTACAGTCATGGCAACCTCCTTGACGTGGATAAAACTATGCGGCAGTGCAGCTCACTTCGCAGGGCTAAGAGAGAAATACGAGCCGGGACCCCGAACAAGCCGCCGCTCTGTTCCGGGGCACGCCAAAAACCGCCGAGCCTTCGTTGGATACCGCTGCATGGGTTAATACGTTTTAGTAAAGGGTTTTGAGCCCCTCACCCCGAGGATAAGGTATCACAAATCGGCCCCGGAGTTGTCACTATCGCGTGGGTTCACGGGAAAACTGTGGGTTCGCAATATGCGAAGACGGTGCTTGACGTCAACTTCGCAATTTGCGAAGATTCGGCCATGCGCGTCATCAGCCGGAAGAAGATCCGGGAGGCCGGCAGGGACCATCCAGAGTGGGTGGCTTCGCTGTCGGCCTGGTTCAAGGTAACCAGGAACGCGGATTGGACGTGCTTCCCGGACGTGAAACAGAGTTGGAATAATTCGGACAAGGTTGGGACTTGCGCTGTATTCGACATCAGCCACAACAAGTGCCGGTTGGTCGCCTGGGTCAACTATCGGGGCAGGAAGGTCTTCCTCCGGCACATTTTGAACCACGCGGAATACGATAAGGAGAAATGGAAAGATGAGTGTGACGGCGATTGAAAAATACAATATCAAGGGCTTCCCCGCGCCCCGGCCCATTACTTCCGCGGCGCAGAATGAACACTACACCGAAGTGCTCTACAATCTGGAGCGCCGGGGGCGCCTGTCTCCGGCGGAAGAGAAGTACGCCGAACTGCTGACGGTTTTGATTGAAGCCTACGAAGAGGAGCACTACCCGGTCCGCGCCGCAACGCCCGTGGAGGTGCTGACAGAATTAATGGCCGCGAACAATCTGAAGCAAAAGGATCTGGCATCGCTGCTTGGGTCGGAAAGTGTCGTGTCGGAGGTCTTGAATGGCAAGAGGGAACTGAATAAGCAGCACATCGCAAAACTCAGCCAGCGGTTCAGGGTATCGCCCGCCGTTTTCTTTTAGGGTTGGGTTCCGCACGGTTACGACAGGGAGTGGAATGGCGGAACGAAGCGATCTTGGGTGCCGCGCCTCCGGCGTTACAAGAGAATCGCTTGGTCTAGGTCCGAGGAGGACGCTTGGATTGGCCAATGAGGCGGAGATTGGGGCTGAGGCTGAGGCGCTGAACGCAGATCTGGAGTGAGGCGCAGTGGCACTGGAGCAGGTGTTTGAGTAGAGACTTCAGGCGACGAGCGCGATTGATAGTGGCAGCAACCTCTTTAATCTTACGGTTCGCCAATTTTTTCCAGCGCGGGCCGACGGGAGAGTCATCCCGCAATCCGTTCAGAAATAGTCTGATTTCGGCAAGAGTAAAGCCCATATCGCTGGCAAAACGAATCAGGAGGACGCGGTTGTGCGCGTCCGGTGAATAGCGGCGCTGGCCGCCTGCGCGAAGTGGAGCCGGGAGAAGGCCGAGGCGTTCGTAGTAGCGGATGGCGGAGGGTTTAAGGCTGGCGTGGCGGGCGAGTTCACCAATCTTCATTTGAATCCTTCCGATGGTCTCCACGAGAAAGGCTGATTGACTTAAAGCCGACTTTAAGTTTTAGCATTTGACCGTGGTGCAGGGCAATCCAAAAGGAGGAAGCACATGACCATGGTGGAAAAAATACTTTCGAGAATGGGTAAGCGGGCGTTAAGCGGTGTGGTGGCAGGAGTGCTGAGCTTAGGAGCCGTCCCAGCGCAGACGCGATCACAGGATGCTCCGCCTAAGAGGAATGAGGAGAAACCGACGGTGACAACCCAAGGCAAATTCTACTGCAACAGCAAGGCGCTGAATCCCGCAGAACGGGCCGCCCACAAGCAACTGACGGACAAACTGATCGCCGAGCGAAAGGAAATTGTGGAGATGGAGAGGGGCTATGAATTTCAGTTCAGCCCGTCGGAATTTTCGCTCGCGGAGCTGGCCAATTGGGTTGTGGCAGAGGGGAAGTGCTGCCCCTTCTTTGATTTTCACATCGACCTGGAGCGCGAGGGAAACCTCCTGTGTTTGCGTTTGACGGGAAAAGAGGGAATTAAAGCGTTTATTCGAACCGAGTTTCAGGTGCCAGGCAAATCCTGAAGACCGTTAGCCTGCAGCACACCGGGGAGATCCGAGCCGGTGGGGTTAGGGGGCGGAGAGGAAGCGCAGAATCTCGTTCATCACGCGCTCCCCCTGGTCGGTGGCGAAGAGATACTGAGCGTGAGCCGAGCCGTCGACGACGATGAGTTCCTTTGGCTCGGGGGCTTTCTCGTAGTACGCGCGAATTTTTGGCAGGCGAAGCACCCCCTCCCCCTCAGTGTCGTCGCGCGCAACGATGAATAACTTGCGACCCTTGAGCTTTTCGGGAGGACCGCTCCCATAGCCCGCCAGCAAAACCAAGCGATCGATCTCGCCGGGATTGGCGTCAATCGAAGCGTCCGCGGCAGCGCCTCCTCCCATGCTTCCGCCGACCAGGGAGACGCTCTTTACGCCGGATTTGTGGAGGTAGCGAACGGCGGCGAGCACGTCGAGGTGAAGAGGCGCGTCCATCGGGTCGGAATCGCCAGGGCCTCGTGATTGGCCGTAACCACGTAAATCGATGGCCAAGACGCGGAATCCAGCCTTCGCAAGAACAACGGCCTGCTTCGCCCAACTTTCCTTGTTGAAGCGGCCGCCGTGCACAAGCACGACACCGCGATCGCCTTGGCCATACAAGTCGGCGTAGACCACGCCGCCATCCTGGGTGGGAAACGAGACGCGTTCTTTTGAGACGGAGTGGGAGCCGAGAAGTAGGGTCGCCAGAAGTGTTCTGAGGATGAACATCGGGCAATTCTACTGCGAAAACGGCGAATTCGAAGCGGGTCTTGACCCCACGGCTGGTCCGGAGTAGCCTCGCGAACAATACTGCAACAATGGGCCTTGTAGCAGGGCATCTCACAACAAGGAGATTCGACATGGTATTTCTTGCGGCGCTGTGGCTCCCGATCGTGCTCTCGGCCATATTCGTGTTCATCGCCAGTTCACTGATGCATATGCTTCTGAAATATCACCAGGGCGACTACCGGCAGTTGCCCGATGAAGAAAAGCTTCTGGCCGCGCTGCGCCCCGCCGGGTTGACTCGAGGGTTGTACGTTTTTCCGTTTTGCACGCATAAGGACATGAAATCCCCCGCCATGATTGAGAAATACAAGCAGGGACCAGTGGGAATGATGACCGTGTTTCCCAGCGGCCCGCCAGTGATGCCGAAGTTTTTGGGCATGTGGTTTGTGTATTGCCTGCTGATCGGGTTTTTCGTGGCCTACCTGACCGGACATACTGTGCCCGTGTGGGCGGGCCATCGCCAGGTATTCCGCGTGGCGGGAACAGCGGGGTTCATGGCGTATGGACTGGGAAACCTCAGCAATGCAATCTGGAAGGGACAGACGTGGAGCATGACGATCAAGGAAGTGATCGATGGATTGGTGTACGGGTTGGTGACTGCGGCGACGTTTGCGTGGTTGTGGCCGCACTGAGTACGGAGGGCGCGTCAAGGCGCAGTGTGTGACCAAAGGCTAGCGCTAGAAAAACCAAGAGTCTGAAGATGTATGGTTTGTGCGGACATGGGGCGCAGCCCTTCGCGACTCAGGGTAAACAATGCTGCGCCCCTACAGGAATAAAAAAGACCCTCTCGCAGGGCCTTTTTTGTTGAGATGAATCGCGGCGCTGGCTACCAGTTGAGCTTTAGGGCGAACTGGAACTGGCGCGCGTCATAGGCGGCGGAAGGTTGCCCTGCAGTGCAAGTGGAGCCGACCAGGGGATCGCAGAGCTGGTTCACGGCGATGATGTTGGTGTGGTTGAAAAGATTGAAGACGTCGGCGATGAGGTCCATGCGGAGATGCTCGCCGAGGTTGATGCCCTTGGACAGGCGCATGTCGAATTGAAAGAAGCTGGGCATGTTGAACTTGTTGCGACCAAGATTGCCGATGCAGCCGAGCACCGGAGTAACACCGGGAATCGAGAAGGGCTGACCCGCGTTGGACAAGCAAGTGGTCGGAACACCAAATGTAACGCCGTGGATGTAAGGCGAGGTAGTGCCTCCGCCAAGATCCGGACGAATCTGGGAAGCGCCGAGATCGAGACGCGTGTCCTCACCAGTGATGACATTGAAAGGCCGGCCGGAAGACCATTCGACCAACGGGGCGATGGTGAAATTGCTGAGGAAGTTATCGCGGAAGCTCTGGCCGGCGGCATGCGGTGAAGTCTGGAAGACGCCGCTTGTGACCCAGCGGTGACGCTGGTCGTTGACGGAATTGCCCTTCTCAAGTTGCGGGAACCGGCTGTCGGCGGGTTCGAGAGTGGACTGCAAGTCGGTGCCGTCATCAATGGAATGCGACCAGGTGTAACTGGAGAGCAACTGGAAGTGCTTGGAGAAGCGCTTCTCAAGATTGATGGTGAGGGCATTGTAGGAGGAGAAGGCGTCGGAAAGTTGCGTGTCCACGCTGTTGAAGGGCACGGGAACGCCGAATCCGGTGGGGAAGCCGGCGGCATGGGCGAGAGCGACTTCCGTGGCGTAACCGCCGGGAACAAGTCCCGCAAAGGATGGGTTAGGGCCTGACCTGCGAAAATAATTAAAGAAAGCGGGAGTGCCGACGAATTTTCCATTGAAGGAAGCGAGAGCCGCCGGACATGCGTTAAGGACGCCGAGGACGCCGGGCGCGTGGGTCGGGCTGACAAAGAGCCCGCAGGTTGTCGCGGTCGGGAAGATGTCGGACGAGGGAGCAACGACGGTGAGCGGGCTGGCAAAGGAAAGGCCGGCGGCTCCGGCGTTGACAAGATTGTTGGTCAACAAGACAGGATCGGTGGAGTTGATGTCCACCGGACGGTTCAGGTGGATGCCGCGGGTCCACTGATAACCGGCGCTCACGTTCCAACTGCCGCCGAGGGCACGTTCGATGGTGAGGTTAGCCTGCTGCGCGTAACCGTATTGGAAATTCTTGGCGACGGGCAAGGTGAAAGGAAGAATAGGCAACGGGAACCCGGCGGTGAGATAGTTCTGATTGGCGAAGAGAGAATCCGCGGGATAGGGGTCGAAGCGCTGCTTGTCCGGCAGGTAATGCATGTTCGGCAGCGCATTGAGCGCACCCTGGAAGATGGAAGCGCCGTTGAGATTGGTGGGTGAATCGAGGCCGTTGCCGCACGCGGCGGTGACCAGGCCGCACGCGGAAGCCTGGCCCGGGCCGGAAATTAATTGGACTGAGCGGCCACCGTCGGCGGTGACGGAGTCAAAGGCGACAGCCAAGAGCGGATGGTCGTAGAAGAGGCCGTAACCGGCGCGAACGACGGTCTTGCCATTGCCGGCCGGATCCCAAGCGATGCCGAATCGAGGAGCAACGTTGTTGTAGTCGCGTGGGATGCCTTCAATGACCCCGAGAGCCTTTTCAGCAGCGGCGTTGGCGGAAGTGGCGGGTGCAAAGAGCGGGGTGAGCTCCAGGTCGTACCGCAGGCCGTAATTGACGGTGAGTTTTCTTGTGACGCGCCAGGAATCCTGAGCAAAGAAGGCGATGGGAACATTGTCGAAGGGCTGCTGAGAAGAGCCGATACCCTGAATGTAGGTGGTGGGCACGCCAAGGCCATAGGCCTGGAGGCCATTCAAGGACGGAAGACTGGAGCCAAATACCGGAAGAGCGCCGAAATTGGCGACGCCGCCAAAGTCGAGTTCGAAGATTTGGGGTTTGGCGGAGCGCAATTGAATGAGGTTGTAGTCCGCGCCGATTTTGAAAGTGTGGCGGCCATGGGTGATGGTACCGTTGTCAGCGATTTGGAACCGGCGCTCAATGCGGTCGACCGTGGAGTACGGCTCGCGGCCGAAGTAGCCGTAGCCGGGAATATTGACGCCGAGATTGCTGCCGCCGGTGAGCGGGGAATATCCGAAATGAAGGCCGCGGCGAGCAACCTGAAAGCGGAATTCATTGAAGGCGGTATCGCTGAGAATAGTGTCGTGCTGAAAAGTGGCGTTGAAGTCGCGGTAGTGGCTCTCGCCCACACGGGAGCCGGAGTTTTGGCCGAAGACCTGGTTCTGCGAGGTGGACTGAATGCCAGTGACTTCCGAGGGAGAAACGCCGACGCGCAGGAAGGAAGTATTGTTCTTGTTCCAGTGCTGGTCAAGACGCGCGGACCACAAGCTGGTTTTCTCCATGGCGGGGAAATTTCCGCGGATGGAATCCAGGCCAACATAGGAAGACGGCAGAGGGACAAAACCGACGCCGCCGCCGGAAGGACTGGGCAAGCAGATGACGTTGTTGACCTGCGTTCCCAGGGGACAGGGGACGGTGCCAGGAAAGAATCGCGAACTTTGCAGGAGTCCGGCGACCGTCGGACCATAAAGAAGGGCGGTCATGGGGATGATGGAACCGTTCACGTTTTTGTTCAGGTCCGCATTGACCGCGGCGTTAGTGGCTGCTCCGGTGGCGACGGCGGCCTGAAGCAGAGGCTGAACCGCAGGGTTCAGGCAATTGAGGGGATTGCCACCGATCGCCTGGCCGATTGCAGCATTGTAGGTGGCCAACTGATCGGGCGTCATGCTAAGCGGAATGGGGCTGAAGTCCCCTGGATTTACAATGCAAGCCACGTTGCCTGTGGTGAGGCCAAAGTTGCCCTGGCCGATACTGGAAAAGCCGGTTTCTTCGCGTTGCGTGTATTCGTAGGAAAAGAAGTAGAAAGTCTTATCTTTCTTGAGAGCGCCGCCCAGGGTCGCGCCGGTCTGGACACGCGTGTAGGCCTGCTTGACCGGGACAAGGTTGCCGGTGGAGTCCACTTCACCGGAGAAGGGGTTGCGAGCCTGGAAAGACTTGTTGCGGAAATAGCCGAATACGTCGCCGTGAAAATCGTTGGAGCCGCTCTTGGTGACAATGTTGACCACCCCGCCGGTGGCGCGGCCATATTCCGCATTGTAATTGCTGAGAATCATTTGAAATTCCTGAACGGCTTCCTGGGAGACGGTGGAGCGTATGCCGTTGACAGAGTTGTCGACAGCGTCCGCGCCATCGACGCTAACCATATTGCCGCGGCCGCGGGCGCCGCTGATGTCCAAGCCGCTGTTGGGGGCGGGACCGATGGTGGGGGAGACGTCACGGGTGACCTGAGAATTGATGAGCGTGAAGTTGATATAGCCACGGCCGTTGATCGGGAGGTTGTCGATCTGACGTTCGTCGACGGCCTGAGCGCTTTCGCTGCGAGTGGTTTCAATGGGCGCGGACTCGGTGGTCACCGTTACCGTCTGTGTTTGAGTGCCGAGGCCGAGCGGGACGCTGATGATGGTTTCAGTGCCGACGCGCATTTCCACGGAAGGATTTTCATAGGGGGCAAAATTCGCGCCGCCCTCAACGTGCAGTTTGTATTCACCGGGAACCAGGCCGACGATTGTGTAATGGCCGGCCTCGTCGGCAACGGCCCTGCGTTCGGCGCCGGTCACGGCACTGGTAACGGTGATTTTGGCGCCACGAACCGCCAGCCCCTGTGGATCGGTAACCACACCGGAAAGCGTAGCGGTGTTGACCTGCCCAAATGCGGTGCCCACATTAGGGAAAACCACCGCGCACAACAAAACAAACGCAAACAACGAATGCCTGCGTTGCATACCCTATCCTCCTTGTGGCACCAGCTACCTGACCGCTACCTCCGGCGGCGAGTTACCTCGTCCGGGACATCGGTAGAACCAATGAAGCAAAGTAGTTAGCTTGTACTGCAAAGTACAAACCTTTGCAACTGTAAACTGAGAGGGCAAAGCTGAAAACGTTGAGGATTGTGGCGATAGTTCGATCACGGTGTAGTGGAATTGGCGGACCGACTCCCTTCGAAGCTCAGGGCAGGCACAAGGCGGCCCCGACAAAGCGAGAGTCGAAGTTTAAGAAGTGAAGTGGGATGGGATCAAATGGGCAAGTGTTTCTGGACCAGCTTGCGGAGCCTTTCGCGGTCTTCGTCCTCCATATGGACGAACTCGACCCCATTGCCATTGGGGCCGACGTTGCGGACGATGGCGGTGAAGTGAATCTTGCGCAAGCCGGAGCGGATTTCGAGTTGAATTGAATCACCGGGGCTAAGGTGACTCTTGGATTCCACAAAGGCGCCGCCAAGACTGATGGTCCTAACGCGGGCCATGCTCATTTGTGGGGCACCAATCTGCGCCCGCAGAGGAGATTCGAGCGGGATGCGCGCGTAACGGCGTGGAATAACAAAATTGCTGAGAGGCGCGACGGCGGGCTCATAGGCGGCGCGAGCCAGGGCGGAGCCGGGCCCTTCTTCCATCAACGAGAGAGCATCCTGGGCGGCAGCGCGCAATCCACCGGGTTCGGTGTAGGTGAGGCCTTCGCGCTTGGCAGCGAGTTGGCGCAAAAGATCAATCGCTTCAATGGCGCGCAAGCGGCCAAGGGCTTCGATGGCCTTGATGCGAACGAAAAGGTCGCGAAGAGTTTCGTGCTCGCCGGCGGCAATTTCCATGAGCAAGGGCACGGCGGTAGCTTCCTGGCCGATGCCGATCTGGTCGATCATCATGGGGACGACGAGGGGATGGGCATCCTGGAGAATGGCGGAGAAGACGAAAGCGGTACTTTGCGCCGAGGGCGAATTCATGGGGCGCGAGAGTTCACTCACGGCCAGATCCTGGAGGTTCCATTCCCAACTGGCCAAGGCACGAGTGAGGCCGCGCAAGAGGCGGTCAGGGTCCGCAATGGCCAACAATCGGATGGCGGCGCTCACGCGCTGACGCCGCGCTTCAAACAAGCGCGTCTCCAGGAGTGTGAGCGCGGGCACGCCAATAGTACGAAGCAGGCGCGCCATTGCCGGTAGCATGTCCACGGCGCGCGGCTCAGTAAGCAGGAGGGTGAGCCGGTCAAGGAGGCGTTCCGGATCGCGCTGCAAGAGGCGTGGCAAGGAAGGCTCAAGTGGGCGATTGGCCAGCGATGCGTCCACCAACATCATCCAACGATCGTTGGCGATGAGGCGTTGGCCAAGAGCGGTCATGTGTTCGTGTTCGGCGTCCCGGGGAAGTCTCTCCAGGCCGATGAGAATGTTTTCGAAGCCGGCGAAATCTCCGCGGCTTACAGAGACGCGGCCAAGGGTTTCGAGGAAAGCAGCCATCAGTGCGCCCGTCTCCGGTGCCTGCTCTTTGGTAAGCACATTGAGTGTGAGCCGGCCCAGCTCTTCGGGGAGCTGATTGGGCCAGAGGCGTTCAAGCAGTGGAGCAAGTTCGCCGAGTCCCGCAGCCACGATGCGGCGGGCGGCAGGGTCGGCAT
>JBAVHY010000401.1:0-12770 GCA_049686315.1 Candidatus Acidiferrum sp. | reverse complement strand
TCCAGGGACCGCCTGTTGTGGATTTGTCTGTCCCGATTCTGGCGTGACTGGCGCTCGGCGCTGGCCATCGTCAAGCCCGAAACGGTGGTTGCATGGCATCGTGCCGGCTTTCGTCTGTTCTGGACCTGGAAGGTGCGGCACGGCCAACCCGGACGACCGCTCATTCCGCTCGAGGTCCGAGATTTGATCCGCAAGATGTGCCGAGAGAATCCTAGTTGGGGTGCACCACGCATTCACGGCGAACTGCTCAAACTCGGCATCGACATCGGTGAGAGCAGCGTGAGCCGAACGACGGGCTGCCTGAAAGAGCCCGATTCCACCACTCTACGCGCTTTCTCTCCTTGGGCCATTGGAAATGTGTTCGAGCTCTGCTCCCTTGCAGCCGCGTGCATCGCGAATTTCGTTCGCCTGTCTGGGGCAGAGCCGCAAACTCCTTGAGGCTTGCGGTCCCGTTTGGGCAATGACATCCCCCATGGGCTGTACAGAATTTTCGGTAGGGACAGGCCTGAATCCGCGTCAAACTGCGTCCAAAACTCGGGTTTTTATAGGGAATATTTGAGGGTGGGAAGCCCGTAAACTCAACTGCATCAACAGGGCTTCTGGAGCGGGCGATGGGAATCGAACCCACGTCCGAAGCTTGGGAAGCTTCTATACTGCCATTGTACGACGCCCGCTCATTCCTCTAGCTTGAAGATTATACATAACGAAACGACTGCCCGTACAGTCCTGCCATTTCCTCATATTTTCCAATTCCCTACTGGAAAACGCCGCCCGCGCTGATTCGAATGGAATTTCACCAGCGGAGCTCCCGCTCATCGTGGCAGAGCTGCACCATTTGCTGGCGACGACGAACAGCAGCATTCATCCCGCCCAACTCTCGTCTTCGATTGCGGCCGTGGACAAGAACTCGAATCCAACAGCGGAACGTACAGCCTCGCGGCGCCGAACTTAGTTTGAATTATCGCGGAGCCTCCCCGCTTGCCCGTGGTGCAGATAAAGTAAGAAGCGGTCTTTTGCCACCGAAAGCTGTTCCAGTGGGCCACCTAGAGTCTGCAACGACCGATAGCCGACTGCGGACAGCTCTTCCACGTGGGACATCTTTTGTTCCAGGAAGTGGGCAAAATTCATAAGCGCATTCTGGTGTTCGTTGGTGGCGTTGGGGAGCATGGGGTGAAGAGCAGCAAAAACACTGGTGTCAAATGGAGCTGGCGTATCAGACCGGGGAGTAGTCCGCTTTTGCAGCTCTGAAGTGAACGTACCGGCATTCGCCACGCGCGCTCCAAGCGTATCCGGCCGCAGACTCCACTTTGTAATCAGATACCTCAGCAGCGATGTGTGATCGTACAAACCCGGGTTGAAACCCCTTTCCACCCAAGGAGAGATCAGAATCGCAGGGACCCTCAACCCATACTGGTCAAACGCAAACTCCGAAGTGTCCCGGTCGGGCGGAGTCGCTTTTGGTGGATAGACATGGTCGTAAAATCCCCCATGCTCGTCATAGAGAAGCACGAAAAGCGTGCTGTTCCAAAGCGCATCGTTCTGTCTTAAAGCGTTATAGACCTGCGCGATCAAGTACTCACCCTTGCGCAGATCCGTCGGCGGGTGCTGGTCGTTCTCGTCAGGCCCGCCGTAAGAAGGCTCGATGAACACGTACTGCGGGAAGTCACCTTCCGGACCGGCCGCATCCTTGAAGAAATTGTCCATGCGGTGAAAATGATCCGGTTTGTCCCAAAGACGTGCGAGCAGGAGAGTATGAGGCATTCCGTGATGGTAGATGCTCCACGAGATGTTTTTGTTCTCAAGTTCGTTATAAATCGTGTTCTGGTCGAAGAAATATTCATTCTTTACGTACATGCCGGTGGGCATCTTTACGTGACCCTTGGAGGTGCCCGTGTGCACGAAGAAGCGATTCGGCCAGGTTGGCCCCGGAAGCGAGGAGAACCAGTGGTCGCAAACCATGAAGTTCGTCGCTAATTCATGAAGGACCGGCAAAGACCCGAGTTGGTAGTAAGACATGACTTGCTGACGCGTATCTCCGCACTGGCTGTAACTCTGAACAAAATCAGCAACGAAGCCGCCGCAGTTATTGGCAATCTGGCGCATCACGTTCAAGTGATCGTGGAGAGGATCAAACGAGGAAGCCATCAATTTGCTGGCGTTCTGGGCGATTGCATTCTTACCGTCCGGATAATCCGGATTCGAACGCAGGTTCTTCTCATCTACGCCTTCGAGGTTCGGATAAATCTGCTGCATGCAGCCGAGCATCTGGTCAAACGAGTGATTTTCCATCATTAACACAACGACGTGTTTAATCGGATCAGGGGATGCCATGGTAACTCCTTCCGTCAGCAAAATAGGGTACCTGCAACGTTGCGGACCTCCAAGCGGAGTTTCTGGCTCAGACAAGGTGGGCTTGGCTAGCAGTGAGGGTCGCCAAAAGAAGGCGCAATGGCAAAGCGGGCAGGCCGCACTCTTTTTCAATGCCAGTTCTGATGTTACTTGGATGACGGTCGCCAAGGATTGCGCGCAGCCGACTCCTTCGCTACTGCAATTCCCTATATCTGTAGCAGTTGACGAGGTGGTCATTCACCAGGCCCGTCGCCTGCATCAACGCATAGCAGATCGTCGGCCCCACAAACTTGAATCCACGATTCAGCAAATCCTTGCTCAAGGCAATCGAAAGGGCCGTTTTTGCGGGGACTTGTTTCTGCGTCTTCCAACGATTCTGCATCGGCGCTCCTCCCACGAACTTCCACACGTACGCGTCGAAGCTCCTTTGCTCTTTCTGTAGCCGCACGAATGCCCGCGCATTCGCAATGGCCGCGGCAATCTTTAGCCGGTTGCGCACAATTCCCGGATCACGCATCAGCAGCCGTACTCTTCCCCCGTCGAATCGCGCCACCTTCGCGGCATCAAACTCGCACAGCAGTTCTCGATAGCGCTCCCGTTTCCGCAGAATCGTATCCCAACTGAGCCCTGCCTGCGCACCCTCTAAAATCAAGAACTCAAACCACCGCCGGTCGTCGTGCACCGGCACGCCCCACTCTTTATCGTGATAAGGGATGTTCATCGCGCTGCTAGCCCAGGCACACCTCACCGGCTGTGCGCTCATTTCGCCCTCGCTACTTCGCAATAGAAACAACTGGGTTGCGTCAAGTAAGAATTTATTCGCTCCGCGCCTGCGCGTGTCTGGCACGCCGAAGGCGCCACCAGCTCACGCTAGTTTTGCTTTCGCCTTCGTCCCGTTTATCCGATATGCCGTTCCAGCGCCTTGGTGATCTGATCCTTCGGCACCGCGCCTACGATCTGTTCCACCACCTGCCCATCTTTAAAGACCAGCAGCGTGGGAATGCCACGAATGTTAAAACGTCCAGCGGAATTCATCGCTTCATCCACGTTCAACTTGGTCACCTTCAGCTTGCCGGCGTAATCCTGCGCTATCTCCGCCACCGTCGGCGCCAGCATGTGGCATGGGCGGCACCATTCTGCCCAAAAATCCACCATGACCGGCTGTGCTTTGCTCGCATTCAGCACTTCCGCTTCAAAATTTCCGTCGTTCACCGCAAGAATATTATCAGCCATATTATTTCCAGTGTCCTCGACCGGCTGCGACATGGCAGCCGCTTTCCCGAACTAATTAGATGATGGAACCACGTTTTGGTTTCGCGCCGCGCGGGCAGCTTCATATAGTTTCGCATACTCTGCCGCCGATGTATTCCACGAATAATCCTTCGCCATCCCGTTTAGTTGGATGCGTTTCCAGGCGCTCTCGTCGGAATATTCGCGCAGTGCTTGCCGAAGCGCGCCCATCAGCGCCGCGCCGGTATATTCCACAAACTTAAACCCAGTTCCGGTCCCCTGCTCCAGGTCGAACGCCTCGATGGTGTCATCCAGCCCGCCCGTCGCCCGCACCACCGGCACCGTGCCATACCGCAAGCTGTAGATTTGGTTCAACCCGCAGGGCTCGTACCTTGACGGCATAAGAAATATATCCGCGCCCGCTTCCACCAGGTGGGCCAGCCGATTGTCGTAGGCAATCATCGCGCCAACTCTCCCGGGGAAGTCGCTCGCCAACGCGCGGAACATTTCCTCATACTTTCGCTCGCCGGTTCCCAGCACCGCCAGGAGCACGTCCTCCTTCAATAGTTCCGCCGCAACCCGCGCGATCAGGTCGAACCCCTTTTGGTCTGCAAACCGCGACACAATCCCGAGCACTGGCCGGTGCACATCGTCCTTTAGCAGCTTGAACTCATCCAGCAGCCCCTCCTTGCACACGCGCTTTCCGGCCAGATCCTTTATTGAATATTTCATCGGTATCAGCGTGTCCCTTTCCGGGCTCCACGCGGAATAGTCGACTCCATTCAGTATCCCTACCAAGCGGTCGCTCCTCGTGCGGATCACGCCTTCCAGCCCAAATCCAAATTCCGAGGTCTGAATTTCCTGCGCGTATTTTTGGCTGACAGTTGTCAGGTAGTCCGAAAATATCAGCCCGCCCTTCAGGAAATTTACGTTCCCGAAAAATTCGATTCCTCCGGGATGAAATACTCCGGGGGGAATCCCCGCCCGCTCCAGCGCCTCCTTCGGAAAAAGGCCGTGGTAACCGATATTGTGGACCGTAAACACAACCGGAAGCTCGCGCACCATGGGGTCGTCGGCGTAAGACGAACGCAATAGCACAGGCACCATCGCCGTTTGCCAATCGTGACAGTGGATCACGTCCGGCATCCAGATCTGTTTGGCCAACTCGATCGCCGCGCGCGAAAATTCCGTGAATCGTTCGGCATTGTCCGGATATTCGTGGTTGCGACCCCCATAAATGCCATCCCGGTCAAAGTAAAAGGGATCATCCAGGAAAAAGTACCGAACCCCGCGATGCATTCCGCCGCTGACGATTGCCGGAAAGCGCAGCCGCGTCCCCTGTGGAATCGTCATGCTCGGCAACGCCAACGAGCCTGTTTTCACACCGCGATACTTCGGCAGGAAGACCGCCACGTCGAGCCCCAATTTGACAAGCGCTCGCGGCAGGGCCTCGATCACGTCCGCCAATCCGCCAGTCTTCGCGTACGGCAGCGCCTCGGATGCAACAAAGAGTATTCGCATGTTCAGAACGAATTCCCTACGCTATCGGAGCCTGTCCCCAGCGTCAAGCGCCCCGCGTCCGTGCGTCCCCTGGGATCACTCCGGTCTTTAACTGAGACAAACTTGGGGTTGTCGTTTGAGCGGGCTCGCCTTCTCCTATTGACACTCTATAGGTCCATCGGTATTATCCCTGCAGAATGCCGACAGGAGATGCCTTTTGCATTTCCTGGGCGATTGCCCAAGCTTTGGAAACGCCGTGGAGAGGTGTTTTGCATGCCGCTCCTTGTGAAAGTGCGAAGTGTTCTGCGGAATTTCTTCTTATCCCGGCAGGTGGAGGCGGACCTCGACCAGGAGGTTCATTCGCACCTCGAAATGCTGACTGAGGAAAACATTAGTGCCGGTATGTCCCCGCAGGAAGCACAACGTGCCGCGCGCATCGAACTTGGCGGCCTTGAGCAAGTGAAAGAACAGGTTCGCGCAGAACGGCTTGGCAATTGGCTCCACTCCGTCATCTCCGATTGCCGCTATGGCCTTCGCCAACTCCGCAAGGACCCCGGGTTCGCGACGGCCGCCGTCCTCACCCTCGCCTTCGGCATTGGTGCCTCCACCGCGGTCTTCAGCGTGGTAGACCGCATTCTGTTCCGCAGCCTCCCGTACTCCCACGATGAGCATCTAGTTATCTTTGGTTTGCTCGCGCCCATCGAACCACGCGAGTTCATGCTCGCCACCGACTATGTGGACTGGCGCACGCAACAAACGCCGTTTGAAGCGACCACGACAGTGACTCCTGGCAATGACGCCTGCGATCTGACGGAGCAAAATCCCGTGCGTCTCACCTGCGCGCACATTGAATACACTTTTCTCACCACGTTCGGCATCCAGCCAATTCTCGGTCGCAATTTCACGCGCGAAGAAGGCCTCCCTCACGCGCCGCGCGTTGCTCTCGTGTCTTTTGAGCTGTGGCGCACCCGCTTCGCCGGAGATTCCCAGGTGATGGGGCGAAGAATTTCCCTCGACGGCCAGCCCACTACAATTGTCGGCGTGCTTCCCTCGGACTTTGAAATGCCGACGCTCGGGCGTGCCGACATTCTGGTTCCCCAAGCGTTCGATGAAGCTGCTCTTCGCCGCGACGGTCCGCAACCTGTGCTGCATGCGTTTGCTCGTCTGAAGCCTGGCGTAGGCATTGCTCAGTCAGCCGCGGCGTTGCAGCCGTTGTTTGAAAAGTCGCTGCAATACGTTCCCCCGATGTTTCGCAAGGAAGTTCGTCTGAGCGTGCGTTCCCTGCGTGATCGCCAAGTACAAGACGCGCGGCTCGCGTCTTGGATTTTGTTCGCTGGCGTGTCCGGCGTGCTCCTGGTGGGTTGTACAAATGTGGCCAATTTGCTGCTTGCGCGAGGCGCCAGCCGCCGGCATGAATTGGCGGTGCGCGCCGCACTTGGTGCAACCCGCGCGCGCTTGGCTCGTCAAGCTCTTACAGAGAGCGTGGTGCTGAGTGTCTTCGGCGGCGCTGTTGGCTGTTGGATCGCCTACGCTCTTCTACGTCTCTTCGTGTCCATCGCGCCGGAAGGAATTCCCCACTTGCAGCAGGCCAGCCTCGACCATCGCGTGCTTCTCTTCGCCCTCGGCATTTCACTAATCTCTGGGCTGCTGTCTGGACTGGTCCCAGCGCTCCACGTCCCAGCGCCGGAAGGGCTGAGTGGAAAGGAAGCGCGCGCCACGACGCGAGGCGTGCTGCGCCAGACGCTGGTGGCGGCCCAAATCGCCATTTCGCTCACCCTGTTTGCAGGCGCTGGCCTTTTGCTGCGCAGCCTCCACAACCTGCAGAGCGTGCACCTGGGCATGTCCACGGAGAACGCGCTGGTTGCGAAGGTCATGCTCGGTGAGAGCCGCTATCCCGATACGCCCAGGCAAATCGCTTTCTTCAACGAACTCGAACCGCGCCTCAAGCAAATTCCGGGCATAGCTTCCATCGCGCTTAGCGACAGCTTGCCCCCGTCCGGAGAGATGCGGGCAACCATTTATTCCAGCATCGAAATTCCTGGCCGGGGACGTCTCGCGGAAGGAACCGGCGGAATGGTGGGGTGGCGCTCCGTCACTCCCGGATATTTTTCGGCACTGCAAATCCCCGTCGTACGCGGCCGCTCGTTTCGGGAAGAGGACCGCGCGCGAGGGGAAAACCCGGTCATCCTGAACGAATCCTTGGCGCGCCAGCTCTTTCCGAACGAAGACCCGCTTGGCAAGAATATGCGTCCTCGCCCTGAGGCTCCTTGGCGCACGGTTGTTGGCATTGCGGCCGACGTGAAGAACAACGGAGTTACCCAGCCCGCGGATCTGGAGTACTACATCCCCTGGAAGGCGGACGAGGAAGGCTCCTTCCGAACAGCTTACGTGATTCTCCGCACGCCCATGAACTCGCGGATGATGGCCTCCTGGATTCGCACGGAGATCTCTGGTCTGGATGCTACGATTCCGATGGAAATCAACACGCTGAGCCAGCGCGTAAACAAGTTGGCCGCCCGCCCGCGCTTCAATGCGATGTTGATCTCGCTGTTCGCTGCTATGGGCGTCCTGCTCGCGGCGATCGGGATATATGGAGTTGTTGGATTTCTGGTTGCACAGAAGACGCGTGAAATCGGAGTACGCATAGCGCTGGGCGCCACGCCACGGAACATTCAGAAAATGGTGCTGTCCAACGTCGCCCGTTGGACGATCGCTGGCGCAGGGCTAGGCCTGTTCGGTGCGTGGTTTTGTGCCCAGATGCTGGCGTCACTATTGTTCGAAGTCCGAGTACATGACCCTATCCTGCTCGGCATAGCCCTCCTGTTTCTGCTTGCCGTGGCATTTTTCGCTGCGTGGATTCCCGCGCGCCGCGCCGCGCGCATCGATCCCATGGTGGCCCTCCGTTACGAATAGAAGGCTGCGAAATGTCTGACCGTTAGGCAGGTCAGCCAACTCGCATGCGCCCGGCTTACGTTCCTTCCACAATTCTCACATCCCTTTCCACCGCGCCCGCCAGCAACTTCGCCGCGGCTTTGTAACTTGCGCCCTCAAATGTGGCGACGGCCTTCTCGGCGCTTTCAAATTCAATCAGCACTGTACGCTCTTTCAGCCCCGCCTCGTACGCTTTCACCGGCACTCCTCGCGCTAGGACTTTTCCTCCCCCCGCCTCGATCGCCGGCCCCGCCAGCTTGGCGTACTCCGCCAGCGCGCTCGCGCTCATTATCTTTCGGTAAAACGTAATCCAGTATCCTTTGGCCATCGCTTCACCTCGTCTCGAGTAAAACCGCTCGATGCTAGCATGGATTTCCCTCAACAGTCCGCCCTCCCTCTGCTGCTACACTTTCTAAACCAACTCCATGACGAGACAACGGCTCGGTCAACACTTCCTGGGCGACCCCGGCTGGCGCGAAAAAATTGCCCGCGCCATCCGTGTTTCTCCCCACGGTATGCAGCCCATCTCCCAAGCCTTGGCCAAGGACTTCTGCTGGATCGAAATCGGGGCGGGTCACGGGGAAATGACCGAGCATCTCCTTCGCAGCGGCGCGACCGTGGTCGCCGTCGAACTCGATCCCCCTCTTATCACCAGCCTGCAGCGGCTCGCCCAGAAACATCCCAATCTCACCGTCGTCCCCGGCGATGTCCTCCAAACCGACCTCTCCGCAATTGCCGCCGGACGCCGCATGCGCATCTACGGCAATCTCCCCTACTACATCACTTCGCCGATCCTGCACCATTTCTTTCAGTTCGCCGACCAAATCGACGAAGTGCACATCGTCATTCAACTCGAGGTCGCGGCGCGCCTTACGGCCCGCCCGGGCACCAGCCAATACGGCTACCTTTCCGTCGTCACTCAGTTCTACGCCCGCCCGGACTTCGCGCTGCGCCTTCCTCCCAGCGCCTTCCGTCCGCCCCCGAAAGTCGGTTCGGCACTCGTCACCCTTCGCTTTCCAGGCGAAAGAATAAACTTCCAGGTCAGCGACGCCCCCGCGTTCCTGGAATTTGTAAAAACCTGTTTCGCGCAGAAGCGCAAAACCCTGTCCAACAATTTGCGTCCGCTCGCCACACCTGAGCGCGTCCGCGAACTTTTGAAGGAATTGAAACTACGGGAAGATGCCCGCGCGGAACAATTAACCGTCGCGCAATTTGCTGCCCTTTATCGCGCTATTTGCTAAACGCCGCCAGCAGCCGGTCCGGGTAATCGCTCATGATGCCGTCCACGCCCGCGGACGCCAGCAAGCGCATGTGCGCCTGCGAATTCACGGTCCAGCACACCACTTGCAAGTCCCGCTTCTTCGCTTGCTGTAAAAAGTTTGGCGTCACCAGGTCTCCACGCATCGCTATCTGCCGCGCGCCGACCTCAACCGCCTTCTCAAACGGGTTCTCGGCCTCTCCGCTGTGCAGCAGTCCGGTCATCAGCGTCGGCTCAATCTTCCGCAGTGCCGCCAGGATCGCCGCATCGAAGGAAATAATCACGCTCCGCGGAATCTCGCTGGAATCCCGCAGCGCGCTGATCAAGGCGTGTTCCCCGCCCCAGAACCCGCTCGGCTTCAACTCCAGGTAGAACACCGCGTCATTCTTCCGCGCGAATTCCAGAATCTCCTCCAGCGTCGGAATCCGCTCCCCCATGAACTCGCTCGCGAACCATGAGCCAGCGTCCAACCGCCTCACTTCCGCCAAAGTCATATTGTGGACCGCGCCGTGGCCGTTCGTGGTCCGGTCCACCGTTTCATCATGGATCGCAACAAAGTGCGCGTCCCGCGTGAGGTGCAAGTCGGTTTCGATGAACGTCACCCCCTGGGCCACGGCGCGTCGAAAGGCAGCCAATGTATTTTCCGGAGCGTATCCGGATGCGCCGCGATGAGCTATGGCCAGCACGTCAGCGATTTTCTCCTGGGGCGGTCGAACGGGTACAATTCCAACGAGGAGCGTAATTCCCGTCGTATGCTACTACTGTACAGCATTCGGCATGGCTCTCCACGATACCGAATGCCGCGTGAACCCAAGTAAGAACGTATCCCCGCGCCACCGGGAAGGAGCTTCCATCCAATGCGGCGAATGGGAATCTGGCTTACCGTGCTTGCCCTGCATTCCGGCCTCGCAATGCCCTGTATTCCCACGCAGGCGCCCCGCGCGAAAAAGGCCTCCAAGCCCGAGGATAAACTTCTCCCCAGTTTGTCCAAGCAGATTCATCATCAGCTCCTCGTGCTTCCCTTCTACTCCGTCTTCGATTCCATCGCCTTCACGCTCGACGGCAGCAAAGTCACACTCACCGGCCAGGTTGTTCGACACACCCTCAAAGATCACGCCGAAGCCTCGGTCAAGAGCATCGAAGGCGTCGACGCGGTCATCAACCACATCGAGGTCCTGCCCGCTTCACCTGCCGACGATGACCTCCGTCGCGCGGTTTATCGCGCCGTCTACGAGGATTCCACCTTGGCGCGTTACGCGGTTCAACCCGCGCCTGCAATTCATATTATTGTGAAGAATAGGAGCGTCGCGCTCGAAGGCTTCGTCAATTCCGATTCCGACAAAAACCTCGCCACCGCGCGTGCCAGCGGCGTAGCCGGCGCCCTCAGCGTAAGAAACAATCTGGTGGTGCAGCCCAAAGGAAGCACGGCAGAATAGAAGCAGGCATTCCAAGGAACTTTTCTTCGCGGGAGCGCAACGTGGCCCAATCGAACGACCCATATTCCAATCAAGGAGACGCGCGAGACACACCGGCCCGTCAGAAGCTCGTCGCTCTTCGCGAAGCGCTTCTCCGTCTTCACAAATCCCTTCTCGAGATGGAGCGCCGCGGCTACGAAAAAGATCATCACGCCGTCTCCGCCGGCGAACTCTTTCGCCTCGTGGTCGACGATCCGCAGTTCTCCTGGCTCCACAACATTTCCGAATTCGTGGTTCGCATCGACGAAGCTCTTTCCAACGACGAAGGCGTCACCGCCACGGACGCTCACATCGCTATTGCTCTGGCCCGTAAGATCTTTGCGCCTTCCCAAACCGGCGATGCCTTCCAGAAGAAATATTTCGACGCCATCCAGAAGGACCCCGCCGTTGTCATGGAGCATGCCGAACTCGTTCGCCTCTTCAACAATGAGCCTGCCGACGGCGAGAACGAATGAAACGCGCCTCCCACTGGCTTGCGAACTTTGCATGGCCTAAGCTACCCGCGAACGCTATCCTTCCTCGCTCCAGAGGAGTGAAGCCCCGATGAATCGCCCGTGTGAAACTCGATGGAACGTCAAATCTCTGCTTATCAGCGGCTTGCTCGCGATTCTTCTCGCAGCCTTGCCTTTGTTCGCCAAGACCGCCGTCGATTTCGATCCCAACCTCGATTTCTCCAGGTACAGGACGTTCGCCTTTCTCGGGGGTGTCGAAAACCTCGTGATGATGCAGCTCAACCCCGATCTCATCAACAATCGCGTTCATCGTTCGGTCACTCGGGAGCTAACCAACAAAGGGCTACGCGAAGTTCAGCCCGGCGAAAAAGCCGATCTCGTCGTCCGCTACTGGCCCAACTCCCCTCAGCAGGTCAACATCTCCACTATGGGAAATTGGGGACTTTATGGCCCGTACATCGGCTCATATTGGGGCTGGATTTACAACGATGTCGCCGCCAGCAGCGCTCGCGAAGGCTGTCTCATCGTCGATCTCATCGATCCAAAATCCAAGAACCTTGCCTGGCGTCTCTACTTGATTCGCAAGATCGCCAACCCGGACAAGGATTGGAAAAAAACCGACGAAGAACTCGCCAAAGGCTTTGAAGCCTATCCGCCCTCCGACCGGGCTAAGGATGATAAGAAGAAAGAACGCGCCGCGCATCCGCCCAAGCCTGATTAGCCATAACCCTCGGCGAAAATTCCTTTGTGCTTTCCTTCCATCGATTGAGGTAGCATGGTGCTGTTGCAGAGGGGGAGGAACACTATGGCGACGAAAAACAAACTCACGCAAGTGTCCGTCAAGATCGGCAAGGCACTGGGGAAAGCGGAGAAACAGGCGCACCATCGCGCGCGCCAATTCGACCAGGCCACCAAGGTCACAAAGGAAGAGCTGCGGGAAATTTCCAAGAAGGTGGATGCGCTGAAAAAGCAGTTGGCGAAAACCACTCAAAGACTTGCGAAGGTTCTTAGCTCCTAGCCCCGGCTCGCGCGGCTCGCGCAGCCTGCTCGATGGTCACCTTGTAGCCCAGCGCGCCGTCTTCTAGCTGATGCTCGGACAGGACGCGGCCGGTAACGCGTTGCTCGCAAAAGGCACTGCCTGAAATCTCGGTGGGCACCTGCAACCGCAAAGCTAACAAACTTCCGGCCTTCAGGGGGCGCGGGCTCTTCATCAGGAACCACGATACGGAAACGCAGATGGTTTCCGTCGCATACTCTTCACTTGGCGAGTCCATCTCCACGCAGCGAAAGTGAATGCGAATTTGCGTCTGATGCGAATTGTTTAAGGCTTCAAAGAGCGAGAGCACATAATCTTTCTGGGCAAGATGTGTGAAAGCGGGCTCCCTAGTCGGCAACATGGGCATTTTGAGAGGGCCAGTCTGTCCCTCGATACAGTGGGGGAGCCCATTGGGACCAAATTAGAGGGTCGATAGGCCGGGAGTCAGTGATACACGTCACTCTGCGGTTGGTAAGCCCTCCCAGGCCTAGCGCCTGCAGGGGCGGCTTTACGCCGCCAGCCGTTGTGCCGGCTTCCCC
>JBAVHY010000400.1:0-2936 GCA_049686315.1 Candidatus Acidiferrum sp. | reverse complement strand
TAGGGGCGCAGCATGCTGCGCCCCTACAAAGGGAATTTTCGATGACCGGCTGTACATCGAGGTGCAGCATCTTTCGCCGGGCGATGGACGGACGTTGCGGGAGGCGGAGCGGCTCGGGCGGGAAATGAATATTCCGCTGGTGGCGACCAACAATGTGCATTTCCTGAAGCCGGAAGAGTATCTGCACCATCGCGCGGTAAATGCCATTCGCACGGGTAATTTGCTAACGACGGTTGCTCCCCAGGAAATCACCACGGGTGAAGCGTGGTTCAAGCCTGCGGCGGAAATGCAAAGACTCTTCCCGGATCATCCGGAATTGCTGCGCAACACGCTGGAAATTGTGGATCGCTGCAATCTGAAACTTGAGCTGGGGAAACTGATCCTTCCGGAATTCCCCGTCCCGGAGGGCGAAACACCGTCTTCCTTTCTTGAGAAGCTATGTTTTGAGGGTGCAAGGAAGCGTTATCAACCACTGCGGCCGGAAGCTCAGGCTCGCCTGGCACGCGAACTCCAGGTCATTGAACAATGGCATCTCGCGCCCTATTTCCTTCTCGTCTGGGACATTGTCGAGGAGGCGCGGCGCCGCGGCATTCCTGCCGTCGCGCGCGGCTCGGCGGCCAGCTCCATCGTGACCTATTGCCTGGGGATCTCGCGGGTCTGCCCGCTTCGTTGGGGGCTGTACTTCGAACGCTTTCTAAACGAACAGCGTGGCGATTGCCCCGATATAGACATCGACATTTGCGGCGCGCGCCGCGATGAGCTCCTCAATTATGTTTACAAGCGCTGGGGCGCCGAGCATGTAGCCATGATCGGAAGTTTCGTGACCATGCACGCGCGGCTGGCGATTCGTGAAGTCGCCAAAGTGTTCGGCATATCAAACAGCGAAGTCAACCATTTTACGAAGCGGCTGCCGCACCGGCCGGTGCGAGAGATTTTGCAGGCCATTCGCCAGCTTCCCGAGTGCCAGAATCTGCCGGTCGACGAAGAGCCGTGGCGGACAATCCTGCAAGTTGCTTTGCGCCTTGATGACGCGCCACGTCACCTCAGTATTCATCCCTGCGGCACGGTGATTTCCGCAAAACCTCTGGCGCATCTGGTGCCCCTGGAGCGCGCCACAAAAGGCATCGTTGTAACGCATTATGACATGAACGCCATCGAGGCTCTTGGTTTAATCAAAATGGATCTTCTCGGCCAGCGCGGCTTCACCACCATGTCTCTCGCGCTGGACAACATTGAGAAAGGGGTTGAGGAAATAAAGGAGGCGGAGGAGAAGATCGCTGTGGCGGCGGATGGAATAACCCCATGCCCGACGCCTCGGGAAATCGACTTTGACGCTATTCCCGAAAATGATTCTTTGACCTGCGATGTCATCGCCTCAGGACGCACGCTCGGGGTCTTTCAGATTGAGTCGCCGGCAATGCGCAGTATGCTCCGCATGATGGGGGCACGGACACTCGAAGCGACCGCCCTCGCCCTGGCGTTGATCCGGCCGGGTGCGGCGGAGTACGGTTCGAAAGAATTGTTTATCAAACGGCTGCACGGGGAAAAGGTAGCTTACGCGCATGACTGTCTCAAGCCTATTCTGCATGACACCCTCGGCGTGTGCATTTATCAGGAACAGGTGATGCAGATTGCCCAAGCGGTGGGGAGCATGTCGCTGGCGGAGGCGGATATCGTGCGGCGCACATCTGCAAAATTCTCCGGGCGGAGTGACCGCGAGCGGCTGCAAGGCAAATTCCTGAAGGCCGCGGGGATGATGGGCCTAACCGCTCAACAACGCCAGGAAACCTGGCTGATGGTGGAAAAATTCGCGGGCTTCGGCTTCTGCAAAGCACATGCAGCAACCTACGCGGACATTTCGTATCGCATGGCCTATCTGAAAACGCACCACACCGCGGAATTTCTCGCGGCGATGTGCAGCGCGGGGGCGGGATTTTATCACGTCTCGGCGTATGTGGAAGAAGCGAAGCGCTGGGGGATTGAGGTGCGGCTGCCGTCGGTGAATCATTCGCGGATGGAATACACCGCGGAAACGGCGGCGGACGCCAAGCCCTTCGAAGCTCCCCTCGAAGCTCGGGGCAAGCAGGGTAAAAAAGCATTGCGCGTAGGGCTGATGCAAGTGAAGGGATTGCGAGTCGAAACGATCCTGGCCATCTTGCGGGAGCGTGAAGCGCGCGGACTGTTTCGTTCGCTGGAGGACTTTCTCGCGCGCGTGTTGGCGGAACGGGATGAGGTCGAAGCACTGATTAAGTGTGGGGCATTCGACGACATGTGCCGCAGGACGCGTCCGGCGATGCTCTGGCAATGGAATTTACTGCAAGCAAAGGGGCAGCAAACCCATCAGGGAGTTCGCGCGGTTTGTGCGGCGGCAACCGCGGCGGCCGGCGCTCCGGTGACACTGTTTGCGGAGATGGAACAGGATGATTCGATCGGCCGGGCGCTCGAAGAAATCCATACGGTGGATTATACGCAGGAACAGAAATTGCGCTACGAGCGGGAAATTCTGGAGGTATGCGTGAGCGGCCACCCACTGGACTTCCTGCCCAGAAATGGCGAGGTGTGGAGCGACGAACTGCCGCAAAGGTACGGCAAGCGGGTCACGCTGTGCGGCTGGGTGGTAACCTACCGCCACGTGGGCACAAAAAATTACCGCAACATGATGTTCGTGACGCTGGAAGACCAGCGCGGGCTGTTCGAGGTGATTCTCTTCCCCGAAGCGTACGACAAGTATGGCGGCCTGGTCTATGAAACGCGCGCGATGCGAGTAACCGGAACCGTTCAGGATGGGGAGCACATCAATGGGGAGATGCTGGAGAGATTGAGAGGTTGATGGGGTGAAAAAGTGAGAGGAGACAAACGGATTACAACGGATATCAGATACCGGATATCAGATATTAGGGCCCAAGAAAAACGAATCGCAGTTGCACACGGTTTGT
>JBAVHY010000399.1:0-9489 GCA_049686315.1 Candidatus Acidiferrum sp. | reverse complement strand
ATATCGGAATCTCGGACGTTGAGAAAAGCAGAAAAACAAGCGGCCACTAAGGGGCCAATAAGGATTCCTTTGGATTCCCCATTGTTTTTTTTCAATGTCTTAGTGTTCCCCAGCATTTCCGCTAAGTCCTTGAAATTCCGATTGGCATTGTTTTCGATCTATACCGCCCCAGAGTATGCGGACTAACTCTCAACCTAGGTCCCGCCTATTCTGGACTCGATTCATCGGGTCGGCTTGCCATCCATGCCGCTGAGACTACGTTCTTGGCCGACCTTCTGAATAGACCTGTGGGTCACTTTCCCATCGTGGATTTTTCAGGCAAGTCGCGGGAAACGAGGGAACATTCAGGGAACACTAGCCACTCCTCCGTGTGGTTTATGCTGCCTTTCTGCGCCGCAGCGCTCCTCGTAAGTACTTGAAATTCCGTATGGGCTTACATTCGACTTCCACACGCCTCCGCCAAATCATTTGAAAAAATCAAAAAGGAAGAGTAGACCCACCTTTTGCCAAAACCGCAGCGCGTCGACGCAGTCCGTTACTTATATCCTGCGCCCACAACCTCCATATGCCCTTCGATGAGGGAGTCAGGCCGCAACCACGCTTCATATCGCACCAGAATTCGAGTCCCCTCCCGGCTGACCAACATCCACAATCCGTGCAGACGGCCAAGCTTCGAGAACTGCTCTAGGACGGTTGGAATGTCGTTCGTATCTGGGGCGGTCAAGTCATCGTACCGCATACCAAGTAGCTCTTCTCTTGTGTATCCAACAAGCTTGCAGAAGCTGTCCGAAACCTCCACGTATCTCCTGTCGCTGTCTACAACCGTTACATAGTCAGGTTTCACTTTGCCTTGCGGAGTTGGCGCCAGTTCCTGAGCGCCGGATCCCACCCTTGTCATGGATTTGAAATAATCGTTCCCGAATTCGTGTCGGATAATGCGCGGGGGCGAATCCTGCTTCTCTTCGGACATGAACCTGGTTCCTTTTGTCACACCGCAAAATGACTCTTTGGCGAAGGCACAGAATTGTGAGTTACTTTTTACGGGAGTGAGCGGGCAATTGGCTGGGAATTGTTTCTTTGCTTGCAATACCAAGCGCCGCGATTTGGGAAGCCACACGGACGACCTCGGAACGACAATACGGAGGATCCTCAGGTGAAATCCAGCAACAGTAAGCAGAACTTCTGCGTACCGCTCAAACAGCCGCGCGCTGGCAACTCTCAAAAACTTGTTGTAACGGTTCGTTTGACGGAAAACGTCTAAATCAGTGAGACGTTCGCTCCGTCGCGAACCTGCTGCAGGTGTGTACCGGCAGGTTCTGCATCACGCCATTGGGAGAATACGGAGACTCTCGGAGAGTTTAATGCCGCTTCGCCTGTTCAACAGTTACTGCCTCTCCCCTCGGTTTCTCTTAGCACCGATTTGCGGACTCTTGCTGGCACCGGCAATACCCTCCGCGCGCGCACAGGCAGGTGCACAAAATGCGGCCACCGCGAAGACTCAACCTGCGGTTGGCACCATCAAATCGATTTCCGGGAGCAGTTTGACCTTGACTACGGACAGCGGGCCAGAACTGAAAGTACAGCTTCCTACAAACGTAAAAGTGTTGCGTGTCCCACCGGGATCCGTAAGTCTGAAAGAAGCAACGGCTATCCAACTGAGCGACCTGAAGCCCGGTGACCGAATTCTCGTAAAAGGGAAGCCGGGTGAGGACGCAGCTTCCTTTGTGGCCAGCACCGTTGTGGCGATGAAGAAGGAGGACCTTGCCGAGAAGCAGGCAAGGGAGCGCGAAGAATGGCAACGCCACGGCATTGGCGGCCTGGTGAAAAGTCTGGACGTGGCCCAAACCACGATCGCAATCAGCACGGTCACCGCGACAGGGCCAAAGGACGTGCTGATTCATGCGCCGACGGGCACAGTGCTTCGCCGCTACGCCGCAGGCTCCATCAAGTTTGACGAGGCCAAGATTGCGCCCCTTGCGGAAATCCACGAGGGCGACCAGTTGCGCGCGCGGGGTGCCCGCAATGCCGATGGCAGCGAATTCACTGCTGACGAAATCGTATCCGGTTCCTTCCGGAATATCGCGGGAACAATTGTTGCGGTGAATGCTAGCACCGGCACGTTCACTGTTTCCGATCTGAGTGGGAAAAAGCCGGTGGAGTTAAAGGTAACGGCCGATTCTCAGATGAGAAAGCTGCCACAACCCATGGCTCAACGCATTGCGATGCGCCTGAAGAGCAATGGCGCGGAGTCAAGTGGTGGAAATGGAACGGCGGGGCCTCCGGCTCCAGGCCAATCTGCTGCTCCTGCGGCTGCCACGGGGCCAGGAGCCACGGGAAGTGCCAGTGGCGGCGGTATGGGTGGTCCTCAGAGGAGCGGTGGAGGAGATTTCCAGCAGATGCTAAGCCGTCTGCCAGTAAGCCCCCTCGGCGATTTTCAGAAAGGTGATGCGGTGATGATTGTGGCGACATCCGGCCAAGGTGATGGGCCGTCCACGGTTATCACGCTTCTGGGCGGCGTGGAGCCGATCCTCCAAGCGTCACCCCAAGGGCAGGTGGCGTCTTCCATTCTCACCCCGTGGAGCCTCAGTCAAGGCGGCGGAGGCGATGCGGGCACGCCTTGAAAACAATACGTCCAATCCTTCAGAGAAACAGGGAAGAGAATCATTGATGAGAACAGGTCATCGGAAAATTTTGAAGTGCGCGCTGTGGTTCGCATGCCTGGCGGGCTTAGTAGAGGTAAACCTCATTGCGGCTCAAACGCCTGGAGGAACTCTACGGGGACAAGTGACAGACCCATCCGGCGCCGCCGTGGGCGGTGCAACCGTCTTATTGACCACTCCCACGGGCGCGGCGATGGACACAACCTCGAACAAGGACGGGTTGTACGAATTCAAGGAGCTTGCCCCCGGAAAATATGAAATCAAAGCTGTGGCCCAGGGCTTTGCGTTGTTTACGAAGAGTGATGCGGTGGTAACCGCCGGGCAAGTCACCCGCATGAACATCCCGTTGACCCTGGAAGTGCAGCAGGAGAAGGTGGAAGTAAATTCCACAACCACCCAGGTGGACGTGAACCCTGCCAGTAATGCCAACACCATTGTGATGCAGGGCAAGGATCTGGAGGCGCTCTCGGACGATCCCGACGAGTTGCAGTCTGAGCTTCAAGCCCTGGCGGGCCCGTCGGCCGGGCCGAATGGCGGACAGATTTATATTGATGGATTCACGGCAGGCCAGTTGCCGCCCAAGGCTTCGATTCGCGAAATTCGCATCAATCAGAATCCTTTCTCGTCCGAGTACGACAAGCTAGGCTACGGGCGGGTGGAGATTTTCACCAAGCCGGGTACGGACAAGCTTCACGGGCAAGTGATGTTCAGCGGGAATTCCTCGGCGTTCAACTCGCGGAGTCCCTTTGAGATACTGCCTGCAGGCACGGCGCCGCCGGACTATCACACCACATTTTTCAGCGGAAACGTGGGTGGAGCGCTGAACAAGAAAACGTCGTATTTCTTCAATCTGGAAAGGCGGGACATCCAGAATCTGGGCGTTGTCAGCGCCACTATTCTTGATCCGAGCTTCAACATCGTTCCTTTTAGCGCCGCGGTAGCCAATCCCGAGACCCGGACCAACCTGAGTCCGCGAATCGATTTTCAACTGACCCCGAGTAACACGCTGACCGCTCGCTACCAGTATTTTCGCAACACGGAAACAAACAGCACCGTTGGGCAATTCAATCTCGAGGCCGTCGGAACCAAGGATCTTAGCACGGAGCACACCTTGCAGGTGAGCGATACTCAAGTGATCGGTTCGCACATGATCAATGAGAGCCGCTTCCAGTATGTTCACGACGAAACGGGCACCACGCCGCTGATTACGGCCACCACTGTCAACGTGCGAGACGACTTCGCCGGGAATGGAGCGGGCGGAGGCAATACTTCCGATCTTCAGAACCGCTATGAGTTTCAGAACACGACGTACCTGAATTATGGAAAACACGCATGGAAATTTGGGGTGCGCATCAGGGATACGAGAGACGTCAACGCAACTCTGAGCAATTACAATGGACAATTCTTCTTTAACAACATCCAGCAATACCAGACCTTTCTTGAAGGGCTCGGGGGTGCGCCGTCTTATTACACACAGACAGGAGGCAAGTCGTCCTTTGAGGTGAACTGGGTCGATGCCGGGCTGTTCGTGCAGGATGATTGGAAGCTGCGAACGAACGTGACCGTGAGTTACGGGCTGCGCTTTGAAACGCAGAACGGTTTTAGCGACAAGGCGGATTTTGCCCCACGCTTGGGAGTTGCCTGGGGCATCGGAGGGAATGCGAAGAAATCGCCGAAAACTGTCCTGAGAGCGGGATTTGGAATGTTTTACGACCGATTTACCTACAATCAAATTCTCCAGCAAGACAGACTGGGCGGGACCGATCCGCAAAATTATCAGGTCAGAATTCAGGTGATGAATCCGAATTTTTATCTTAGCGGTGTTCCTCTGCCGATAAGTCAATTACCGCCTACAACCACGCCGACGATTTATCAGACCAACCCGAATCTGCATGCGCCTTATACGATTCAGACAGGAGTAACGCTTGAGCGGCAACTGACCAAGTCGGCCAATGTTGCCGTAACCTACCTGAACTCGCGCGGCGTGCACCAGTTCTACACCAACAATATTAATCCCTTCGACCCCATCACGGGTCAGCGACCTAATGACATCAGCGAAAATGTTCTTCAGTACCAGTCCGAGGGAATCTTTAAGCAAAGGCAGTTGATCGTCAATGGAAGCGTGCGGATGGGTGCGAAATTGTCACTCTTCGGCTACTACACCCTGAACTATTCCAACAGCGACACCGCCGGTCCCGGGAGTTTTCCGTCCAATCCCTACGATCTTCAGCAAGATTATGGGCGCGCCAGTTTCGACATTCGAAATCGGCTGTTTATTGGAGGCACAATTGGGTTGCCGCGAGGCTTCCGTCTTAGCCCATTCCTTGTCGCGAGCTCCGGCATACCGTTCAATATCACCACGGGAACAGACCCTTATCAGGGAAATGTGTACAATGTGCGCCCGGAATTCGGGGCCTGTGCGTCAGGGCAGTCGACGAAATACGGTTGCTTCGTCATACCCACGCCGGCGGAATTCCCCGCATACACTCCAATCCCAATTAATTTCGCCGAGAGCCCTGGCCGTTTTGCGTTGAACGTTCGCCTGAGCAAAACATTTGGCTTCGGGCCAGCCCTGGAAGGGGCCGGAAACGCGGGTGGAGTCGGCGGGACGGGTGGCGGCACGTTTGGCCGCGGACCTGGTGGTCCCGGACGAGGAGGGCCAGGTGGCCGGGGAATGGATGCGGGTGCCACGAACCGGCGCTATGGTTTGACTTTCAGCGTGAACGCAAGAAACGTCTTCAACAATGTGAACTTGGGTACGCCGATTGGAAACCTTCAATCTCTGCAATTTGGCGAGTCCAATTCACTTGCCAACGGGCCATACAACGGGGGAACCGCCAATCGTCGCATTGACCTACAGGTTTCCTTCTCTTTTTAAACGATGCTGTCGGAAAGCCGCGAGGTAAAACAGGCGGCCTCTGCGGCTTGTGCGCGGAGGCCACCGTTTAATTCGGAATTAGTCCCCTCTGCCGAATAGATCAGACATCACGGAAACGCCCCGGTCACACGCGTGGTTCAGGCACGGAAGCTCAAATCCCGCCTCAAGCGAGCGCAAGAGCGAGAAGCTGTTGTAGTAGGTCCCGCTTTGCACTCCTTGGGACCCGTGGTTTGTCTGCACGGTCAGGACGACCTTGTTCTGGTTCTGCGGAGGGAACAGGCCATTTGGCGTCACGCTGATGCCGCTGTAGTCGTTCTCATCCCACACGATCACAATGGCATTGCGGCCTTCGTGCCAAACGCTTGAAGCCTCGATGGCCTCAACCAACCGCTCGATGGTCACGTCGCCTTGCTGGATCAAACCAGGATTCAGGCCGACCTGCGTGCCGTAGGTAAGACCGCTAGTGTCGGCGCCGAAGTCGAATGCACAGAACGCGTCACCGTTGCCTCTCCCGTGCTGGTCATTGCACTGGTTCGGCGAGATGAAGGCCAGGGACGGAACATCTCCGCTGGCCAAATCGGCATACAGACCGCGCGGACCGTCGAAGCCGACAATGTTGCTCAGACCGTTGTTCCGTGGCGTTCCCTCCTGCACGCTCTTGAAGTACGCGAATGGATTGTGCTTCACCGCATACGCCTGCACAACTTTGCTGGAGGTCAGGGGCGCGAGTGTACTGAAGTCGGTCAGGTTGGTCGCCGTACCGTTGCTGTAGTTGACGCCGAACACCACGCCGAGCGGGAGGCTCTCCTGATAGCTTTTCCAGCTCAAGCCGACATGCGTCAGTTGGTCCGCAATCGACTTGCCTACGGCAGACGCCGCCGGCACCGACTTTATGCCGTCGATATCGGCGAGATAAGGAAACTGCGGCAGGGTCACTTCGTTCCAGTTGTCAACGGCAGGCGTCTCCGCGTCCGTGCCAGAACCCGCGATCGGGCAGATAGCGCCGGTGTCGACCGGAACGGGCGCATTGCCACCACCGTTGTCCGCATTCACAATGCCGCTCACTATGTTGGGCGAGCAGCTCATGTTCCCCCAGGCTGGGGCATTGTCGCTGCGCACACCGAAATTCGAGCCGCCGACGATCTCCAGGTAATTGGTCAGGCTGGGATGCCCGACGGCGAAATAATTGGTCGCGAAGTTGACTCTTTTCTTGGCGATCAGGCTATTCAGGTACGGCTCGTTCGGGTTGTTGAGGATCTGCTGATAACCATGGTTCTCCATCATGATTACGAAAACGTGATCGAGATGCGGAACGCCCTTAGGAACGGGGCCCTCCTGGGCGAATCCGGCGCTTGCCAGGCCTGCGGCGAACAGTCCTAGAACTGCAGCTTTCTTTAGCATGTAGACGAACCTTCCTTTTACGGCGAGAGAGTGTCGGCCACCCTCAATAGGGTGTTGGCACGACCCGCAGTACTTTCGGTTAAGGATGTTGCAGGACTGTTACTTTTTCGCTAAAAATTGTCGAACGCGAATCGCGGGTTGTGGGAAAGAGATTCAACCTAGTTCTACCTGGCTTCCGAATGAATGAAGAGTGGGCTAAGCTCTTTTGAGCGAATCCCATGACATTGACGCTGATGCTGATGGAATTCGCCTGAAATGAAGCGCCGCAGGAAAAAGCTCGACAAGGGCACCGAAGCGCGCCGCGCGGCGCGAAAATCCGGCTTAGCTCCGGCGGCGACGCGCGTCATACCCGACAAGCGGAAAAGGCCGCCAAAACATAAGAAGGACATGCTACGCGAACAGGAATAAAACAATAGCCGGTTTTTTCCTCTTAGACTTATAACTGAGAACTTATCAGTAGTGTCCCAACGTTAGCTGAACAAAATCAACTGGTTGGCGGTTTCGGTGGGCGTCTCGTCGTAGGCAGATTGGGCAAGTAGTTGATCTAGCGGGATTTTCTCGAACATGGTGAGACTGAGAATCTGTAGGATTTCATAGAGGCTGGCAGAGAGTTGCAGACGTTTTTTGACGATGGCCACGAGCACGTAGACAGAGACAGCGATCCAGATTTGCGATTTGACAGCGTTTTCCGAAGTGCCGAAGAAAGCTTTGATCCGCAGGTGCTGCTTGATCCATTTAAAGAACAGTTCCACTTGCCATCGGCAACGATACAGCTCGGCGATGGTTGAAGCGGGCAGAGCAAAATTGTTGGTCAGGAAGATCAGAGTCTTGCTGGTTCGGGGATCTTTGAAACGGATACGTCGGAAAGGCGCGGCGAAGCTTTGATAGGAGTAGAAGCCGGTGAGCACGACGGTTTGATCGCAGAGCAGGCCGCGGCTGCGGTCCACGGGGCGCGAGTAGCGGCGCTGGACGCGAAGTCTTGCTCGGGCGCGCGTAATGAAAAAGCTGCCGGCCTGGTGGAATCGAAACAGGCGTTCGAAGTCGAGAAACCCGCGATCCATGACGTAGAAAGCACCAGGCTCGGGCAACAGCTGGTCGAGGACGTTTTTCGTGCATTTTCCCATGGCTAATATGGATAAACGTTGGAATGTTGCCGCGCAGATCAAGCAGGGTGTGCAGCTTGACGGCAGCTTTGGCAGCGCGGAACGGTGCCCACGGAAAAACAGACAGGCACAGATCGATGGTGGTGGTGTCGAGAGCGTAGACCGTCTCTTGCAGATCGACACCAAACGAGTCCTGCGCGTAGAGCACTCGCGCCATGCCAATCAGGCGTTGCGCGAAATCGGCGTAGATACGCCAGTCGCGCCCGGCATTGGCGTTGGCCAAAGTACTGCGCGCCACTGTAGAACGAATCCCGAGATGGTAGAGCTTGGATTGTTGTGCACGCAAACAGGCTTCGATGTCCCGCAAGCTCTCTCGATAGATCAACTGCGCGAAGGCCATACACAGGAACTGATCCAGACAAGAGAACGACTGCATCTTAAATTCGCCTTGGTAGCGCGCCACACAACGGCGAAATGTGCTCAACGGCAAATGCCGCATCAGTTGCGCAAACACCAACCGGCCCTGGTTCATCCTGCCCTCGCGAACTGCGCTCGCAAGGTGGCATAATGACCCACCAAAGTTCAAATCGAGACCAGGGCAATTTGCCGCTTACGCTTTTAGCAGTAATAATTTACGCTGCTGGAACAACAAAACGTTGGGACACTACTGAGAACTGATAACTGCTAACTTTCTTTCGGTCCGGACCGGACCTAATTCTTGGAGCCTCAACCAGGCTTAAAGGCGGGTATGATCTCATCGGGGCGAAATAGCGGCGCCGAAGAAACTCTCTGATGCTGCGCAAGTTCGTTGGCGATAGTTTCCAGTGCTGCCTTATCGAAGCCGACGCAGCTTACTTTCACTTTGCCATCTGGAGCAATAAGAAAAACGGTGGGGACATTGGTGAGCCCATAGGCATTGGAAGCCGGGTAGCCGTCGTCGTCCACCAGCGTGAGAAATGTGACCCCATATTCGCGGTTGAATTCCTTGGTGCTGCGAGCATCGTCCTGGGAAATCCCAACAATGGAAATGCTCTTCCCTGAAAATCGTTCCGAAATTCGCTGCAGGAAAGGAAACGTGAATTGGCAGACAGGACAGGAAATTTTGAAAAATGCCAATACTACGGGACCGCGTTCGAGGAGAGAGTCCAGCGAGTAGCTCTTTCCATCGAGAGCCTTCAGTGAAAAACGCGGAGCGGTATTGCCGGTTTCAACGTGAGTCAAAGGCGCCTCCAGGCCGATCATTCGAGCCAGTCGTTTCCGCCAAGCCATAGATATATTTTAGCGCAAACTCGCGATGTGCCAAGAGAGGCGTGAACGGGGAGGCTCGCTTGACTGAAGGCCCATTCCTCCCGGGTTCGGCCGGAAAGGAATGGGTGCCGCTCGATTTTTACTTTGAGTTTGAGGTGGCGCTTTGTTGGCGAGCTTCCTTCTGTTCAAGGTTCAGGAC
>JBAVHY010000398.1:0-9756 GCA_049686315.1 Candidatus Acidiferrum sp. | reverse complement strand
GTGTAGTCATTTTTGAAGATGACGAGGGCATCCGTTTTTTCCTTTGGCATTTCTTTGACCACCGTGGCTATGAAGTCTTCACCTTCCCCGAGCCCGGCTTGTGTCCCCTCCACGCCACTCAGGAGTGCCCATGTCCTGAGGGCACCTCTTGTTCAGACATAGTAATTTCTGATGTAAACATGGAGGGGAAGAACGGTCTCGACTACATAGAGAAACTGATTAGAAAAGGCTGCAAGCAACAGCATTTCGCCGTAATGTCCGGTGCCTTTTCTGCTGCTGACTTGTTACGAGGAACGCAATTGGGTTGCGCGTTATTTAGCAAACCGCTCGCAATGGATGTGTTGAAAACTTGGGTTGAAGCAGTGGAGCAGTCGATTCCCCCTGAGCGACAACTCCATAATTGGGCTTAGAGAGTGTTTTCAGGGCGTCTAATATAGTTGCGATTTGTCCAAAATTGGACAGTTGGCGACTGAGCCTGAGAGTAATCTCTTCGAGTGAAGAAAGTGAACTTACGCCGGAGCAAGTATCCTCAGTCCCCTGTCCTACCTGTGGTGCCGCTACAGGGGAGTGTTGCGTACTGCATTCAGGTTTTCCTCGCCATGAACCCCACGTAGAGCGGAAGTTCGCAGCTATTGAGGCCATCGAGGGGGAATCGGGCTAACTCCAGCCGGGACCGACTAATCTGAAACCGTAAGGACAAATTGCAGACGTAGTTTTTTGGCATCGCCTCAACCGGGCCAGTTCGAAGCATTTCGGGGCAGACCCCACCCGGCGCACCGCTTCGAATTATTTCAATCTCGAAAGCGAAAAATTCCAGAGTGTTTTGGCAGCCGGGGCAAACGATGAAGACCTTGGCTCGGTCACGAAGGGTTGGGATGGGCCATTTCAGCAAAATGACTGTTCTCGCCCTGATGCATCCTGCGGAGTCCCATTGCAATCCCAGCCCTGTGCAAAACGTTGGATAAATATGTTTACGCTGGCTGCACTAAAGAGTATAGTTAACGATGACGCCGCCGTATAGTATCCAGCCTATACCCGCCTACGGAGGTCATACATGTACCTAGCTGGACGAATCCGGCTCATGCGCGAAGCTAAACACCTTTCTCAGGGAGACATCGAGAAACGCACTGGACTGCTCCGCTGCTACATCTCACGTGTAGAGAACGGCCACACGGTTCCTGCCATCGAGACTCTGGAAAAGATCGCTCGTTCATTAGAAGTGCCGCTGTATCAACTATTTTATGAAGGGGACAATTTACCTGAACCATTGGTCCTTCCTGACAACAAAGAGAAGGACTGGACTTCGCACGGACGGGGCCACCGACTATTCGTAAAACTCCGGATGGCACTGAGCCGCACCAATGAAGCAGACAGAAGGTTACTGCTTCATTTAGCAAAGAAGATGTCCAATGGGAGACGGTGGTGAGGGACAGACACATTCAACTGGCAATTGCGTCACTGACGGAGAAAGGCCACGAAGTGCGGCCATACAACATGGAAGGCAAGATGTTCTACGAAATTGCGGACCGCAGAATGCTTGCAACGCCCAAGGAGATGAATGAACTTGGTGAGGGAGTCTATAGACTGACCGAACTGGAAGAACTGTTCGTTAAGAGACGGTTAGAAGAGCAGGGCAAGCTCTAAAAAAGTCTTCGGATTCCAACCGTCCGCCAGTTTTTCTGCTTCTGTAGTAGACTGTTGTCCCCTTCCTCCGCACTCCAATCAGCGAGTCAACATGGACGAACAACGCAAGAAAACATGCTTGGCCTCTCCGGAGAAGGGCTGAGGCGTGTGCATCTGGTGCGGACACCGATACCAACAGCGGACTTGTGCAGCGCAGGACGCCACTTGCCTAAGTGCGCTGCTTATATGGCCGCCAAGCGCGAAAGATGATCTTTCATTTGACCGTTCCAGTAGCCGCAGGGACGGCTTCAGCGGCTAGAGCGCCTGCTGTGTCTTTGCAGGAGTCTATTTAGGTTTTGAAATACGCAGGGGAGGCAAGCAGGTCAACTCTTGCCTCCCCCTTCGTCCCCGACCGGGGAATTGTGATCGGGGCCACAGCTAATCAGGAACAGGCCCGGAAGCATATAACGATTGAATTCTCAAAATCCGTTCAAAATTGAACACCTATGAAACTCGGGTGACGGAGAGTATATTCCGGCCCCACTTAAGCCCAAACCGTCCAGAATTTGGAACTGCGTCCACGCAACACACAAGGGGGCTCTTCTTAGATTCTTGCCAACTCCGGCGCAACGTTTCGAATCAATGACTTAACGGCGAACCTGATACTGGCCCTCCAGTTGCCCCTGCCCCCGTTGTAGTAGTAACTCTCCCCGGAGCGCATGGCGCTGGTCGGTTGGCGACAGCGCAATCGGCAGGCAATCCCAAGCCTTTCTGAGGAGATTCGTTTTTCACGCTTTGGACCGGCCAAGACCGCACTCGCTAGGAGTTCACGACGAAAAACAAACGCATAGGACGGAGATTGAGCGTGGCATTTGCTGTGCTGATTGCCCTCTTGCTGGGCATCGGGCAGTTTGGCCTTCGCAGGATGCAACAAATCGACGAATCCGTTGGCGACATAACACGGAAGCAGTTAACCGACCTGCAACTAGCACGAAGAGCTTTGACTCTCTCCAACGACAACAACCGTATCGTGTTGCAAATTGTCCTCTTGGAGGATAGAGCACTCGTCGATAAGCTGTTGGCAACTAGGTCCGCAAATAGCAAGGAAATTGCGAGACTAGTGGAGGAGAGCGAAAGCCGCTGTGCGTCAGAGCAAGAGAGGCAGCTACTATCTGAGGTGAAGAGGACAAGAAAACCGTATGTGGAAAGCTACTTGCGAGCTATCCATTTGCTTGTCGATGAAGGGAAGCGCCACGAAGCGGAGGCGCTCATTGTCGATGACACACTTCCGGCGCTAACCAAATATCATGCTGCTTGGGACGACTTCGTGGAGTTTCAGAAAGACGAAGTAGACGCGGCTGTGCGGCAGGCTCATGTTGATTACGCAAAGGCCCGTCGCCTTATTTCGTTACTGATTGGACTGGCAGGAGTAGTTGCAATCGCAATTGCCCTATTCGTGACCTACGCAACAACCGACGATGTTAAGCAGGAGGTGCAGCGAAACGAAGAACGCATGCGCATGGCAATGGAAGCCGCGAAGATAGGTTTCTGGGATTGGGATGTTATTGGGGACAAACAGGTTTGGTCTGACACCCGCAAAACGTTACTTGGCTTGCCGCCGAGCAGCGCCGCAACCTTTCAGGTGTTGATGAACAGTGTACATCCAGATGACCGAGAAATGATGAAGGACGAAATTGACGCCGTCATGCAGGAACAAAGAGACTACGGTTGTGAATACCGCGTTGTTTTGCCGGATGGCAGCGTGCGCTGGCAAGCCGCCAAAGGGCGTGCCTTCTACGACCAAACCGGACGCACGACTCGAATGGCAGGAATTACGATGGACATCGATGAGCGCAAACGTGCGGAGGAACGTCTGCACTTGCAAGCTGCAACTCTGGAAGTCGCTGCCAATGCCATTGTAATCACAGATTCCCACGGCACAATATTGTGGGTGAATAATGCGTTTACGACTCTGACTGGCTATAGCAAAGAAGAAGTACTGGGCAAGAACCCAAGCGTGTTGAAATCCGGGGAGCAGCCCGAAAGCCTTTATGCCGATCTCTGGTCAACAATCACATCGGGAAAGGTGTGGCAAGGCCAGATTGTCAACAGGCGGAAAGATGGAACAAATTACACGGAGGAGATGACGATCACACCCGTGGCTCTAGGCGTCGGCAAATCTGCTTATACGCGGTATGTCGCTATCAAGCAGGACATCACTCAACGCAAGGCTGCTGAGAAACAGATTGAATTCCTAGCCTATTATGATGCTCTTACGGGATTGCCAAATCGGACTCTTCTTCAGGATCGCTTGGCCAAGGCACTTGCTGGTGCTCGTAGGCGGAAGGACAAGCTTGCGCTTTTATTCCTTGATCTCGACGGTTTCAAAGACATCAACGACTCGCTCGGACATGCAGTCGGCGACCTTTTGCTGCAAGATGTTGCAGAACGGCTTAAGAGATGGGGGCGGGAACTGGACACTGTGGCACGAGTCGGAGGAGACGAGTTCCTCATCGTGCTCAGCGGTGTAAAAGACATCCCTGATGCAGCAGTTGCCACAGAGCGACTCATGGATGCAATGACTCCCAAATTCACCGTCCAAGGGCATTTACTCAATGTTGGTTGCAGCATCGGCGTCAGCATCTTTCCGGAGCACGGCACAGACGGCGAAACCCTGATCAAGAACGCCGATGCGGCCATGTATAGCGCCAAGAACTATGGACGCAACAATTTTAAGTTCTTTACGGCAGATATGAATGCTCAGGTCGTAGAGCGATTGGCATTGGAGAGCAGCTTACGACTGGCACTGGACAAGAAACAACTCTTTCTGGTCTATCAGCCACAAATGGATATTGCGACTGGAAGAATCACCGGGTTGGAGGCGCTCCTTCGGTGGCAGCACCCGGACATGGGTCTCGTGCCACCGGATAAGTTCATACGAATTGCGGAGAACAGCGGCCTCATCTTGTCAATCGGTGAATGGGTGCTCAGGGCGGCTTGCTCTCAGGCTCGGAAATGGCAAGATGAAGGTCTTCCTGCGGTGACGGTAGCAGTCAATGTATCAGCGGTCCAGTTCCGCCACGAAGGATTTTGCGAACTCATCAAGAGAGTGCTCCACGAGACCGGCCTCGCTTCCGAAAACCTCGAACTGGAGCTAACAGAAAGCCTCGTCCTAGCGAATGCGGAGTTAATGCTATCAGTCGTTCGAGACTTAAAGGCAATGGGGCTGAAGCTGGCTATTGATGACTTCGGGACTGGCTATTCCAGCCTCAGCTACTTGAGACAATTTCCCGTTAGCAAGCTCAAAATCGACCGCTCGTTTGTTAAGGATGTCGCTGAGAACCCTGATGACGCCGCGATCACAAAGGCAATCATCAGCATGGCAAAAAGCCTACATCTCAAGGTGATTGCCGAAGGTGTCGAAAACGAATCACAATTGTCATTGTTGCGGACACATCAGTGTGACGAGATTCAAGGCTACTACTTCAGCAAGCCCTTATCACCTGAGGATGCGGCCGACATGCTGCGCGGTGAGGAGGTACAGGCATCTTCTCGAATCGATGGGGCAGCGGCAGTCAAGATTAGGTCCGTGGATATTAAAACTAGAAAACATGAACAAATTAATTGACGAAACACGCGTAACTTGCCGAAATCGGAACACCGCACACTTTCCAGTAGAACTCAGAGACAACTCGTTTTGACGGGCTCTCGCACTCAGTTCGCTGACCCTCAGGGGCTCCGCGCCTGCTGGGCCTTAGACGTTCTGATCTTCACGGACGCGAAGCGCAAGGGTCTGTTCGACGGCGCTAATCCGATGCAGGGTGTTTCCATCCCGAAAGGGAAGAAACACGGACGGAGACGATTGACTTACTCCCTCGTAGAAATCGAGCAACATCTTGATCTCTTCAAGAATGACCCGATTCTAATCGTCAACGAGGACGGTTCAACCTATGCCACGAAGATTTCAGTGAGACTCATTCGCGCTGTGATCGGGGTGGCAGCATTTGCAGGGCTGCGGGAGGGAAAAATCCGTGGTTTGTGGTGGGAAGACGACGAGTTGTCTGTCCTCAACATTCGGCGTTCGGTCTGGCGCAGCGTTGTGCTAGACGAAACGAAGACTCACGAGGATGAGGACAACCCCGGCGTTGTGCCCATCATTCAACCGCTCCGTCTCATGCTTGACCAGATTCGACCTCAAGCCGGGTCGGGCTGGATGTTCGCAAACAGCATCGGCGGGGCACTCGACCTCGACAATCTCGCTGACCGGGTGATCAAGCCAGCGCTCAAGGCGAACGGCCTAAAGTGGAAAGGCTGGCACGCTTATCGCCGAGGTTTAGCCACGAACCTGCACGAACTCGGAATCCCGGACAAGGTGATTCAAGCAATCCTGCGCCACGAAGACGTTAAAACGACGCAGAGGAGCTACATCAAGACGTTGCCGAGCGTGGTGACAGAGGCGATGAAGCGGCTGGAACAGAGAATTGCTTGTGCAGCAGATGTGCAGCAGGTCTCGGTGAACTGATCTGTAAGCTATTGAAAGTATGGAGCCGAGGGAGAGAGTTGAACTCTCGACCTGCCGATTACGAATCGGCTGCTCTACCACTGAGCTACCTCGGCCCTTGATAATAAACAACTTATTCCGCTGCTTGGCCTTTTGCGTATAACTTGCGTTCTTCTCTCCAGGTTTCAGCGCAGCATTGCCTCACTGCTAATCGGAAATGCTGCACCCGCTCGGAACCATCCTGTGCTCTACTGACAGGCGATCGCTGCGCTCCCGCTTCTGAGATACTGACGCTCTTCCTGACGTGGCCAAGAAAACCCGATCGCGCATCAGATTAAAAGTAGGAACGCAACATGATTTTAGCTTCGTCTGGTTCCTTTCGCAAGCTCTTGAGTTTACGGCTCTTGGCTTCGAACGGAGCGTTTGTCTGCCGGTGGCCCGAAAAAACCCTCACAACAAAAAGAGGCGATTCCCATAATTTCATACTAACCGCGACGATATGATCTTTGCTGACCATCGCCGTGAAACGTAACGCCTCACTGTCACTTTAGGTGACTCAGTCCGGTGTCCGCGAAAATCCGTCAATGCGAGAGCAGCCGCTCGAAACTCGGTTGCTCTGTGATTGAAGCTAAAGGCTTTATTAATCCGTTGTCCGCTCTCGTTGCCTCTCGACTCCTATCAAACTGCAATCACGGTTCGTCTCGACCTGGCAATCAACTCAGAGAAGATAGGGCTCGCTGCGGGATCGATCGGCTATAAGAGGCTTGGGCCTCTCTGCGCCCAAAACCGCCGGGCACGGAGCGGGCAAAGTATCTGGAATCAGATACCGACATCGAGCTTCGATTTTTCGGTTGGCACAGGGATTTTGGATCTCGTCCACCCTGGTTCAATGGACCTCGAGCTTGCGTCGTGGGAACAACGGTGTCGCCCCGGAAGCAGAAGATTCGGTTTGTCTGATTGTTACGGGAAATCGCTGTGAGTGAAAGGGTAGTCGATGCTGGTTAGAATCCTACACTGTCACGGCCAATTCCTTCCCACGCTCGTCAACAAAGCGTCTCAGCGGGTCAGTCTTTTGCATTATCTCGAACTCGCGCCTCTGTTCCTCAGGCGTGGGCCAGAGCATCTGCACGAAAGGCCTGAGCAGAAGTCGTCCCAAAAACTGCCCGATAGGATCCGCCTGGACTAGGACGGGATTCAACAGTTTACCGGGGTCCACCGTGCCGAAAGTCGTGCTTTGGATGTTGTGTTGGTCTACACAAGCACTGAAACTCTGACCGGGTTGGCGGACTCCGTGCAGAACGCCGTTTAGGAAGGTTTTGCCGAAGGTGCTCCACCAGCCGCTGCTATTGCCGCTGTTGCTGCTAGCATTCTGTTGGAGCATCCAACCGTTGATACCCTGACCTATCTGTACCAAAGAAAGTCCGTTCTGAAGGGCCGAGGCTATCGTTGATAAGTCGCCGACGGGGGCGCCGTTCCAGTCGGACAGCCCAAAATCGCAGAAAAACGAGCTATCTATCCACGTGCCTCCGGCCTGCTAGTGATCCAAGCCGGCGCTTGCGTATATGGCCGTCGCCTGTCCCCGCAGAGCAACAAACGCCTTCTGCTAGGTTTGCCCGCTCGCCAGCGCCAGCTTAGCACTTGTGGGCGAATACACAATCTCAGTATTCACGCCGGAGCGGTTCCACCATGCGGTCCAGCGCGTCGTAGCAGGAGTGGTTATTCCAGGATCGGGGCGACAAAATGGTCAGAGCAGAAGCACCCCAAGAGCCCACCCTCAAAGACCGAGGTAGAGCACGCGAAATCGTCCTTGCGTTTGGGCCCGGGCCAAATGCTGCGATTATTGTTACTTCCCCGAACCAACATCTGAATCGCTCTGAGAACTCTTGAAATGGCATGAAATCCCGGCGAACCTGCGCTAGGATTTGACAATGGACCTGCCAACTCTTTCGCGCCGCAAATTTTTGACTTATTCCGCGATCCTTCCATGGGCATTGGATGCTCGCGCCGCGAGTTCCATTCCCGTCGGGCTAGAACTCTATTCCGTTCGCGAAGAACTCAAACGGGACCCCCAGGCCACGGTGCGAGCGGTGGCGAGGATGGGTTACCAAGGCGTGGAATTCTACGCGCCGTACTTCGAGTGGACCGAGAGTCAGACGAAGGAGATGAGGAAGCTGCTCGACGATTTGGGGATTCGATGTTTTTCGACGCATAACGACAGCTCGTTCTTCAAGAGGGAAAATCTCCCAAAGGCGCGCGACTTCAACTCGATCCTGGGCAGCAAGTATGTGGTGATGGCTTCGGCGCAACCGAAGCCCGGCGAAGACGGATGGAAGGAAGTGGCCGAGATGCTGAACCTCGCGGCCGAGCAACTGGAATCGGCGGGATTGAAGGCGGGCTATCACAACCATCAACTGGAGTTCACTCCGGCCGAGGATTTGCCAAAAAAAGCGCGCCCTATCGAGATTATCGCGAAGAACACGAAACCTACGATCATGCTGCAGCTGGATGTGGGCACTTGCCTGAATGCCGGGTCGGACCCGGTCGCCTGGATTCGCGCGAACCCGGGGAGGATTCGTTCGCTGCACTGCAAGGATTGGTCACCGGACCCGGCGAAGGGATACGCGGTTCTGTTCGGCGAGGGCGCCGCGGACTGGAAAAACATCTTCGCGGCGGCGGAGGGCGCGGGCGGAGCGGAGTACTACCTGGTCGAACAAGAAGGCAGCCGGTTTTCGGAACTGGATACAGCCCGGAAATGCCTGGAGGAGTTTCGCGCCCGGCGTTCGAATTGAAGGCAGAGAGAAATTCGGGCGCGTGATGTGCGGACCCATGAGTTCTCCGCGCGCAAGTTCATGCTCTGCTCCTATTTTTCTTCCACGATGGCGGCGTCCCACGGTTGCAGCAGGAGGGACTGGCCCTGGATGAAAGCGACTGCCGGTGAAAGGAGATTCACACCCGAGGCATAGGAATAGGGAACCGTTTGGGGAGCGCTGGAATAATTGAAGTAGAAATGCAAGGCCTTCCCCTGACGATTCTGAGCATGCTTCACGTGGACCCCCGCAGGTAGTTTCCAATCGGAACTGAGGAGGCCGGCCTCGTTCAATACGCCCAGCAGAACGGCCTTTTGCAGGTTTTCCGTAAGCACGGTGCCTTCATATGTGAGCGAGCCCTTGCCGAACTCATTCCTGGTGATGGCGGGATACTGACCGAAGAACGGATGGTCGTAATAGGCGAGCGCTTTGGCCGTATCCGGAACAATCATTTCCGCCCATTCGGAGGCTTTGTTTTCGGCGCCCACATGGAACGGATCGTCCTTGAGCGCCAATGGTTGCTTAAGAGAAGAAAATTCCTGGTAATGGAATCCGGCGGCGGCTTCTAGCGGACCGGGCATCAGCTCCCAACGAACCGTGGAGTACTCGTTGCAGAAGCCGCTCTTGAAAGCCACGACGAGGTGCCCGCCATTTTTCACGTAGTCGCTGAGCCGAGCGAGCAAAGCGTCACTGGCAATGTAAAGCGGAGGAACGACAATCACTTTGTAGTTCGAAAGATTCGCGCTTTCGGGAAAGATGAAATCGACACCGACGTTGGCGTGATACAGAACTTTGTACATCTGGCGGAGAATTGTCGAATAATTC
>JBAVHY010000397.1:0-5128 GCA_049686315.1 Candidatus Acidiferrum sp. | reverse complement strand
GTTTAAGGTCCGCACCCTACTCTCGCAAAACCCCAATGTTGGCCGCTTTTTGGTGGTATGTCAGGAGATCTGAACTTAGGCGTTCGACAGAGGCAGGGTGCCAAGGAAATTACGTTGCCACAACTCGAAAATAAGCAAGATCCACAGGTCGCCCGAGCGGTCTCTTCGACCGCGCGTATGTTCCTCGATTAATTGACGCACCGATTCCGGCCGAAAATAGCCTCGCTGCAGCGTCTGAGGCTCCAACAAAATGCCAAGCAAATCCTGCTTCAATTCATTTCGAAACCAGTGAACCAGGGGAACGGCAAAACCCTTTTTGGGGCGGTAGATCACGCTGCGTGGCACGCCGACGCGCTCAGCAAGTCTCTTCAGAATATACTTGTGCTGGTTTCCTCGCAGCTTGTACTCAGATGGGAGCATGGCAACAAACTCCGCAAAATCGTGATCCAAGATTGGCGCGCGCACTTCCAGCGAGGTAGCCATACTCATCCGGTCCACTTTGGTCAAAACATCTCCAACCAAATAAGTCTTTGTGTCTAGATATTGAAGTTGCGTGACCGCATCTTCAGATTGAACATGCCTCAAGTGCTCCCGGAAGAGTTCAAACGGAGAAGGATTCTTATCCGCGATACTCAGGAAATCGGGGGAGAACATACTTCTTTCACGTCCATCCGTGGAAAGGAAAGAGATTTCGTCCAGATAGCGATCTTCTACGGGCAGGGACAAAGTGTACAAAAACCGCCGCCCGTATGTGCTTGCTGGCAGCAACGGAAAGACAACATTCCGGTAGAGTCTACCCACCGAGGGTGGAATCATACCCAGGCGGCGACGCCGCAAATTGATGCCGTACCGGTCATACCCTGCAAAAAGCTCATCGCCTCCGTCGCCTGCCAGTGCAACGGTCACATGTTCCCGGGCCAATCTGGAGACGCAAAAGGTCGGCACTATTGACGAATCTGCAAAAGGTTCCTCCAGGTGGTGTGTGAGCTTGTCCAGAATCTCCAAGAAATCGGGCTCAACGATGAATTCATGGTGCTCGGTCCCAAACCGCTCCGCAACGATTCGCGCATAATTGGCCTCGTTAAAATCTTCCTTCTTGAATCCGATCGTGAAAGTCTTCACGGGCCTTGTGGAATGCCGCGACATCAGGGCCACAACCGTTGAAGAATCGACACCTCCACTCAGAAGTGCCCCCAGGGGCACATCGCTGATCAATCGGATGCGCACAGCTTCTGAAAGGCGCCGCTCCAACTCCTCGAGGCATTCCTCCTCGGATCCAGCCGGTGCAGTTCCGAAATTGCTCAAATTCCAGTATTGCTGAATCCGGATTTGCCCGCCGGAGAACTCCAAGGTGTGACCGGGGGCAAGTTTTTGAATTCCTTTGAAGGCAGTGTGTGGATCCGGGACATAGCCATAGCAAAAATAGTCAATTAAACCCTTAGGATCGGCCTCAGAAAGCTCCGGGGCAACAGCCAGGAGCGCTCGGATTTCAGATCCAAATACCAGACGTCCTTGCGTCAGCGCATAGTGCAGAGGCTTCTTGCCAAACCGGTCACGGGCAAGCAAAAGCGATCTCCGCTTGTCGTCCCAAAGGGCAAAAGCAAACATGCCGCGTAGTTTCTTCGTGCAATCTGAACCGTACTCCTCATACAGGTGCGCAATCACTTCAGTATCAGAATTTGTGTAGAAGTGATGACCGCGGCTCTCCAGTTCGGGACGCAATTCGGGGAAGTTATAGATTTCGCCATTGAAAACTACCCAGACAGATCGATCTTCGTTGTAGATGGGTTGTTGGCCGGTAGAAAGGTCAATGATGCTTAGCCGTCTCATCCCTAAGCCGACCGGGCCGGCGACGTGAATGCCTTCATCATCCGGTCCTCTGTGGATAATCTGATTGCACATCCGCCGTATGTCGGCAGCACCTACTGACTGATCGGAACTGATGTTGACTATGCCCGCTATTCCACACATGTGCGTAACCCGCCGCCCCAAATCGACAGCGAAGATGTCAATTGGTCACTTCGTCGCCCCAAAGGCCATCTCGACCTTCGCATCTAATTAAACCAACCAACGGCAGAATTTACGTTAACCTCGCCGGGGGTGGGATTGCCGAAATATTTCCGCTCGAGAATTGCCAGCGTTTCCAACTTTGACCATCGTACCTGAAACTTGCGGCTGAGAAGGCTGGAAACCGCGAGTGTCAGTAAATAGATGATTCCCCCGGCCAGGCAACCCAAAATTAGCTGTTTCCAGTGTGCAATGGGCCAGAAATGCTCAAAAACCAGCAACGAAAACGCCAAAGGAATGGAATATAAGCAGGCTTTGAGCCAACCTTTTGCCAAATAGGTGAAATAGGGAAGCTCCACAAGATTGCAGGCGTAGCGAGGAACGACGAACAGATTCACGACCACTGGCACGATCATTGAAGCAAGGGCGTAGCCCCAGAGACCCCAAAAGTGCAGAAAGAGGATCCCAAGAGCAGCAGTACCGATCCCTTCAGTAAATCGCATCGCCACCAAGGGCTTGTGCCGTCCAATACCAAACAGCATGGATTGCGTGGCTGCTTGGGTCGTACTCACGCCCATCCCAAAAGTGAGCAAAACCAGCAGCGAGTACGTCGCTCCGTAAGCGGTTCCAACCCAAAGCGTGATGACTTGCCTCCCAAAAACAATCATGATGACCCCCATTGGAGCAAAAAGCAGGCAAGCTGCTTCCGTACTCATGATCAATAGGCGTCTCAACCCTTCTTTGTCCTGCCGGGCTTCCATTTGGCTGGACAATGGACTCACAAACTCGGTCATCGAACCTATACCGTTGAGCGGAACACTGAGCAGTTTTGCAGGTATGGAGAACAGTGTTACGGCTGACGAAGAGAGAAACTTGGCAATAACGACAGGGTAAAGGGCATTCCGCAAATGAGCGCCCATTCCTACCGCAAAACTCGTCGCGCCGTAGCCAATCATCTTTCTGAATATCTTCCAGTCAAATTCCCGCAAATGGAAAGTGAACCCTTTGACTTCTATGAAGGCAAGTACGTAAGACAAAAATCTCGGCAGCAGTATGCTCAATACCGTGGCGGCTCCCACCCCTAGGAGTCCACCTCCTCTTTTGAGCACTATCAGAATTGCCGTGACGCGAATTAACATCCCTGCGATTCGAATCCCGTAGAGCTGGTCAAACCGGCCGACCGCTTCAAGGCAGCCCTCCGACAGGCTCAGCGGGAAATCAAAAGCTTGGGCAATGCCAAGCAGCACAAATAGGCCGGTAAACGATCCAGCATAGATGGCACTGACAGTAAAGAAGCGCGTCACATAAGGCGCAAAGCCGAAAACGAGAACCAGCGAGACACCTGCAAGCGTGATATAGAAATAGAAACTAGTGGAAACGATTCGCCTGATCGCCCCTACGTCATCCAAAGCCAAATTCCGGGAAACATAGCGGACGACTGCGGACCGCACACCAACCTGGAGAAAGCAGTAATAGTCAGTCAGCGTCACGCTCAAAACCCAAATGCCGTATGCCTCGTCCCCTAGTCTGTGCAGAATAAGCGGTGTCAGTAGAAAGCTCGTTGCGGCAGAGACGATCACCGCCATCCAAGTGGCCGTTACGCTTTTCAAAATGAGAGAGGCTCGCATCTCAGTCAGACTAACTCCAGACTATTCTTGTGCTTCCCGGCTTGCGCAAAGCCGCGAGCGTGCATAGAAGTTTCACGAACCAGCAACTGCTGGAAGTGAGGCTGGTCGTTCAGATGCGCGAATTCGCGGGTGAGATATGGTCTCCAGAATTTGCTCCCGGGGCGTTGCGGAGTAGTTGGTGGCGGGGCCGAGAGCACTCCGAAGGAACAAAATTGAAGAGCTACCCAAGTATCTACCAAACGCAAATCTCTCCTGCCAATTCCTTGCACTTTGCCGCTTTCTGCTTTGGTCATCGCATCGGTCGTCGGTTCAGCCTGTCGCCGCCTGCTTTGAGGCTCTGTAAAAGTACAGAATGGCACACCAGCAACAATTATCGCCGATGCGGATTTCAACTTGCCTAAATATCCGAGCTGGTGTTTCCAGACCGCTTATCATCCAGTTTCAGCGAAGCAGGTGCTATATCCTTGCGCTTGACTCAATGCAATGGCGTGCAAAGATCCCGATTCTCGCAGATTCAGCTTCAGGGCTATGCGCTAGTAATCTCTCTGGGCTGTTCAAAAGTATGGCGGGCCGCCCTCAAGAATTTTTCGTTCACGTGGCGTTGCAGGTTTCAGCCTGCAACGAAGAAAACTGCAAAGACTGGTGTTAAGCTGCAAAAAGCGGTTGTTTATGGCGACCCGGGCCGCCTGAGTGCGAATGCTTAGCAAATTGCGGAGCCTTACATTGGGTGATCGCGACTTTTCGCCGCGTAATTGGAGAACATGCAAATGAATAGGGCCGTGTTTCTGGATCGGGACGGTGTCATTAATCGGAAAGCCCCGAAAGGTGGGTATATAACTCAGTGGCAAGACTGGCAATTCCTTCCCGGAGCGGCCGCGGCAATCAGGCTTCTGAATAGGGCGGGCTTTCGAGTCGTGGTGGTGAGCAATCAGAGGTGCGTGGCCAAGGGACTAGTGACGCGCAGAGGTTTGAGGATGCTGCATCGCAGAATGATTGAGGAATTGGCTCTGATCGGCGCGAGAGTTGACGCGGTTTACTTTTGCCCTCACGAAAAATATCCCCCCTGTGCTTGCCGCAAGCCGGCACCCGGGTTGCTGCTGAAAGCGGCAAAGGCACATCAGATAGAACTGGAGTCGTCCTGGATGATAGGGGATTCCGGCAGGGACATCGCGGCAGGTAGGAATGCCGGCTGCAAAACGGTTCGAATCCTTTACAGTAAAAGCGAAAATCGACCCGTTGCTGATATCTCGGCGAACTCCTTGCTTGAAGCAGTGCGGCGGATCCTCTACCGCCTAAAAAAAAGCAAACGACCGAAGCCTCAGAGAAGATAGTCAAGACCTGCGGCTGAATCTCAAACGTATCAGTCCGCGATATTGCTAATGTGTGCCGCAGCTTTTTCATAAGCTGCGACAGTACTGGAACTTGATCGCGCTCGAACTCGGGAATCGCTCCAGCGCGTTCGGTTTCCCAAGGCCATGGGGTAGTCGTCACCC
>JBAVHY010000396.1:0-15018 GCA_049686315.1 Candidatus Acidiferrum sp. | reverse complement strand
GAGCAAGACCCCGGTATTTTTTTGGCGGTTGAGGGCAGCGCGAAGGGGCGCGGCAATTTCGCCGGGGGAGAGCGAGCCAGTTGCAACCTGATAGAGGAGTGGCTGGAAAAGATGGAAGTTGCGCTTGTCGATTAGGGTTACCTGGGCATCGGCACGTTTGAGGGTTTGCGCGGCGACCAGGCCGCCGAAACCGCCGCCGAGGATGAGGATGCGATGTTTGTCGGGCATGTTTTTGCCTCCGGTAAACCCTGGAGCCGGCAGGATGCCGATGCTACCAGACGAACTGACGGCTTTGCCTAGCAAGGGGCCAGCATGCTGTGCCCCCCAAACCCTGGAAGAACCCAAGAGCACAGCCAGGAGTGGCTGTGCAACAAAACCCAATAGAGCCCAAGAGCCGATCTAAAGATCCGCCACTACCCACCCAAGAATGGCGGCGTAAAGCCGCCGCTGCAAACCCGAGAACGAGCCCAAGAGAAAGGCAATGCCGGAGACTGGACTGGTGTTGTGCTCGGGGCCGGGCTGCTCCATTATTTAGATGATGGCTATGGTACCCAGTCACAGGGCCGCACGCGAGCAATTCGAGCGCGACGCCCTCCGGCTGCTGTGCTCTGAGCTGATTCTGCCAGAGACACGGAAGGGGTTGGAGGGACTGCTGAAGGAGTATGTGTTTGCCGACGGCCTGAACCAAGCGGTGTTTGAAGCGATTGTGGGGATTGGAGCAGTGCCGGCGCGACGGCTGAAGGAATTGCTGCCCGGGAGAGTGACGAACCTGGGATTTCCGGACTTCGAGATGAAGGACTTTCTGGGGCAAGACGGGGCGAGGGAGAACGACATCGATAAACTGTTTGGGAGCCTGTTGGAACTGATCGAGGCACAACCGGAAAAGGATGAGAGGGCCCTGGGGCAATCGGCGTGAAATGGAACGCATACAAGTGGTCGTGCCTGGTGGAGGCGTTGGGGTTTACCGGCTTCGTTGGATGGTACATCTGGAAATTGCAGGCGCAAGAGCCATGGACATGGTGGGTGATGCTGGCGTGGCTGGTGGCGAGTTTCGCGGCGCGGGGCGACGCGCCCAAGACGCTGGGGTGGCGAGCGGACAATTTGTGGCGGGCGGGGAAACGGGCAGCATGGTTTTTTGGCGCGAGTTCCCTGCTCATTTGCGTGGCGGGATTGTTCTTGGGGATGTTGCACCGCTTGCCGACACATTTAATCGAGCCGAGACGTTTCGCGGGATACCTGGCGTTCTGCTTGTTGCAGCAGGTGGGGCTGAATTCGTTTTTGACGAACCGGTTGCTGGGTGCGTTTGATAAGCCAGAGCCGGCAGCACTGCTGGCAGGCGCGCTGTTTGCAGCGCTGCACTGGCCGAATCCGGTGCTGGTGCCGCTGACATTTATAGGCGGAGTGGGGATGTCGTGGCTGTTTGCGACGGAGAGAAATATCCTGCCGCTAACACTGGGACAGGCCATTTTGGGGGCGCTGGTGTGGTGGGCATTTCCGCTGGCGTGGCATCACTCGATGAGGGTGGGGCCAGGGTATTTTAGTTTTAAGTTATAAGTTATCAGTTTTAAGTGGATGGTGTTAGGTGGAAGCGGAGAAGGCCTAGGGTTGCGTGTCAGCCGAAAGGAATTGGCCAAGCGACGTTTCCGCCAGTGGAGCGCATCTCTAAAGGCAGCGAGATAGCAGGGGTGGGAGGATGGCAGATATCAGATAACAGAAATCAGGACGCAGGAACAGTTCAAGGAGTTTAAGAGTTCAGAAGTTCAAAAGTTCAAGAAGAAAGGCAGGTTTGGCGACCACCTCGGAAGGAGGCGCGTACAGGAATCCCCGAGATAGTTATGAGATGGGATAGGGGAAGCGGCGAAGGAGATAGGTGTCCAGGGCAAATTTGCCGGGGCCGAAGATGAGGATGATGAGAGAGGCGATCAGGAACACGTAGGGTGCGGCGGCGGAGAATTTGTCGGGATCGGAAAAGAAGGATAGCAATGCTTCACGGTCGGCTGTCAAGTAAGCCATGAGCATATTCACCGTGAGGACGAGAGCGTTCAGGCGTGAGAGCAGGCCCAGCACGAGCAAGATGCCGCCAAAAAGCTCGACACACGAAATGAGCACTGCCATTTGTGCAGGCATGGGCAGATTGAGGCTGGTGAAAAACTCGGTGACCTTGGGCAAGTTATGGAGCTTACCCCAGCCGCTTTGGGAAAGCTGCCAGCCCCAGTAAAGACGGACGAAGAGCAGGAAGGGCGATTGGAGAAGGCTGGCGGCGCGGACGGCCCAGGCGTAGAGTTTGCTGATTTGAACGACGACGGAATTCATTGGTGGCGCTCCTCCTAGCGAAAAACGAAATTCGAAAAACGGAAACCCAAGAGCCCTCGCGCAACAGCGGCGCATCGGGCAAAAGAACCGGTCTAAAGACCGGCCACTACAAAATCCATTTCGTAAAACTTGTTAGACCGTAAAAGCGGCGGTCCTTCGACTTCGCTCAGGACAAGCAAGCTGCCGCACTCCACATGAGAGCCGGAAAACCGAAAAGAGTTACGTAACAAACCAACCGAGAGAAGACCAATTCTGGAACCAGGCGGCGACGTTAGGGGCGCGCTGGGCCATGGGAATTTTGCTGGAATGAAAGCCAGCGAGGATGGCGCGTTCGAGGGTGCGGCCGTGGTGAAGGGCGCTGAGGATGGTGAACTCTTCCCGGTCAAGGCGGCGAAAATAGACGGAGTTGTCCACGCGGTGGACGGCGAGATAGGCAGGAGCAGGCTTCAGTCGCGCGACAGCGGAAACTTTCTTGCGTTTTTGGCGCTCCTGCATGGCGTTACTGGCAACGTTGGTGGAAGCGTCATGCTTGATGGCGAGGAGCAGGTCATCGACAGGGTAGTGCAAATCGAGAAGACGAATGTAGGGCTGAAAGCGGAGCCGAAGCTTTGAAGGGTCAGCACCAGCGAGGAACGCGGCGGTGACAGGCGTCTCAAAAGCGCCATCGAACGCTTCGATTTCCGCCCATTCCAGACGAACCATATCGAGCGCGAGTTGCAGCCGGCCGGAGGCGTAGCGAGAGTGCTTGCGAAGCCAGGATTCGAGCCGAGAGCCGAGGTCGCGCATGGTGAAGGAGCGCGAAGGGCAATCGGTGAGATATTTTTTCGCCAGAGCGTCGAAGCGGCGGTCGCCGAGGACAGCGCGGAGACCGGGAAAATCCTCGGAGAAGGCGTCCAAGACCCGGAACCAGTACTGGCGATTGTAAATTTCGAGGCGTTCGAAGGATGTGAGGCGATCGTTGCGCTTAATGATCTGATCGGCGACAGCGGACATGGGCCGGCCATTGGGCGCGACGCGGCGCATGCGGTCGGACGGCGAGAGCGGGGCCATGACTGCCCGAGCAACCTGGCGCTGGAGAGCAAGGAGATTCATACGGCAGCCGCCAGGGAGGCGCTAGCGAGGTACTTGTTGGCCTTGAGCGCTTCAGAATGCACTTCGTCGAACGAAGGGATGCGGTCGTCCCACTCGAGGAGCGTGGCGGTGTGACCTGTGCGTTGGATAGCGCGATCGTAGAGTTTCCAAACAGGGTCGATGACCGGGTGGTCATGCGTGTCGAGGATGTACTTGCGGTATTTGGAGTGGCCCGCGATGTGGATCTGGGCGACGCGATCGGGGGAAACGCTGTTGACGTACACGGCGGGAGCGAAGCTGTGATTTTGCGAAGAGACGTAAATATTGTTGACATCGAGGAGTATGCCGCAATCGGCGCGCTCGACGACTTCATTGAGGAATTCCCACTCCGTCATTTCGGAGACGTGATATTCGGCGTAGCTGCTGACATTTTCGACAACGACAGGAACTTCCAGGAAGTCGCGAACCTCGCGAATTTTCTGCGCTGTGATGCGCGCGGCTTCAAAAGTGTAAGGCATGGGAAGCAGGTCATGAGTGTAACGGCCATCGACACTGCCCCAACAAAGATGATCGGAGAGCCAAGGAGTTTTGGTGCGGCGAACGAGGGTCTTCAGGCGGCGGAGGTGCTGGCGATTGAGTTTTTCCGCGGAACCGAAGTACATGGAAACGCCGTGCTGGACGACTTTGTAGCGCTCGAGGATTTGGTCAAGAACCTGGAGTGGGCGTCCGCCATCAACCATGAAGTTTTCAGAAATGATTTCGAACCAATCGCAAGTGGGCTTGCGAGAGAGGATGTGCTCGTAGTGCGGGATGCGCAGACCGATCCCGACTCCGTAGGTGGTGAAACTATTGAAGCGATTCGCAGGCATCGAAAGACTCCAATCCTAAGGTGGAGGGCGGAGCGGAACGCGCCGACCCTCCTCCGGAGGATGAGATTGTAGGTTGGTAGGAGACGATTACTTCTTATCGTCCTTCGGCATCTTGGAGCCGTCGGTGGCGCAACCGCCCTTGCCCTTGCAGCTGTTCTTGCCTTTGCAGCCGTTGTCGCCGCTCTTGCAGCCGCCGTTGCCCTTGCAGGAGTTCTGGCCCTTACAAGCATGCTTTTCTTTCACCTTGGAGTCGTCCTTCTTGTCCTTGTCTTGCAAGGAGAAGGAGGCTTTGGCGCTGGAAAGCAGGGTTGAGGCCTGAACAGCGGCGCCCGTGCCTGCAAGCAGGCCGGCGATCGCCGCGCTGGTGATGAGAGCCTTGGTGGTCTTAGTCATGTTGAGTCCTTCCTCCGAATGAAATGTTGAATCACCGACAATCGCAATTCGGACAGGGACCGGCCGGGCTAAGCCAGAGTGGGAGATGGCCGGCAGGGTTACGCGAGATTCCAGAGATGGCTGGAGTCCCGTCAAGGCTCGCGAACCCAAGTGGCCGAAAAGCGATTGCCCCCCTGTGAGTCCGGGGGTGGGGGAAGGTTACACCGGAAGGCAAAGAAAAGGAAGTAAATCAAAGGGCTGTGGAAAAGGAGGGGGTAGGGGGGAGGCGGAAAACCGGCAGAGAATCGCTGTTACCTTTGCAGGGTTTAGAACTCTCATAGAGAGGTTTGTCGGTGGTGGGCAAGACGCACTGGGTTGAGACCCTTCGGGTATGCTGAGGCATCGGTTGTAATGAAGAGATTCGAATAAGACGGGATGAAGATCACAGCGGCAAATGAGGCATCGTTGATCGCCCGGGTGCTTGGCGGGGAGAAGGATGTGTTCCATGAACTCATCCGGCCGTACGAGAAACTCGTGTACGTGACGATATTTGCGATTGTGAAAAATGAGGCGGAGGCGGAAGACGGGGCACAGGAAACGATGATCAGTGCCTACCGGAACTTGAAGAGCTTCCGGGGCGAAGCAAAGTTCAGCACGTGGCTGGTGACGATTGCGATGAATGAGGCGAGGAAGCGGCTACGGAAAGCGAAGGCGACGGCCGAAAATTCACTGGACGAATCCATGGAGGACAGCGAGGGAGACTACACTCCGGCGGTACTGACCGATTGGAGAGAGATCCCCCTGGAGGCGCTGGAGCGGAAGGAACTGAAGGAGAAGTTACGCGAAGCGGTGGGGATGCTTCCGGAGAAATACCGTGAAGTGTTTGTGCTGAGGGATATCGAGGAATTAAATCAGGAAGAGACCGCAGCGGCGCTGGGGATCAATGTGACGCTGGTGAAGGTGCGGTTGCATCGGGCACGGATGATGCTGCAAAAGACGCTGGCGCCTTACCTGAAGAGCGAGGCGCCCTTCGAAGGTCCCCTCGAAGCTCGGGGCAAGCAGGGCAAGCCGGCGCGTGGAGGATTCTTCCGAAGGTGGCTCCAATGAACCTGGAATGCAAACACGTTTGGGAACAAATCTCCGGCTACCTGGACAAGCAACTGGATCTGGAAATGCTGGCGGGGGTGGAGCGGCACCTGGAAAGCTGCGAAGTGTGCTCGGCGGTGCTGGATTCGACGCGGAATATTTTGTTGCTGACGGCGGATGAGCGGACGTATGAGTTGCCGGTGGGGTACAGCGAGAGGCTGCATCAGCGGTTGATGGCGGTGATTGCGGGAGGAGGAACACGTGATTCGTGATTTGTGACTCGTGACGGAGTACTGCGTGGGTTTGGAAGGCATGGGTCTAGAAAGGCGAAGAGACACCAAAATGCTGGCATGAAAGCAGCGCTACATCAAAGAATAAGGAGAGGACCCGTGGGGTCCACAAAGACGGCGGAAGATTGGCTTGAAGTGTTGTTGAGTTGGCGGTCCGCCTCGAAAGGCGGATCCTACAAGAGAGACCGAAGAGCCGGCAGGATGCCGGCGCTACAAAGGAGTCGAATTAGTTTGGAGTTAAATTGAAAGACAACAAAGCTGCTAGAGGGTGTGGAAGAGTTTGAAGTGGGCGACCCATTCGGCGAATAACAAGACAAGAGTCAACAGAGAGAGGGTGAGCTGCAGGGCTTCGGCGCGGCGTTTGCCTGGGGTGAGAGGCTGCTGCCGCCAGGCGGACGCGGAACGACGACGGAGCCTGCGCACTTGCCAGAGTGCGAAGAGGTTGAGGAGCGCACCGATAAGCGCGATGAGCATCATGGGGACGCGAATGGCCGCGACGTGGAGACGCTCCGCGAGATTCCAGGCGGAGGAGGCGAGGACTACGGCGCCAATGCCAACAAGAAATCGGATTCCGTGAAGAGCGATGAAGGTGCTGCAGACGCTTTGAATGAAGGCGAGGAAGAGGCTGGACCAGTTGAGCCACTGAAAACGGGAGGGGGAAGAGGCGCGGGATTCTTCGCGAGGAATCGTTTGAGATTCGATGGAGTCGGGCATGGGCGGATTCCTTGTTTAGATGCGTCACAATAGTTTGACGGGAGATGGGTGGAGTGGCAAGGGTGGGAAGAAGAGGAGAGTCCTCAGGGCCAAAAGCCCAAATGAGCTCGACAGTTTATGTCGGAGCTTGGGCTCCGACCCCTTAAAGGAATGTAGACAGATGAGTGAGGAGAGGAGGGTTTGTGTCATTAGAGCGTAAGAGCCGACCCTAACAAACCTAGGGTGGGGCACCCTCAAATGCATTTGTGGATGTAACCCAATAAGGGAGCCTAAGAGAAAGGCTCCACCCTCAGGATGGCGGTTTTATGAAGTACGGGAGGATCTGGACCAGTGACCGGGGATTGGGTTGGCGCAACGGGGACAGTTCCCTGCCCTGAGGTGATTTTCGAGGACGTTGTGCCAGGAGCGACGGATTAGGAGTTCGTTGCAGTGGGGGCAATAGGTGTTCGCCGCTTCGGAGTAAATGTTGCCTTCGTAAACGTAGTGCAGGCCGGCTTCGCGCGCGATCTGGCGGGCGCGGTGTAAGGTTTGGGGAGGAGTGGGGGGCTTGTCCTGGAGCTTGAAGTCCGGGTGGAAGGCTGTGAAGTGCAAGGGAATATCGGGGCCGAGATTGGCGAGAATCCATTCCGCAAGCTTGCGGGTTTCGGCGGGATCGTCGTTGAGGGTGGGAATCATAAGGTTGGTGAGCTCGAACCACACTGGAGTTTCGTTTTTCAGCCATTTGAGAGTGTCAAGAACAGGCTGGAGATGCGTGAGGGTGATTTTGCCGTAGAAATTTTCGGTGAAGGCTTTGAGGTCGACGTTGGCGGCGTCAATGTGATCGTAGATATCGTGGAAGGCTTCGTAGGTGATGTAGCCGTTGGTGACCATGACGGTCTTGAGTCCGTGAAGCTTGGCGGCTTTGCAGATGTCGATGATGTATTCGCCCCAGATGGTGGGTTCGTTGTAGGTGAAGGCGAGGGAGTCGCAGCCATATTCTTTTGCGAGAAGGGGAACGTCTTCGGGGGGAACGTGCCTCGAGTGGACCTGATCGTGGTGTGATTTAGAGATGTCCCAGTTCTGACAGAAGAAGCAGCCCATATTGCAGCCGGCGGTGCCCATGCTGAAAATGCGCGTGCCGGGGAGGAAATGGTTGAGTGGCTTCTTTTCGATGGGGTCGACCTGGAGAGCGGCAGGAGAGGCGTAACCAAGGCTGAAGAGTTTGCCGTTCTGATTGACGCGGATGAAACAGAAACCCGATTGGCCGTGGCCGATGTGGCAGTGGCGGGGACAGAGGTAGCAATGGACACGGTTGTTCGCTTCGGGTTCCCACCAAAGGGCTTCGTGGAGGGCGGGGGCGCTTTGGAGGATCTGGAGTGTGGACATGATCCTCGGACCTCTGCAGCGATTATACGCCTGGGTGCGGTGAGAATGGCGTTGTGTGTAGAGGGATATCAGATTATATCAGATATCTGATATCAGGAACCCAGGAATCAGGAGTGGAGGTGTTGGGCGCGGCGGCGGCCTGCGGCCCAATTGGAGAAGGATTTTAAGTTGTGGCGATACTTCCAGGAGAGTTGGAGAAACTTTTTGGCGTCGAGATCGGCGGCTTCCTTGCCAAGGAAGGTTTCGAATCGCCATTGGATGTAGGGGCTATCCCAGGGGCGAAGGCGGTAGCCGCGCGAGGAGAGCCAGTAGAATTGGAGCATGTGCCACATGTAAGTTATAAGTTATAAGTTTTAAGTGCAAGAATCGATACCACGAAACTGCTCCCTTCGAAGGTCGGGGCAAGAAGAAGGCGGTCCCTTGTACGTTGGCTGAGGAAAAACCAAGAACCCAGGTGCAACACCGGCCCTGGGGCACCGAGTCGCGCCCTGGCAGACGACGGTCGCTAGTAACTTATTACTGAAAACTTAGAACTTACAACTCCTCTATCCGCCCAAGGTGACGGAAAGGTGCTCGTGGACGAGGAGCCAGGTTTTGCCGCGCTTTTCCCAGATGCCGGTGTAGCGGACGGGCGAGTCGATGGTTTGGCCGCCCTTCATTTTGGCGGTGAGGTGCATGGGAACGGTGGTCCAGGCGATGATGCCGTGACGCGTGACCTTTAGTTCTTTGCCCGCAGTGAGAGAGAGGGATTCGACGTTGTCGAGGAACTCTTTATGTACCCCGGCGTCGTATTCCTTCCAGCCACTGTAGGAAAAGGGAGAGAGGTCGTAGAAGGTCAGGTTGTCTTCCTTAGCGTAGAACTTTGCGGCGTTGGCGGTGTTGCCGGAGCTCCAGGCGGCGCAATAGCTATCGATCAACTTGCGGAAGGTGGCGTCATCGGAAGCCTTTTGCTGAGCGCGCGCACCGGCGAAAGTGACGAGAGCGCCGAGGAAAGCTAGAACAACGTAGAGGAACCAATGGTGGCTCGGCGCGGTGGAGCGAGGCGAGGGCTGGGAAATGCCGGACATGTGCACCTCTTCGAGATAAGACCCGCCATAAATACCTGGTTGGGTCAGGAGTTGGGAACGTGTGCCCACGATAGTCAGGTTTGGGTTTGATTTCAAGGGGTAAGAGGGCGAGGACATCAACCGGCGGGTTGGCGGCATTCGCCGATGCAGGGGTGACGTTCACCGATTCGGACGTGCGGCGACGGAAGGGGTGGCTTTAGCCTGAGTGTGGGCAGCCGAGAAGGCTACCTGGAGGCAGGCAATGGGGATCGAAGCGAGAGAGCAAGAGAAACGGGATCGGTGGCAGGTGAGTGTTGGATGGGTGGCAGGAATCGGAATCGCGCTTGTGGAAATGCAGATGGGCATGGATTATGTTCAGACATACTTGGTACCCCACGTGAGCGCTATTTTGCGTTGGCTGCCGATCATTGGAACGCTGGTGTGCCGCTGCTGGAGTTGATCCGGAAGAGTAAGCGACATTGCAGGGGAGATGGGGTCAGGAGAAAAGATTTGAGCCTTGAGCGACAAATCAGGGGTGCCGGGACCGGCGGGAGAGCTGAGTGAGCGATTCGCAAAAATTCGACCCAGAAAAGTTCAGCAAGGACTTGCACGAGCGGATCCATCAGGGGATTCACGAGGGAATCCACGAGCGCATGACAAAGCGGATGGAGGGGAGACCTAGCGGGATGGTGCCGGGTCTCGTACTGATTGTTATCGGGAGCTTAGTGCTGCTGGCTCACATGGGGATTATATCGGGAGAACGGTTGTGGAGGTTCTGGCCGCTGGTGCTGATCGTAGTCGGGCTCATCAAGGTGTACGAAGGATGCAACCGGGTGTTTGGGGTCGTGCTTACGCTGGTGGGCGTGGTGCTACTTGGAAACAATTTGGGTTACACAAGGTTGTCTTGGGGGGAACTGTGGCCGCTGGTCCTGATTGGAGTGGGAGTGACACTGATTTGGAGCAAGTTCGAGATGCCTAAACTGCCGCCCGCGTCCTCGGGAGGGCCAAATTCGGTCAACGAGTTTGCAATGTTTGGCGGGGTGGAACGGCGCGTCCATACAAATAACTTTGTGGGCGGGAGCATCACGGCAATATTCGGAGGAGTAGAGGCGGATTTTCGTTCAGCGGATATTGAAGGCGAGGAAGCCGTGTTGATGGTGGACGCGACTTTCGGTGGGATTGAGATCACGGTTCCCGACCGCTGGACAGTTGTGTACCAAGGCCAGAGCATCTTCGGAGGATACACAGACGAAACGCGGCCACCTCTGCCGGACGTTCCCGGGGCGCCGCCGAGGAAGAGGTTGATCTTGCGGGGCCGTGCGGTCTTTGGCGGGATTACGGTGCGGAACTAGAAAGCACCATGAGGGTGATCCCCACAAGTCGAGCGCAGCACATCATTTTCTGGCTGGGATGGATCTTTTTCACCCTGGTCCTAACGACGCAGCTGAGGTCACCCGGAATTCCGACATGGACGCACGCGCTGGCGTTGGCGGCGGTGCTTTCGGCGGTGGCACAAGTCAGCGCGGCATCCGCGGGTTTCTCCTGCAGCACAGCGCCGCTTTCGCGCACGCCGTTCTGGCGGTTGTTTCTGACCCACGTGCTGGCCGCGCTGGTACTGACATTTTTTTGGGTGAAGATAGGCGTAATTGTCGCGCGGCAATTCGATGCCATCGAGGGATGGCGAGGGATCTACGGGGATTACGTTCTGAAAACAGGGATGATGTTCGCGGCGGGATTCTTTTATTACCTGCTGAGCGTGGCGGTTCAGTACGCGCTGATCGCGCAAAAGGCGAGTAATGAGGCGCAAGCGCGGGCACTTGAATCGAGCATACGCGCGCGCGAAGCCGAGCTGAGCGCGCTGAAAGCGCAGATTAATCCGCACTTCTTGTACAACAGCCTGAATTCGATCAGCGCGCTGACGAGCATCGACCCCGCGCGAGCGCGGGAGATGTGCATATCGCTGGCGGATTTTCTGCGGCTGACGCTGGGAATGGGAGAAAAGGCGCTGATTCCGCTAAGCGAAGAGGTGGGGTTGCTGGAGAAGTACTGCGCGATCGAGAAAGTGAGGTTTGGGGAGCGGCTGACGGTGAAGGAAGAAATTCAAGAGGAGGCGAAGGAGTGCCTTCTGCCCCCGCTGCTTCTTCAACCTCTGTTTGAGAACGCGGTGGTGCACGGAATCGCGCAGATGGCGGAAGGAGGATGGATCCGGCTGCAGGCGGCAAGGAACGGGGACCGGATGTCGCTGATAGTGGAGAATTCGTGGGACCCGGAAGCGGGGAGTTCGCGGAAAAACGGGGTGGGGTTGAAAAATGTACAGAGGAGGCTGGAAGCGCGATACGGGAAGGAAGCGCAACTCCAAGCCAAGGCGGAGGACGAAGTATTTCGGGTGAATCTAGCATTCCCGGCGGAGACGGAGAAGGCAAAGTGAACGGGGCGAAGCGGAAGTGGAAAGCGCTGATCGTGGACGACGAGGAACTGGCGCGGAAACTGCTGCGGGAAATGTTGAGCAGCCATCCGGAGATCGAGATCGCGGGGGAATGCGGGAATGGGATGGAAGCGGTGAAGGCGGCGGGAGAATTCGAGCCGGACCTGCTGTTCCTGGATGTACAGATGCCGAAGCTGACGGGATTTGACGTCTTGGAACTGATCGAGCGCGAAGGCGTGGCGGTAATCTTTGTTACCGCGTTTGATCAGTACGCGATGAAAGCGTTCGAGGTGCACGCGGTGGATTACCTGCTGAAGCCATTCAGCCGTGAACGGTTCGAGGCGGCTCTGGAACGAGCGAAGATCCTGGAAGGCAAGAAAGCGGTGGACGCGGCGGAACTGGCGGCAACGGCACGGCCAGCGGGACAGTTTGCGGAGAGGATTGTGGTGAAGGACGGGACGAAAGTGAGCCTGATCGCGGTGGGTAAGCTGGATTACGCGGAGGCGCTGGACGATTACGTGTCTTTGGCGAGCGAGGGGAAGAAGCATCTGAAGCAGCAGACGATCTCGGGGTTGGAGATGGCGCTGGACCCGGCGCTGTTCGTGAGGATACACCGGTCGTACGTGGTGAACCTGGAGCGAGTGGCGCGGATTGAGCCGTACGGGAAAGACAGCAAGGTGGCAATATTGACGAATGGCGTGAAATTGCCGGTGAGCCGGACGGGGTATGCAAGGTTGAAGAAACTGCTGGACGACAAGGGCTAGGTGGCAAAGAACGATATCATATTACTTGCATTTTGCAAGTAATGCATGGCTACAATACGGAACTTGCCGCTAGCCTCCGCCCCTTGGTAAGGCAGCAAGAATTTCGGAGGAGAGGTGAGGTCACAGCCGTGAGCGCTCTTCAAAACAATCCCCGCATTACCCCATTTCTCTGGTTCGACTCCAACGCTGAGGAGGCTGTCGAGTTTTACCTGACCGTGTTCAAGAACTCGCGCCGTCTCGATGGGCTACGCAAGACCGACGACATGCCCGGCCCAAAGGTCGGCATGCTGACAATTGCGTTCGAACTCGACGGGCAGAAGTTTACGGCATTGAATGGCGGGCCAATGTTCAAGTTTACCGAGGCAATTTCCTTTGTGGTGCGCTGCGACACGCAGCAGGAAGTGGACGAGTACTGGTCCAAGCTCTCGGCGGGCGGCCGCGAGAGTCAGTGCGGCTGGCTCAAAGACAAATTTGGGCTTTCGTGGCAGATCGTGCCTGCGAAGCTGCCCGAGTTGCTTAAACATCCGAAAGCGGTGCAGGCCATGCTGAAAATGAAAAAACTCGACATCGCGGAACTCGAACGCGCCGCGCAGTCGTAATGCATCCGGGAGAGCGCTCGGCTCAATTCTCTTGGAAAAAATGTGGACGATGACAAAGAGGGCGGTGAGTGCGACTAGTTGGTGGCGCGGCGGACCCAGATGCGGGAGGTGGCGGTTTTGCCGAGATGGATGGTCTTGGAGGCGACGCGGAGGGTGAGGGTCTCGTCGTAGCCACGCTGGAGGACTTCGAGCTTGCTACTGGGAAGAAGGCGGAGATCTTCCAGGAAATGGAGGAAGCCTTCGTCCTTCTCATAAACACTGAGGATGACAGCGGAATCGCCGGGACGAAGTTCGGAGAGAAGAACGCCGCCGAGCTTGCGGATTTGAGCGACACCGCCGCGAATGGGGACGCCATGGGGACAGGTTTTGTGGTTCGCAAAGCGTTTTAGGAGCAGGGCCTCGATTTCAGGAGAGATGGCATGCTCCAGACGCTCGGCTTCGGCATGAGATTTGGCCCAGGGAAGGCCGATGACCTCGGTGAGAAGCATTTCGGCAAGCTGATGGCGAAGCATGAGATGCTGTGCAACTTTGCGGCCTTTGGAGGTGAGAAGGATCTGACCGCCGCGCTGGACCTTAACGTGTCCGTCGCGAGCCATGCGTTTGACCGCAGCGGTGACGGCGGGAGGAGTAACGTCGAGCTCTTCGGCGAGACGTGCACTGATAGGAACCTGGTCCTCCTCAAGCATCTCCCAGATGGCCTTAAGGTAATCTTCTTGTGAAACACTGGTTTTCTCGCGGCGCAAAGAGTCTCCGGTGAAATCTAAGAGTTGGCGTTTCGTTGATCGGCTCTGAGCCGTCCAGCAAGCGATAGGACTCGAGATTCGATCTCCTCTAGAATTCTCTGATAAGTGGCGGAGTCTTCGCCATAGGGATCTTCAACATTCCAGTCTTCCACATTGGCGCGGTTTGCGAAAACAAGGTTGCCGAGTTGTCCGGACAAGTTGACGATGAGGTCAGCGTTGTCCACTGCTTCGAGGCGGAGCGGCTTGGACGAAAGGCCCTCGGCGGAATAGCCGTTGGCGAGAAGCGTCTGCTGCGTGAGTTCAACGATGCGTCCGAGTGGATAGAGACCAGCGCTGGAGGGCTCGATGAGGTCGGAGGCGTTGTGGCGAGCGATGGCTTCCGCCATGGGGCTGCGGCAGGCGTTACCGAAGCAGACGAAGAGGACACGGAACTTTTCAGCAGGGGGCACAGAGAAATTGTAGCGCGGGGGCAAGGGAATCCGCGAGCAGTATGCAGATTCTGAGACGTCCAGGAGTTCGAGAGTTCAAAAGTTCAAGACCGATCCGGAGTTATGCGAGCTAGCGACGGGGTTTTTGGGGGGCTGAACCGTTTGACGCCAGACGCAGAAAATGCTGATGGACGGTGGTGTCGCCCGTGAGTTCGGGGTGGAAGGTGGCGGCGAGAATGTGATCTTTCTGAACAAGGGCCGGCTTGCCTTGATGCTTGGCGAGGACCTCGATGCCGGGGGCGACTTTCTCGATGATAGGGCCACGAATAAAGACCATTTCCAGAGGATCTTTCTTGAGGGAAGAAGGGCCGAAGAAGACATCGCTGGCCATCTGGCGGCCGTAACCATTGCGGAGAACCGTTATGTCCAGTAGTTTGAGGGAATCCTGGGCGGGATTTTTCACGTGAGTGGCGAGGAGGATGGCGCCGGCGCACGTCCCGAAGATGGCGCCGCCGTTGGCGGAGAATTTGCGGATGGCGTCGTAGAGGCCTTCCTCCTGGAGGAATTGCAGTTGCGTGGTGCTCTCGCCGCCGGGGAGGACGAGGCCGTTGCAGGCGTCGAGATCGGCGACGGCGCGGACCTCTACCGTTTCCGCGCGGAGCTGATGGAACATGGCGGCGTGGGCTTGGAAGTCACCCTGGATGGCGAGAATGCCGATTTTCATGGTTCCGTTACCCGACAAGCGCGTGTGAGAAACATTCTAAGTTGAGATCTTTCCGCCACGGCAAAAGACGCCGCGACCTCAGGATGACAAAAAGATAGCGCTGCGCCATTGCCGCTCGGCCGACCTAAAGGTCGGCCACTACAAACCCAAGAACGACGGCGCAAAGCCGGGAAATGCAAACCCCAAGAACGCCTCGACAACTAAAAAGC
>JBAVHY010000395.1:0-4458 GCA_049686315.1 Candidatus Acidiferrum sp. | reverse complement strand
CGTTTGCAGACCGCATCGTACAAGTCGAGACAGGCGACCATTTTCGAAACCGCGCTTCGCGTGGTGAAGGAAGGCACACCCCGCGACCTCGACGACTAAACATCAGATTGAGACTGTGGGTATCCCGAATCCCGGGATATCCACAGCCGTTTCGCTTCGGCCGCAAATCCTGGTTGAAAGCATCTACCAGCCAGGCGCGGGAGGTGTAGCACAAGAATTTCAGCTTATCGTCCTTTTGCGGCGGGGCGGAAAAGCGTTGGAACAAATTCGAGGTCAGAAGCTTCGGTGACGGCGAGACCAATCTGGAACTGCATGACATCCGGAGAAACGGGATTCTGGTACTCGCGCAGCGAGGACGGCAGGACATGCTCGAGTGGCTGACCGCTCGTCCGGACAAGCCGGTAGATCTTGACCGCCAGGGCCTCGGCCGCGCCCGGCGTGAGAAGCAAAGGTAATATCTGCTCCAAGCTCAAGAAGGTGTCCGCGGGAAGATTCATGCCTCGCTTTCTGAGGAGCATTCGGAGAAGATCAAAGCTCTCCTGTTTGGTGGAAGTGGGGAAGAGCGGAATCTTGACGTCGACGCGGCCAGGGCGTTTAAGATCGACCTCGATAAGATCCGGCCGGCTGGAGGCCAGCACCCAAATGATACTTCCCCGGTTCAAACTGCTTCCCATTTCTTCGGCCAGCATGGAATAGATTCGTCCGCTGACGCCAGAATCGCCGCTCGAAGCATCACGGCGGCCCAGCGATTGGTCGGCTTCATCAATGAACACGTAGCAGCGGCCCAGGGCATGGATCAGTCGGAAAATCTTTTCAAGGTTGCCCTCGCTGCTACCGACCCACTTGTCTCGGAAATTTTTCAGTTTCACAACGGGAACGCTTGCTTCCCCAGCGAGACATTCGACAAGATACGTTTTACCGGTGCCGACGGGTCCACATAAGAGATAGCCCTTGGGGAGGGCGGCTGTATCGTTTTTGCGCCAGAGTTCAATATCCTGACGCAACCATGCCTTTATGGAATCGAGGCCGTAGACGTCGTTCAGGGTGCGCTTGGTTTCGAGGAATTCAATGAGGCCATTAGTATCGTTCTCGACGAGCTCTTTCTTGATCTTGGCGAGGTCATCGGCGACCAGCGGTTCCTTGCGATGCTGCTTCGTCTTGACGACGCTTTCCATCGCGCTCAGTGTGGTGCCGGCGAGTTGTTCCGCTGCGCCGGCGATGTCCTTTCCCACCTCTGACATCGCAATGCTGTAACCCGCGGCGAACTGCTGCAGCGTTTCAGCGATTTGTGGGACGGTAGGTAAGTCGATCTTGACTCGAGCGGCGCGTGGGTTGTTCACGATCAGCGGATGGAGATCATTGATATTTTCCGAGATCAGAAAGGTAGCAAGAGCGTGGTCCGTTAGAAGCGATTCATTGGCCCAATCGCGAATGAGCGAAGCAAGCGCGTTCAAATTGTAGTCGAGCCCCCCGGGTGCCGGAGGAACAAGCAGATCGGCGTTCTTGATGATGCAACCGACTTGTGCCGTGGGCTGATTCAAACGCTTGAGATTGGCACAATAACGGAAGTAGCGTGTGAGGGTCTCAACCGCCGGACGTGGCGATTTCCAATCTTTCTGACTCTCCTGAAACGCCGGCCATTTCGAGAACATCTCTGCGCCCTTCTCAACCCGGATGCCATTCCCGAGGTCATAGCTGAGCACGACATCAAAACGCGTGAGCAAGGCAGAAAGAAGAAAATCGGAGAGAGCGCCAAGCCGGAGCCCATTGGCCGTCTGCAACAAAACGGAATCGGCAATATTGCCATACAGCAGGAACTGACTTGCTGCGTTCGATTCGTAGCGCTCTATGAGCGATTGCGCCCAGGCGGGAAGGTTCTGCGGCGGAATGCGCAATGCCACAGGTGGCACCGGGACTGAGGTCTCGCTCATGTGGTCCCGCTAACCGTGGCTTTTCCCGAGGTTCGCGGCTGGCCATAGTCACGATCCAGATCGGCAACGGCGGACTCGGCCTCGCCAAACAAACCGCCACCGACCAAATCGCTGGCAAGCTGCAGGTCCGTGGAAATAGTCTGCGGTTTGCCCTGCATGGCGGCATTGTCAAGAATCAGGTCCACTTGGGAATCCACACGAGTTAGGTCACTCTCAACTTCTTCCAGAGATTGCCCTCGGCGCTCAATGTTTGCGATCCGGCGCTTCAAAATATCCAGCGTCGCAGCTTTGGACTGGCGGAGCGCCGGTGTTTCCTGTGAATCCTGCAGATCCTTTTCGAGTGAAAGTATTTTCCGCTGCAGGCTCTCGGCGGTATCGTCGGTTCCCGCAGTTAACAAGTGAAATCGCGCGATAAGCAGCTTGGTATAAACCCACTTCAGATTATCGAGAGCTTCGCGATTGGTTTCGATCAAGAATTCTTCCGCTTGGGCATTTCGATAGACGTCGAGGACCTTGGCGCACCTGCGGTCAAGCGCCTCAATTCGTTTGCGATCTTCAGGCGGCAGAGTCTGAACCAAAGCGGTACGTTTCACCTGCGAATCGCCGCTGCTCAACTGCCGTTCCATGGCATCCACGTAATTCTGAAAACGCTTGTTGAATGCCAACGAAGGCAAGAAAGTAGCTTCGGCAGCGAGTCCCAGCAGCCAGAATCCTGGATTGCCGAAGCCCAAAATAAAAAATGCAGCGCTGGCGAGCACGTTTACGGGGACACGGCCGAGTGCCGGTACATCCGCACCAACCAGGAAAGCTGCCTTGAGATATCTCCACACGGCGAAGTCAGTTTAGCGCAAAGTCAGGTCTTTTCAGTCTGCGGGCCCATCGTCTTAGCTGGAGCGTCGGTTCCCGCGGAGCCAGCATTGCTCGAAGCCGCGGGCTCGAGAGCGATCCCTTCCTTGGCCGCAAAATCCGCAAGGGCTTGATCGGCCAGTGCATTTTGCTCCGATTCCTTCAATTGGACACCTGACATGTCCATGGAGTCCCGCGCGACGCGGGCGCGGCCTGCGGCCTTGTTGCGCTCTTCCTCGACCATGGTTTGGAGGCGATCGAGAGTGTCGCCGGAGCCGCCAATCGAACTGATCATCCCCGATGCCATCTCCGTAAGCTCGGCCATTGCGCGCTTCATCTTCATGTCGCTGATGCTGGACTTGAGGGATTCAATTTTGCTTCGAGCGTTGCTGACGGCAACGTCGCGCGCTTTCAGCAGATCCTTGTAGGTTGTCTCCGCTTGTTCGAGCTGCTTTCGATTCTCTTCCAGTTCGCGGGTGACCGTCTGAAGCCGGAGGGCGTATTGGCCGGCGGCAGTTCGGTTGCCCGCACGAAGATTGGCGGAAGTCTTGGCTTTAAGGTCGCGTTCCTCGCCCTCGAGCTTGCGAACCTGGCTCATCAGGCTCTCGCAAAGACCGGCATGCGAGGCGAGCCCCTGATTGTACTGGGCAATCTGCTTGCGAAGATTTTCGGTCTCCACTTCAAGCAGCGCTTCCGGATTTTGCCTTTCCAGGCCGGAGACGAACAGGCCGAAAAAACCACGGATGAGATTCGCGAACCTTTGCCACATGGGCTTGATTCCCCTTTCGCTTTACGCTCTTCTACTCTACGCCGGCGGACTTTTCTGGCCTAGCGATTCCCCTGGCTGCGCTGCCAACTCTGCAACAAATTGTTAACAACTTCACCTCGCGGAGGATCGCAAATCTTCCCCAAATCCACTTTTATGCCGTAGTCCGCGTATTTGACGAAGGGACTATCCGCGAATTTGACCGGAACACTGGGATTCGCAGGACGAAAACCGTGGTTCAGCGACTCCTTTTGAATTGGTTCGCTCAACAAGAATTGCAAAAAGGTCTCGGCGGCTTTGCGCTGATCTTTGGAACTCCATGGAGCATCGATGATGTAGTAGGGATTGTCGTTCCACGCGTTGTACTCGGGATAGACAACGCGAAGTTGGCCCCAACGCCCTTCTGCATTTTTCAGATAATCGATGGCAACGCTTTCGTACACAATCAGGGCATCGTACGAGGAAGGGCCCTTTAGGACCATCTCCCGCATCATATTTCCAGTACTGTTGGAGAGGCCACTGACACCCCGCTCGAAATTCTGCAGCCAGTTCTGGAAACCGACATCCACAACATCCTTTAATTCCAAATCTTTTGTCTTCTTTTGGTACGAGTATGCCGCAAGGACGATGGTCATGAGTCCGGAGTTGGACTCATTGGGGTGCGTATGGCCCAGCTTAAACAAGCCCCACTCGGGCTTCTGCGCAATGCTTTCCCAGCCGCCCTTTTCCTGCAATGCCTGGCCAAGCGTAGCAAACGAAGCCGTTTTGTACTTCGGAAGGAATGCCTGGTAACGCTCGTCCCAGAACACAAAGACCATTGGCGAGAGTGCCAATGGCTCTTCTTTCAGGATGGGATTCTGGCTGTATTTGACCTGCCATTCTTGAACGAACGTATCCTTGTAAAGGGCGCTAGCC
>JBAVHY010000394.1:0-24210 GCA_049686315.1 Candidatus Acidiferrum sp. | reverse complement strand
CCCTGACACGTCGCCGCCCCTCCCCCCAGCGGGGCGGCGATACTTTTTCCTGCTCCCCTGCTCCCTCGCATTGCTTGTCAAACCCGCCGTCTCCTCGTAAAGTAATTCATTCATCTCATTTTTTTCGGATCAATTCATGGCTCCCCGCAAGACAAAGCGGAAACTCTCCAAACGCCACACTCCCGGAACGCACAAATCGAAATCCGCGCATCGTCCCCGGGCGCCCCACGGGCCGGATTCGCATGCGGGGACGGGTGTTGGCGACGCCTTCGAAAAGCTTGTGGCCATCATGGAACGCCTCCGCGCACCCAACGGTTGCCCCTGGGACCGCGAGCAGACCCACGCCACACTCCGCACCTACCTCATCGAAGAAGCTTACGAAGTCCTCGACGCACTTGATAGCTACGATGACGCAAAGTTCGCCGAGGAACTCGGTGACCTCCTCCTCCAGGTTCTCTTCCACGCTCAGATCGCCTGCGAGGAAGGCCGCTTCTCCATCTCCGACGTCATCAACGAAATCCACGGAAAAATGATTCGCCGCCATCCGCATGTCTTCGGCGAGAAGCGTGCCAAGGACGCCGCCGAAGTCCTCCGCAACTGGGAAATCATAAAAAGGGAAGAACGTCAAGCCAAGGAGGATGCAAAGGGAGTGAAGGACGGAAAGGAAGCAAAGGGAACGACGGCCTCCTCCGTTTCTTCTACTTCCTCAAGCTTCTCCTCCGAATCTCTCCTCGACGGCATCCCACGCACCCTCCCCGCCCTCCTCGAGGCGTATCAACTCACCCGCAGAGCGGCGCGCATCGGTTTTGACTGGCACGATGTCGATGGCATTTTCGGCAAGCTCCAGGAAGAAACCTCCGAACTCCAACACGCCCTAGCCGCCACGCCTGTAGCGCAGGGCGAGTCTTCAAGCCCTGGCGCCTTTTCCACCTCCTCTACTTCCTCCCCCACCTCCACTTCCTTTTCCCATTCAGCCATCGAATCCGAGGTCGGCGATATCCTCTTCGTCGCCGTCAATCTCTCCCGTTTCCTAAATCTCGATCCCGAAATCGCCCTAAAGAAATCCAGCGCCAAATTCTCCCGCCGTTTCCGCGAAATGGAACGCATGGCCCGCGCACAAGGCACCACCCTGGCCCAACTCCCCCGCGCACAAATGGAGTCCCTCTGGGATCAAGCGAAACAACTACTAACTACTGACTAACAACTACCGACCACTCCTATGCAAATCACCATCCGCCCACTCCACTCCCTAGACGAATTCCATCGCTGCGTTCAAATCGCTCGCGAAATCTGGGCCGACAGTGAACTCGAGACCGAACCCTACGTCACCTTTGTCGTCGCCGATCACACGGGCGGCCAAGTCCTTGGCGCCTTCGATGGCGACACCCTCGTCGGCTTTACCAAAGCTGTCGTCGGCCTTCACGATCACACTCCCTATCTCCACTCGCACATGACCGGCGTTCTCCCTTCGCATCGCAATCGCCACGTCGGACGTCTCCTCAAACTCTTCCAGCGCGAAGACGCCCTCCGCCGCGGCATCCGTCTCGTCGAATGGACTTTCGATCCCCTGGAAATCAAAAACGCTCATTTCAATCTCAATCGTCTCGGCGCCATCTCCCGCCGCTACATCCCGAGTTTCTACGGCATCACCACCAGCCCACTCCACCGCGGCCTCCCCACCGATCGCCTCCTTGCGGAATGGCATCTCGACTCCCCTCGCGTAATTGCCTCCATCAACAACCTGACTCGCGAGCCCGTTGATCCTCCCGCCACTATCCATCTCCCCACTCCTATACCGTCCGTTGTCCATCCAAACAATGCAGCGGGGGGTCTTCAGACCAGCCCTGTAGCGCAGGGCCAGTCCGCGAGCGCTGCCAGTCCTCCTTTACCTCCTCCACTTCCTTCCCCACTCATCGAACTCCAGTCCCGCATTCGCGACGAATTCACCCACTGGTTCTCCAAAGGCTACGCCGCTACCGGTGTCCGTTTCACTCCCTCCGGCGCCGACTATTGCCTTTCCCCCTACTCCGACTTCTAATCCTGTACGCGTATTTTTGTTCTCGAAGGCGCACCGCCCATGCAGCGTGGCGTAAGCCATCCGTCTTGACTCTTCTCAGTGCACTCTGTGCCCTCAGCGAACACTGTGCTACTCCTTCTCTCCTGTCTGACCTCGCTGTTATCTATCATTTCGTGACGACTGATCGCCGATAACCCTCGCCCGTCACTGCAATCCCCGGAATCCCGTTTTACGATATTATCGATTCTATACGTACACTCCGATGCGTCTCCACTCCCTCACCCTTCGCGAACTCCATCTGGAACTCGTCACCCCTTTCGAAACCAGCATGGATCGCGTCTCCAAGCGACGCATCCTCCTCGCGGAAGTCAGCGTCGACGGAGTCTCCGGCTGGGGCGAATGCACTGCCGGTGAATCGCCCTTCTACTCTCCCGAAGACACCGACACCGCCTGGCACATCCTCAAAGATTTTCTTTGGCCCATGCTGAAGGGCAGGGAACTAGCCTCCGCCGCCGACGTCTGGCCTTTCCTCGAACACGTCCGCGGACACAACATGGCCAAGGCCGCTGTCGAAACCGCCATCTGGGACGCGGAAGCCAAACTCAGAAACATTCCTCTTTGGAAATTAATCGGCGGTCAGCGCCAGGAAATCCCTTGCGGCGTTTCCATCGGCATAAGAGATTCTCTCGACGAGCTCGTCGCCGCGGTCAGAACAGAACTCGCCGCCGGCTATCAGCGCATCAAAATCAAAATCAAGCCCGGCAAGGATCTCGCGCCCGTCCAACGCCTCCGCCAGGATTTCCCGCGCCTCAAATTAATGGTCGACGCCAACTCCGCCTACCGCAAGGGTGATTGGCCCGTCCTCAAGCAACTCGATGCCTTCTACCTCATGATGATCGAGCAGCCCCTCGGCTGGGACGACCTCTTCGGCCACGTCGAAGTCCAGAAAAACCTGCAAACCCCCATTTGCCTCGACGAGTGTATTCACACCTACGAGCAAGCCGAAGCCGCCATCGCCCTCGGCGCCTGCAAAATCATCAACATCAAGCTAGGCCGCGTCGGCGGGCACCTCCAGGCGAAACGCATCCACGATCTCTGCCAGCAACACGCCATCCCCGTTTGGTGTGGCGGCATGCTCGAGTCCGGTATCGGCCGCGCCCACAACATCGCCATGTCCACGCTCCCCAATTTCTCTCTCCCCGGCGACGTCAGCGCCAGCAAGCGTTACTGGCACGAAGACATCATTTCCCCAGAAGTCACCGTCTCTCCTCAAGGCACCATCCAAGTCCTCCAAGCCCCCGGCATCGGTTTCAGCCCGCGCATCGATCGCATCTCCGGCCTAACCGTCCGCCAAGGCCGCCTCACCTGATCCCGCAGCATGCGCGCCACTCCGACCTTGTTGTCGAGAGCAACGCGAGGGCCGAAACCAGGCGTATACTTTCCACGGGAGCTTTCGGATGGCCCGGAGTGAAATCATTTTTTCGGTACAGGAATCGCCCGAAGGTGGCTATGAGGGGCCTGCTCTCGACCATTCCATCTTCTCCCAAGCCGATTCCCTTGAGGAACTGAAGTCCATGCTCCGAGACGCGGTCGCGTGTCACTTCGCGGATGTTGACAAGCCGAGTGTGATCCGTCTTCATCTGGTCAAGGATGAGGTTATCCCTGCGTGAAGATTCCCTGCGATGTGAGCGGTGCGGAACTCGCGCAATCTTGGCTCACTCAATTTCGACCTTCGAATTTCGCTTTTCCGCTGCAGCCGCTAAGGCTTCGCCGCCGCGTTTTCCTTACCCGCCGCCGTTAACTGCTGCAATCTTCCTCGCAGCCTCGCGAGTTCCGCCGTCTCCCACAGCAATTCATCTTGTTCGTACTTGCGCCGCTCCTGCGCGGCGGAATCTCCATTCGCATTCCCCGGATCGTTCAAAAAAGGCCGCTCGTCCTTCACGAACAACCGCATGAGTAGCACGATCTGTTTCTGCTTCTCCTGGATCTGCTTCTCCACCACGGCAATTTCTGCGGCTTTGCTCGCTGGTTCCTCCACAGCCCCGCTCGCTTCCTTGGACTCAGCACTCGTACTCTTCGCGGCCTCTGCCGCCGCCTCGCGCGGTGCTCCCCGGGCCGCCAGCCCCACGATCGAGTCGTTAGTATTCACCCAACCCGACGCGCGCTTCGGTTTCTTCGGCCCGGATGGTTTCTGCGTCTTTGCGGGCTCGGCGGGTTTCTCTGGGTTTTGTGCCCACACACCTTCACATACCATCACCACCGCTGCAACAATCACGAAAAACACAAATCGAACAAGCACGCGGAGAGAGGGTTTCATGGGAAATCTCCGTCACGGCCGTAAAATGGCCTGTCTTCATACTCATCCTACTCCTCCGCTTCGTCCAGCCATAAAACCAAAGTACTAAGCGCATCCATTACCTCTCGACTGCCAACTACCACCCCTGAGGGTGCCCCACCGTTCGAGTCTTTCTGTGAAGGGTGGGTCCTTCCTCCCTTGGGTTTCTCCTCTCCGAAACTCCAAAACTACAGACAACAAACTCCCCGCTTGCTTTTTCTCTTCTCCGCAACTTAAAACTGAAGACTGATAACCTAAAACTTCCAACCAAGGAGCCAACGTGCCGCCTCTCATCCAGCTCAAAAACATCGACAAATCCTTCGAAGCCGGGGGCCAGAAATTCTTTGTCCTCCGCCGCATCACCCTCGACATCCACCCCGGCGAATTCGTCACCTTCATGGGGCCTTCCGGGGCAGGGAAGTCCACCCTGCTCAGCATCCTCGGCATGCTCGATTCCGCCTGGTCCGGCGAATACTATTTCCTCGATCACCCGGTCCACAAACTCAACAACAAACAGCGCAACGAACTCCACAAGTACAACATCGGCTTCGTTTTTCAGTCCTATCATCTCATCGACAATCTCACCGTCTACGAAAATCTCGAAATTCCTCTCTCGTACAAAAATATCCCGCAAAAAGAGCGCGCCAGTCTGGTCTGCGACGCTCTCGATCGTTTCAGCATCGTCGGCAAGAAAGATCTTTTCCCCAATCAGCTTTCTGGCGGTCAGCAGCAGCTCGTCGGTGTAGCCCGCGCGGTCATCCAAAATCCCAAGCTCATTCTCGCCGACGAGCCCACGGGCAATCTCCACTCCGTCCAGGGCGAAGAGATCATGCAGCTCTTCAAAAAACTCAATGACTCCGGCACCACGATTATCCAGGTCACGCACTCGGAAAAGAACGCCACCTACGGCAATCGCATCATCCAACTAGCCGACGGCTGGCTCGTCAGCGAAAAGTCCACCACCCCAGCCTCCGCCCAAGGCGCACCATGAACTCCAGACTACAAAGTCCAAACTTCCGGCTTCCTTTCCCTCTCTCCGAAACTTAAAACTCTCCCCCGAGGCGCACCCATGATTACTCTGCGAATCGAAACGCTCCTCCAAGACCTCCGCTTCGGCTTGCGCATGCTCAGCAAGAATCCCGGTTTCACCGCCGTCGCTGTCCTCACCCTCGCTCTCGGCATCGGAGCGAACACGGGCATCTTCTCTGTCATGCGCCAGATTCTTCTGCAACGACTACCTGTCCCGCACCCGGAGCAACTGGTTCTTCTCTATGCCCCCGGCGATCGCAGCGGACACGTCAGTTCCGATGAAGCCGACGGTTCGGAATCCTTCTCCTATCCCATGTACACCGAGCTTCGCGACCACAACTCGGTCTTCGCGGGCCTCGCTGCTAAAGCCGATTTTCCTGTTAGCGTTGCCATTCGCGGTCAAACCGAACGTGCCAGTGCAGAACTCGTTTCGGGCAACTATTTCGATGCCCTCGGCGTGCGCCCGGCCCTCGGACGCTTGATGTTTCCCTCAGACGCGGCCTCTCCTGGAAGCAATCCCGTGGTGGTCCTGAGTCACGGTTATTGGACCAAGCGTTTCGCGGAAGATCCCGCAGTCCTCAATCAAACTCTCCTCGTTAACAACCAATGGATGACCGTTGTCGGCGTCGTTCAGCCCGGCTTCGATGGCATTCAACTCGGCATGATTCCTGATCTCTACATTCCCATTACCATGAAGCCCGCGATCACACCCGCCTGGAACGGCCTTGGCGACCACAGAGACTATTGGATAAAACTCATTGGACGCTTGAAACAGGGAATTTCGCGCATGCGAGCGGCCGCCGCGCTTGCCCCTACCTACCGCGCTTTGCTTGAAAACGAATTGCCTCTGAATAGTGGGATGACGGAACAGCAGAAGAAGAAGTTTGTAGAGCGGCAAATTGTGCTTCGAGACGGCGCGCGCGGCCGTCCCCTCCTCGAAAACGACACTCGTCCGCAGCTCCTCGCGCTTATGGGCATGGTCGCTCTCGTCCTCTTTATCACTTGCGCCAATGTTGCCGGACTTCTCACCGCTCGCGGGGCTGCCCGCAAGAAGGAAATCAGCATTCGGCTTTCCCTCGGCGCAAGTCGTTGGCGTCTGATCCGTCAGTTGGTCATCGAGTCCTGCTTGCTTTCCTCAGCCGGAGCGCTCCTAGGTCTTCTGTTCGCCAGTTGGATGAGCAACGCCCTGGTCCATTTCGCCTCCATGAATCAGATCGCCGATGGCCTTTCGGGTTCCCTCAACTTCCCTGTGCTCTTGTTCACTTCTGGTCTCGCTCTGCTCTGCGGTATCTTGTTTGGCGTCGCTCCTGCCTGGAGTGCCACTCGCGTTCAACTTGCTTCCACCTTGAAAGAGCAAGCCGGCTCCCTCTCTTCCGGCCTTACCCACGCACGGCTGCGCCAAGCCCTCGTCATCTCCCAAGTCGCCCTCACCCTCCTTCTTGTCAGCAGCGCCTGGGGTTTCGTCCGCAGCCTCTACAACCTGCAGCATCTCGACCTGGGTTTTCGTTCCGACCACGTCCTGCAATTCTCCATCGCGCCACGCCTCAACGGCTATGACCAGACGCGCAGCCTCGGCCTCTTCGCTCAACTCGAAGACAGAATTGCTTCTTTGCCCGGTGTCCTTTCTCTCAGCGCAGCCGAAGAGCCGTTGGTCGCTGACGAGGATCGCGGTTCCAACGTCACCGTCGAAGACGAATCACCGGAATTGGCCGGTACACGCCATGTTCTTCGGAACGCCATCGCTCCCGGACATTTCTCAAATCTCCGCATCCCTCTTCTTCAGGGACGCGAGTTCACTCTCCAGGATGGCCCGCTCGCCCCCAAGGTCGCCATTATTAACGCGACGTTTGCCAAGCAGTTTTTCCCCAACGCTCAAGCCCTCGGCAAGCACATGAGATTTGGCGGTGGTGCGGGCCCCTTGGATATGGAAATCGTCGGCATCGTGCGCGATAGCCATCACTCAGACGTAAACGAGAATGTTGGACCTTTCGCTTACACTCCCTACCGCCAGGAAAAGTCCATTACATCACTTACCTTTTACCTACGAACCTCCCGCGATCCCGTCACGCTCGCAAGCTCCGTCCGCCAGACCGTCAGCGAACTCGATTCCACACTGCCGATCTACGACGTACGCTCTTTCGAAGAACAAATCAGCCAGCGTCTCTCGCCCAGCCGCTTGATTGCCTTTCTCGCCCTGGCCTTCGGTGCATTGGCGGCTTTGCTCGCGGCCATGGGCATCTACGCACTCCTCTCCTACACCGTCACCCAGCGCACCAGGGAAATCGGCGTGCGCATGGCGCTCGGCGCTCAACCGATCCGCGTCGGCTGGATGATCCTCGCCGATGTCGCCCGCCTGACCGCCGTGGGCATCCTTCTCGGAATCCCTCTGGCCTATGCCGTATCCAAACTGCTCAACTCCATGCTCTTCGGCGTGCAGGCTTTCGGCGCCGCCAGCATCGCAACCGCCCTGCTCGCACTGACCGCGGTAGCGGTCCTGGCAGCCTACGCTCCAACCCGCCGCGCCACCCGAGTCGATCCCATCGTCGCCCTCCGCTACGAGTAACCACAAACTTCACCCTTCCTCCTCTCCGAAACTTAAAACTGACAACTGACACCGTACGACTCCTCCCCCCTAGGCACCTTTTTCACCTCTCCGGCGTCGAACTAATTACGTTATCTTGCGTACTTGGTATTAGGGAGATTAGTCTGTCCGTCTCTAGGCTGCCTCCCATCCACGGACTAGCAGCTAGGTCCGGGGACGGAGCGACGCAGAGAGGACACCGCCGCAGCATCGCTAAATCGGGGGCACCATGGAAACACTCTGGCAGGACATCCGCTATGCACTAAGGAATCTGCGCAAAACGCCGGGCTTTGCCATCGTGGCCATCTTCACTCTCGCGCTTGGCATCGGCGCCTCCACCGCCATTTTCAGCGTCCTCGAAAACATCCTTATGGAGCCGTTCCCCTACCCCGACGCGCAGCGCTACATGTCCATCCAGATCCACGACACGGAACAAAGCCAGCCCGGCGGTCGCGCCGGCTTCAACGGCCCCGAATTCCTGGACTACGTAGAGCAGAACCATGTCTTTGACCGCGTCATCGCCAATGCCCAACTGGACGTGCTCTACCGTTCCGGCGAAGGCACCCAGCTCTTCCGCGCCAATTATGTAACCCCGGGCACCTTTGAATTTCTGGGCATGACTCCGCTCCTCGGCCGCGTGATGCAACCCGCCGACTACGAACCGAATGCACCGCCCGTTTTCGTGCTACGTTACAAAACTTGGGTCAAAGAATTTGGCGCCGACCCCAACATCCTCAACCACACCTTCCTCCTGAACACCACGCCGCGCACCCTCATTGGCATCATGCCTCCGCGCTTTGGTTGGGGCGATGCCGACATGTGGATTCCCGACAAGCCCAGTCGCACCGTCGTTACCACCGCTGTTGCAGGGGCTTTTCCGCGTTTTTGGTTTTTCTTGGGTCACTTGAAGCCGGGCGTTTCCCACAAAGAGGCCATTGCGGATTTGACCGTCGTGGCCAACCGCCTTTCCGCCGTCTATCCCAAGAATTACCCGAAGCACTTCACCGTCGAGGTGAGCTCTCTCACGGATTTGGTCGTTGGACGCTTCCGCACCACGCTCTATATCGTTCTTGCCGCTGTGGGCTTGCTCCTTCTGATCGGCTGCGGCAACGTGGCCAATCTTCTTCTTGCCAGGGCCACCACGCGCGAAAAGGAATTTGCTATTCGTTCCGCCCTGGGCGCCAGCCGGCGCCGTTTGGTTAGCCAACTTCTGGTCGAAAGCTTGCTCCTCGCGCTCGGCGGCGCAGCCGTCGGAACGCTGATAGCTTGGGCCGGCCTGAAATTCATCGTCGCCTTGATGCCGCAAAACATTATTCCCGCGGAGGCCGTCATCCGCCTCAATGCTCCGGTGCTGCTCTTCACCCTGGGTGTGGCCATCCTCACCGCGCTCATCTTCGGACTTGTCCCCGCTCTCAAGGTCGCGCGCAAGGATTTGAACGAGCCTCTGCGCGACAGCGGCAAAGGCCTCAGCGGCGGTTTCCGTCACGCTAAATTCCGTAATGCTGTAGTGGTTCTCGAAGTCGCCCTCTCACTCACTCTTCTCGTTGCCGCAGGTCTGCTGATGCGCAGTTTTGCGGCGCTTCGCGACGTCCATCTTGGCTTCCAATCGGATCATATCTTCGTGGCGAGATTGCCCCTTCCGGTTGAACGCTACAAGACCGCCGATCAGGTCACCTCTTTCTATCGCCCACTGTTGCTGCGCTTGAAATCCCTCCCCGGTGTTGTGGCTGCGACGGAGACCAGCACTCTCCCTCCCTACGGCGGCATCCCCAGCGATGTCGATATCTCCGGCAAAACACACTCCGATAAATGGAATGCCCTTTTCCAACTCTGCAGCGAAGGGTACTTCTCGGTCCTGAAACTTCAGTTCCTTTATGGCCGGCCATTCACCGAGGCGGAAGTAAACGGCGCGCGCAAACTCGCTGTGGTCAACCAAACCTTCGCCAAGAAATACCTTGGCGGTGAAATTCCCGTCGGCAGGCAAGTGCGCATTGCCCAACTCGCCGATTTTGAAGACAAGGTCGCCGATCCCACGTTCGAGATTATAGGTGAGGTCGCCGATGCGAAAAACCGTGGACTCCAGGATCCTCCTGACCCGGAAATCTGGATTCCCTATACCGTCACCGGCTCCGCATTTCGCGGCATTCTGGTTCGCACAGCGCAGGATCCCCTCGCCATGAGCAACGCCATCCGCCACGAAATCTGGGCCACGGACTCGAACGCCGCCCTCACCTTCGTTGGTTCTCTCGATGGCTACATCAGCCAGTTCTCCTACGCCGGGCCGCGTTTCGGCTCCATGCTCATGATTATTTTTGGCTCCGTCGGTCTCATCCTCGTCACTATCGGCGTCTACAGCGTCCTCTCTTACACCACCGCCCGCCGCACTCAGGACATCGGCATTCGCATGGCCCTGGGCGCACAAGGCTCCGATGTGCTCACCATGGTTATCGGCATGGGCCTCCAACTCGTGGGCATCGGCGTCGCCCTCGGTTTACTCGCCAGCGCCGCCTTGGGCCACGTGATTGCCACCCAGCTCTGGGGCGTCTCCGCTTACGATCCTTTGACCCTCACCTTCGTCCCCATAGTTCTTCTCATTACCGGTTTCGTCGCCTGTTGGCTACCCGCCCGCCGCGCCTCTCGCGTCGATCCCATGATCGCTCTCCGGTACGAGTAACCCATGTTGCCGCGCGCCACCCACTATCGTTGTCATCCTGAGCAAAGCGAAGGATCTCAACCGGCGCGCCTTGTCTCCCGAGTCATCTCCGAAACTGTTGACTGTAACCTGTCGACTGTAAACTTCCCCTTACCACTTCTCTTTCCTGTGGCATCCCCACACAAACCATGCTATCTTCCTGTGGCCATCACACAGGAGGCCCCATGACCGGCTCCAAACTCGACCTTCTCCAGGGCACCCTCGACCTCATGGTCCTGCAAACCCTCGCCTCTATGGGCCCTCTTCACGGCTACGGCATCGCCCGCCGCATTGAACAAGTCAGTGGGAACCAAGTCCTCCTCAACCAGGGCACCATCTACGCCTCCCTCGTCCGCCTCCAGCAACGCGGCTGGATCGCCGCCGAATGGGGCACCTCCGACAACAATCGCAAGGCCAAGTTTTATTCCATCACCAAGCGCGGCCGTAAACAGCTCTCCGAAGACGCGGCCTACTGGCAAAGGCTCTCTCTAGTGATGACTCGTGTCCTCACCATGCCGGAAGAACAGGCCAGCAAATCATGATCGCCCGCCTCCTCGCCTTCTTCCGCCGCGCGCGCCTCGATCAAGACCTCGACGACGAACTGTCCTCCCATCTGCAATTAGCCATCGAAGAAAACCTCCGCTCCGGAATGTCCCCCGCTGAAGCCCGCCGCATCGCCCTTCTCAAGCTAGGCGGCCTCGAGCAAACCAGGGAATCCGTCCGCGACCAACGCGGCCTCCCCTGGTTCGAAACCGTCGTCCAGGACTTGCGCTACGGCGCGCGCATGCTGCGCAAATATCCAAGCTTCACGGCCGTCTCTGTGCTCACTCTCGCTCTCGGTATCGGCGCCAATTCCGCAATTTTCAGTCTCGTCAACGGCATACTGCTGGTCTCCCTGCCGTATCCCAAAGCCGACCAACTGGTCAGCGTGACCGGAGCTTATCCCCAAGGCGCATTGGTCGCTATGCGCAAGCAAGTGCACACGATGGATGTGGCTGCATACGCGGAGGGCCATGAGTTCAATCTCACCGGCCATGGAGAGACGGCCCTGCGTCTCACCGGCACGGTGGTCTCCGCGGAATTGTTTTCCATTCTGGGTGCCCACCCAGAACTGGGACGAACATTCGTCTCAGGCGAGGATATTCCTGGCCAGGACGCTTCCGTTATTTTGAGCCATGCGCTCTGGCAACAGCGCTTTGCCAGCGATCCCAGCGTCATCGGCCGCTCCATCGAACTCGAAGGTGCAACGCGGCAGGTGATTGGGGTGATGCCCGCCGACTTCCGCTTCCCGTCAACGAAAACCGAAATATGGCTTCCATTGCATAACGATCCGCGAAGCGTTTACACCTACTGGGCAGGCGACTACATGCCGGTGATTGGGCGCCTTCGTCCAGGTTCAACCCTCCAGCAGGCGCGCACTGAAATTCGCATGTTTCAGTCTCACGCAGGAGAGTTGTTCCCCTGGCACATGCCCGCGGCCTGGAACGCAGACGTCAGCGTCCTCGCGCTTCAAAATGGCCTGGTTGCCGACGTGCGTGTGCGCCTGCTCCTGCTGTTGGCGGCTGTTGCCCTGGTCCTCCTGATCGCCTGCACAAACGTCGCTAATTTAACGCTCTCTCGCGCGGCCACGCGCGAAAAGGAAGTTGCTCTTCGCTCTGCTTTGGGCGCAGGGCGCAAAAGAATCCTGCGGCAGCTTCTCACCGAAAGTGTGTTACTGGCTTCTCTGGGCGCGCTGCTTGGCCTGGTCTTTGCCTTTGAGGGGCTCTCTCTGCTCAAGGGTCTGCTCCCCGCCGACACACCGCGTTTGCTGGACGTGCACATGGATTGGCGCGTGCTGGCCTTCACTGCGGGCTTGGCGATCTTGACCGGGCTCGTCGTTGGTTTTGCTCCCGCTCTGCACATTTCGCGCGGCGCTCTGACGTCCTCCCTCAAATCCAGTGGCCGCGGTTCGGCAGCCTCCGTGTCCCAGCGGCTGCGCGGTGGTTTGGTAGTTGGGGAAATCGCCCTTGCCGTCCTGCTGGTTATCGCCGCGGGACTGATGATTCGAAGCTTCTGGGCCTTGTCCCACGTGAATCCCGGCTTTCGTTCGGAGCACATCCTGACCGCTCGCATCACTCCCAATGAATCCTTCTGTAGCGATGCAGCGCGATGCGTGGCTTTTTATCGCAACGTGCTCGATCAAGTGCGCGCCTTTCCCGGAGTGAGCGGCGCTGCTGTTGTGAATACTCTTCCGCTTGGTGGAAGAGTCGCCAAGCGCTCGCTTAATCTCGAGGATCATGTCGACCCGTCGGGCGCCGTTGCCCCGCTCTTCTGGTTGAACGTTGTGACCCCCGGCTACTTCCGCGTGATGGGTATTCCGCTTCTGTCGGGCAGGGAATTCACCGATGCCGACGTTTCGGGAACCGCGGTAGCGGTGATCACGGCGGAGACCGCGCGCCGCTACTGGCCCAACCAAAGCCCCCTGGGGAAGGGCATCAGACTTCTCGATGACAAGGACTGGCGCACCATCGTCGGTGTAATTTCCGATGTGCGTGCTTACGATCTCCAGAGAAACGCCCCAAACTGGATCGATGGCGCCGCTTACGTCCCCTACAATCCCGCCGCCACTCTGGAAGATCGACGCATCCCTTCCGAAATGACGATTGCCATACGCGCTTCCTCGGATGACTCACAGACAGCGACCATGCTGCGCGAAACCGTCGCCTCGCTGGGCCACGAAGTTCCCGTAAGTGAAGTGAAGACCATGGATGCCGTGGTTTCCGATGCTGTTTCCACCCCGGCATCCACAACCGCCCTTTTTATTGCCTTTGCTGCCTTGGCAATGCTGCTGGGCATCATCGGGATTTACGGCGTGTTGTCTTTCCTGGTTTCGCAGCGCACTCGCGAGCTTGGCGTTCGCATCGCCCTCGGGGCGCGGCCCGGTGACATTTTGATTCTAGTGATGAAGGAAGGAGCGAAATTCTCATTCGCAGGCATTGCCGTTGGGTTGACTGCGGCGATTCTGGTCACGCGCATAATGGCGAGCGAGCTGTATGGCGTCAGCGCTGTGGATCCAGTTACTTATTTGGCTGTCGCGCTGGTGATGGCGGCGGTCACATTGTTGGCCTGTTACATTCCCACGCGGCGTGCCATGCGCGTCGACCCAATCACTGCCCTGCGCTACGAGTGACCCATGCCCAAACCCACCACTCACCCGCGACCCATTGCTCGCTCTGTAGGGGCGGCTTTACGCCGCCATCTTGGGTTTTCTGTTCCTCGTGCGTGGACAGAGTCAAGAAATTGTGCTGAGAGTGGGGAACTGTCAAGGCACACTGAGGGGAGCGTGACGAAAAACGCGGGTCTAAAGACCCGCCACTACGCCTCGGAGCAACATACATGAACTCCTTCGGGTCCTTCCTCCAACGGCTACTCGCCTTCTTCCGCCGCGCGCGCCTCGATCGCGAGCTCGAGGACGAAGTGACCTCTCATCTGCAATTAGCCATCGAAGAAAATCTCAGCGCCGGCATGACCCCCGCCGAAGCCCGCCGCATCGCCCTCCTCAAACTAGGCGGCCTAGAGCTAACCAAGGAATCCGTCCGCGACCAGCGCGGCCTCCCCTGGTTCGAAACTGTCGTCCAGGACTTGCGCTACGGTGTTCGCCAGCTTCGCAAGAATCCCGCCTTCACTGCCGTCGCCATTCTCGCTCTCGCGCTCGGCATCGGCTTCTCCACCACCGTCTTCAGCATCTTCTACAACGGCGTCCTCCACCCCTTCGCCTACCGCGACGCCAATCGCCTCACCGTCATCGGCATCGTGGACACCGCGCGCAGTTCCGAGCGCTTCCGCACCATGTATCACCTCAACGAAATCTCTGCCTTCCGCAAACAATCCCAGTCGCTCGAAGATGTAGTCGCCTACTCCGGCTGGGATACCACCTTCCTCAACCACGGCACGCCAGAACCGATTCACATCTGTGTCTCCTCTCCCAACATGATCAGCTTCTGGGGTATGCAGCCCGTCCTCGGTCGCGGCATCACCGAACAGGATGCCGAACCCGGCGCGCCTCCCATCGCTCTCCTTGGCTATGATTTCTGGAAAAAGATTTACAGCGGGGACAAATCCGTCGTTGGCTCGACCATCGTGGTCAACAAGCAGCCGCGCACCATCATCGGCGTCATGCCCCATCGCTTCTTTGTTTACGGCGCCGATTTCTATATGCCCATCAATTGGAATCGTCCCGAGCCCGCCAACTATCAGCAAGCCGCAGACAACAACGACCCTTGGTATTTCTTCGCCACTGCCCTCATTAAGTCCAACGTCTCCCGTCAAACCGCTTCCGCTGATCTCCAGGTCATCGCCAAACAACTCGTCACCCTCTATCCCAAGGACTATCCCGAGCATTTCCAAATGACCGCTCGCCCGCTCAACGAAGTCATCGTCGACGATTTCAGGCAAACTCTCTTTCTCCTCATTGCCGCCGTTGTGCTCCTCCTCCTTATCTCCTCCAGCAACGTCGCCAGTCTCTTGCTCACGCACCACACCGCGCGTGCCCGCGAGATTGCCTTGCGCACCGCACTCGGCGCCAGTCGCGGCCGCCTCATCCGCCAGCTTTTTGTCGAGAGTCTCATCCTTGGCCTCTGTGGTTGCGCGGCTGGCTGTTTCCTCGCCTATTTGGGTCTGGGTGTCATTCGCCTCGTTCCCGGTGTCACCGTTCCCGGCGAAGCGGACATGTCCCTCAACTTGCCCGTGCTCTTCTTTGCCGTTGCCCTCTCTCTTCTCACCACTCTTCTCTTTGGCCTCTCTCCTACTTTCCTCGCGGTCAAAAAAGATCTTCGCTCCAATCTACAAACCTCCGGCGTCAACGTAAATGCCTCGCAAAGGGGCGCGCGCATTCGCGCCGGTCTGGTCGTCGGTCAAGTTGCTCTTTCCATGCTCCTGCTCGTCTTTGCCGGGCTCATGATCCGCAGTTTCCTCGCCATCTACAACTTCAATCCCGGCATGAGCACATCCGGCCTGTTCTTCTCCCAAATTCACTTTCCGACGCACGCCTACGAATCTGCCGAAAGCAAGCGCGCTTTCCTCGATCAAGTCCTCACTCGCACCTCCGCTCTCCCTGGTGTCACCAATGCCGCCATATCCTTCGGCGTTCCTTCTCTCGGAGGTCCAAGGTCAGACGACGTCACCATTCCCGGCAAGCCCCACGACAAACCTTGGCGAACTTCCTTCGACGCCGTCAGCCAATCCTATTTCTCCACCGTCGGCATTCAACTCCTTCGCGGCCGCCTGCTCTCTTCCGAGGACATCGCCGGCGCTCGCCGCGTCGCCGTCGTCAGCGATTCTCTCGTCAAAGCCCATTTCCCCAACGAAGATCCCTTGGGCCTCCAGATCAAGTTCAATATCCTTGATCAGGAGCCCGACACTCCCCACAACGCCTACTACGAAATCGTCGGCATCGTCACGGACCTTAAGACCTTCGACCTCGGGTCCCGTCGCGACACTTTTCCTCAGGCCTACATTCCTTACACGTTCGCGGGTGTTTTCGATCGCACCCTTCTCGTTCGCACCATCACCAATCCCACTCACCTCAACAATCCCATTCGCCAACTCTTAGCCGACATCGACTCTAACGTCGTCCTCGAGCGTCCCACCACTCTCGAAGACGAATTGCAGAAGTACGTCTTCCAGAAACCCAAGTTCCGCCTCGTCTCCTTTGGCATTTGCGCCGCAATCGGTCTCGCTCTCGCCCTCATCGGCCTTTTCGGTGTAATGTCCTATTCCGTCACCCTGCAAACTCACGAACTAGGTGTTCGTATGGCCCTCGGCGCGTTGCCCGGCAACATCCTCGTTCTAGTCTTACGCAAAGGCCTTCTCCTTGTCGGCAGCGGCATCCTCCTCGGCCTTGCCGTTGCCTTCCTCTCAGTTCGCATCCTCCAGTCCCAACTCTGGGGCGTCTCCGCCTTCGATCCCTGGACCCTTATCTTGGCTCCCGCCGCTCTGCTCGCCGCCGCGTTCTTGGCCTGCTTCTTTCCAGCTCGCCGCGCCACCCGCGTCGATCCCATGATCGCCCTTCGCTATGAGTGACCTATGACCACGACTACATCATCCCGAGGCTTCTACGCTCTCGATGTCCTCTTCCAGGATCTTCGCTATGCCCTCCGCGTATTCCGAAGCAATCCCGGTTTCACGGCCATCTCCATCCTTACCCTTGCCCTCGGCATCGGAGCCAATTCCGCTTTGTTCTCCGTGGTCAATGGTGTGCTCCTCAGTCCCTTGCCTTACGACCAGCCGGATCGCCTCATTGCTCTTTACGCCCGAACGCCAGAGTTTCACCATTCTTCCATCTCCTATCCTAATTTTCTGGATTGGCGCCGCGACAATCACTCCTTCTCCGCCCTAGCCTCTTTTCGTGGAGACGATTTCAATCTGACTGGAATAGGTGACTCCGAGCGCCTGCCCGCCGAGATGGTTTCCGCTTCGTTCTTCCCGATCCTTGGAGTCAAGCCCGTTGCCGGCCGTCTCTTTGTCGACCAGGAGGATCAGCTCGGTGCGGCACCCGTCGCGCTGATTAGCGAAGGCTTGTGGAAGCGCAAGTTCGCCTCCTCCCCGGATGCGCTCGGGAAATCCATGGCCTTGAATGGAACTCTCTACACCATCGTCGGCGTCATTCCCGCCAGCTTCCACTACAACAACGATAATTTCCAATCCAACTGTGAAGTCTATGTCCCCATTGACCAGTGGAAGGAACCTTTATTCCGCGACCGCCGCGCATCCATGGGCATGGACGCTGTCGGAAGGCTCAAACCTGGAGTCACTCTCGCGCAAGCCGATTCCGACATGAGCGCCGTTGCCGCGCATCTCGCCGAAATCTATCCCGATATCGACAAGGATTCCGGCGCCTCTCTCGTTCCTCTCAAGGAAAATGTCGTCGGAGACATCCGCCCATTTCTCCTGGTCCTCCTGGCCGCCGTGGGCTTTGTCCTCCTTATCGCCTGCGCCAATGTCGCCAACCTGCTTCTAGCGCGTTCCACCGGCAGGACCAAGGAGTTCGCCGTCCGCACTGCGCTTGGTGCCAGTCCGGCACGGGTTGTTCGCCAGCTTCTTACAGAATGCATTTTGCTCGCTGTCGCCGGTGGCGCACTGGGCCTGCTCATCGCCGCTTGGGGGACCAAGGCGGCCATCAGGCTGCTTCCCGATGCCCTCCCTCGCGCCGAGGAAATTCATCTCGATGCCCGCGTGCTCTTGTTCACCTTTGCCGCTTCCGTTCTCGCTGGAATTCTCTTTGGCTTGGTCCCAGCCCTCAAGTCTTCCCGAACGGACATCCAGGAAACCCTCAAGGAAGGCGGGCGTGGCGGAAGCGGGGCGCGCCACCGCACACAAAGTGTCTTCGTCGCGGTTGAGATGGCCCTCGCTGTTGTGCTCCTCGCCGGTGCTGGCCTAATGATTCGCAGCCTGACGAGCCTCTGGAGCATGGACCCGGGATTTGACCCCCACAACGCCCTGACTTTCAACCTCGCTTCCGCGCAACCATTAGGCCCTACCCCTGCCGCCATCCGCGCCGCCTTTCGCCAGCTTCACGACTCCATCGCTGGCGTTCCCGGAATTCAATCCGTTTCGCTTAGAGTCGGTTCCGCTCCCATGAATGGGGATTCGGAACTTCCTTTCTGGTTGGAAGCGGAGGCCAAACCAGATTCGCAGTCGCAAATGAAGGCTTCGCTTTTCTACGCCGTCCAAGCGGATTACTTAAAGGTGATGAAAACCCCGCTGAAGCGCGGCCGCTTCCTCACGGAATCAGACAACGAGAACGCCCCCTTTGTCATCGTCATCGACGAGCAATTTGCAAAACTCTACTTCCGCGATAAAAATCCCATCGGCAGGCACGTCAATTTCGACATCCTGAACAAAACCGCGGAAATCGTCGGCATCGTGGGCCACATCAAGCAGTGGGGGCTGGATTCTGACGCCACGTCACCGGTCCAGGCGCAATCCTATTTTCAGTTGTCGCAAGTCCCGGACCAGTTCCTTACGCTCATGGATCGTGGCACCTCCGTCGTGGTTCGAACCGATTCGGCTCCTCTTGCTTCCCTCAGTTCGATTACCCATGCAGTCCAGGGAGTGAACAGCCAGATCGTCGTATACGGAACGCAAACCATGAGCGATGTGATTTCGGATTCGCTGGCGGCCAAGCGCTTCGCCATGGTTCTCCTGGGGGTGTTTGCTGCTCTCGCTGTGCTCCTTTCCTCGATTGGCATCTACGGCGTGATTTCCTACGTCGTGGGACAGCGTTCCCACGAAATCGGAATTCGCATGGCTCTCGGCGCGGAGCGCGCCAACGTCTTGCTTATGGTCCTCAAGCAGGCCGGGAAAATGGTCATGCTCGGCGTTGCAATCGGTTTGGTCGCGGCACTTCTATTGACCCGCCTGATGGCCAGCATGCTCTTCGGGGTCAGCCCCTCGGACCCCGTTACTCTTTCCGGGGTCGCCCTCGTGCTCAGCGCCGTGTCCTTGCTGGCCTGCTATGTCCCTGCCCGCCGCGCCACTCGAGTAGATCCCATGATCGCTTTGCGATACGAGTAGTAAACTATTGACTATGGACATCCAACGCCCATCTAACGCTCGCGCCAAAATGATCCGGCGCATTGTCTATGCTGCCATCGCCGTCGTTTCCCTGGTTGTTGCGACGTTTGGTATCACCCGCCTCCGCCCCGCCGCTCCTTCCGTCGATAAGGCCACCGTCTGGACCGATGAGGTCAAGCGCGGTCCCATGTTGCGCGAGGTCCACGGCCTCGGCACACTGGTCCCCGAGGACATTCGCTGGATTCCCGCGCAAACGGACTCGCGAGTGGAGCGCTGGGTACTGCGTCCAGGGGCCATCGTCAAGCCGGATTCCGTCATTATGGAACTCAGTGACCCAACCTTGCAGCGAGACGCGCTGGACGCCGAATTTCAGCTGAAAGGAGCGGAAGCGGACTTCGCAAACCTTAAGGTGCAAGTTGACAGCGACCTGATGAACCAGAAGGCCAACGAGGCCTCCGTGCGCAGCGATTACGAGCAAGCTCGCCTCCAGCATGACGTAGACGAAAAGCTATATAAAGAGGGCATCGGCTCTGACCACACCAGGAATCTCTCCAGGGTAAAGGAAGAACAGCTGGGTATTCGCCTAAAGCTCGAGAGCGAAAGGACCAAAGTGGCAGCGGATTCGGCCAGGGCACGGCTGGCCGCGCAGCAGGCAAAAATCGATCAAATGAAAGCTCTCTATCAGCTGAAAAAGAGCCAAGTGGATGCGCTGCATGTTCGGGCGGGCATCAATGGAGTATTGCAACTTGTACCCGTGGAAGTCGGCCAGCACGTTACTCCCGGTACAAACCTGGCGCGGGTGGCGGACCCGAAGAAACTCAAAGCCGAAATCAAAATCGCCGAAACGCAAGCCAAAGACGTGGTGCCCGGACAAAAGGCCTCGGTCGATACGCGCAATGGCATCGTTGGAGGGCACGTCACCCGAGTCGATCCGTCGGTCGTAAATGGGACGGTTACGGTGGACGTGACTATCGACAATCCCCTCCCTTTGGGTGCGCGTCCCGATCTTAGTGTCGATGGCACCATCGAACTCGAAAACTTGAAAGACGTTCTCTACGTTGGCCGTCCCGTTCACGGCCAGTCCGACAGCACCATTGGCCTCTTCAAATTGGAAGACGACGGCTCGGAAGCCGTGCGCGTCAACGTCAAGCTCGGCAAAAGTTCCGTCAACACCATCGAAGTCCTCCAGGGCCTCAAAGTCGGTGACAAAGTAGTCCTCTCCGACATGTCCGCCTGGGATGCTGTTGACCGCATTAGGTTGCGCTGAATACTATGGGGAACCTGACAAGCCCTTGCAACGTATCATCCTGTAGCGGCGGGTCTCTAGACTCGCGTGCCTTTGTCTCTCTTGGGTTTCTCCAGGGTTTGTGGGTGCCCCAGGGGCCGGTGTTGCACCTGGGGTCTTGGGTCTCTCTTGGGTTTCTCTCGGATTTTCCGGCCCTGCTCTTGGGTTTTCTTTAGGACGCCGGTACTCGGGAGGGCACAATTTCAGCCGTGCCGAAGCGTTTCAGAGCTTCAGGGGTTAGCCCCTGAGGCCGAGGTATCACTAAGAGGATTCTGTCGAATTCCATCTGGGAGGCTCTTCAACATGTCTTCATCCAACGGCACACTCATCAAAATGCAAGGCGTCAGCAAAATTTTCTTCACCGACGAACTAGAAACTCACGCCTTGGACGCCGTCGATCTCGAAATCAAAAAGGGCGAATATCTCGCCATTGCTGGTCCGTCTGGATGCGGCAAATCCACCCTCCTCGCCATCCTCGGCCTCCTCGATTCGCCCACGGAAGGGAACTACTCCCTCAACGGACAGCCGGTCTCCAGCCTCAAACTCGGGGACCGCTCGCGCATCCGCAACCGCGAAATCGGTTTCATTTTCCAGGCCTTCAATCTCATCGGCGATCTCACCGTCTACGAAAATGTTGAGCTCCCCCTCACCTATCGCGGCATGGCCTCCTCCGAGCGCAAGGAAAAAGTCCAGCGCGCCCTGGAACGCGTCGAAATGGCCCACCGCTCGAAGCACTATCCCGCGCAACTCTCCGGCGGTCAGCAGCAACGCGTCGCCGTCGCCCGCGCTCTGGTTGGCGATCCCATGATTCTCCTCGCGGACGAGCCCACTGGCAACCTCGACTCCAAAAATGGCGACTCTGTCATGGACCTCCTCCGCGACATCCACCAAAGCGGCGCCACCATCTGCATGGTCACCCACGACCCGCGCTACGCCAACCATGCCGAACGCACTGTCCACCTCTTCGACGGCAAAATCGTAAAAGAGACCCAAGCCTCCCAAGTCGTCTGAAGTACCGCAGGGCGAGTCTTCGCCTTCTTCCTCTGCATTACGCCTCTGGTCGCAGCGGGGGAACATACAATCGTGCGGACATGGGCGCAGCAGTGCTGCGCGCCTACGAGGAGCGAAACGAAGAAAAGTCCAAGATTGGGGTACATCATGGTCCGCCGTAGGGCCGTCAGGTAGGTCTCTTTTTCCAGAGACTGAAAACCCAAAACTGAGAACCGAAGGCTTACAATTTCCTTCAGCGGAACAACGGGTGCGGCGTGAACGCCTTCTCCAGTTCCTCTTCGTGTTTCAGTAAATCCGACGGCTTATACAAATATTCCTTCCCACAATCATCGCACCGCGCCACGAACGGTCCTTTCAGTTCCGGCGGCGGCATCACCTCATCCGTCTCCCCCAGGAGAATTCGGTGCCGGAAGAAAAGGTTTTGTCGAAAATGAACCCAATGATTTTTGCAGAACACGATCCAGTAATAGTTCGTGTCGTCCCACTTGCCATGCGCAGGCTCCACCTTCACGTGCACTTGCACCGCCACTCCCCCGTTCGCAACTTCACTCGCGCCCTGCTGCGTTTCAATCGAAGATTGCTCTCGGAACTTACTCCGGTACGCGGCCTCGGTGTTTGCCCCCGCATCCACGGTCTTCCATGCTGACTCCGCTCGAGTCTTCTTTAGTCCAAAGTACGCGAGGTAAGCCACCGTTCCCAGGCTCACTGCCGCCATGAAAACCACTACCCACATAAGTACACCTCAATCGCCTCGCGGACCGTCCTGGAGCATCCGTGGCGGTATTGCCGTCAACCGATTTCGCCAAAAACGGGGGCTGGGGCCGCCACTGAAAGTCGCGTCTACGACCTCTGCGCGATCACTCCGTATTGCCAAGCGGCTTTCGCAAGTACTCCCTGCGATTGCCCTGCCATTAGGCGCGGAATCCCCGTAACACAAGAGAAGGCGGGGAAGTGATTTTCAGAGCGTTATATCCCGGCTTCCAGCCCTGGTCAAGAGAAATTCTTTTCCCTCCATACCACTCCACGACCCGTCAGTTTTCGACCGCCGCCAGTCTTGACAGTGCCCTCCCGTTCGTACACCGTGGGCCGTATTCTCGTTTGGAACGTGGATAACTTGCCGCACTTTTCTGGTTGTGCCCCCAAGCCCATAGGAAGGCACGGCTTGTCTCCTGCTCTCGTGTGAGCAAGGTCTCGCATTCCATTAGGCGGGCGTTACCCTCTCGTCAGGTCTTTCCCTTACGCTCCTATGTCTCGCGATGATTTTTCCGGGCAAATGAAATTCTGGACAAGAGCAGAAATTCGAAATTCACGGTGCATTCGGCGTAAATTTTACTCTGGTGCCAAAATATTTATCATACAGTTTAGTTTTTTCTCTTGACAACCCATCGCCGCATCGCTATAAGCTTTATCACGGTTGACGGAAGCTGCGATGTTCTCTCCCATTTTGTTCTCTCTCGTGTTCACTTTCGCCGATCAGTAAGACTCCGCGTGTGCCACTGAGTGGCTCGGCGTATCCTTGCGCGGACTGATGTCTGCAATCTGCCAAACCCACCCGCGCGGATTCGCTGACCAAAACGTCCCATCCACAAGCCAGGAAGGGAGTACGACACATGTGTACACCGAAGATGCGCCACGCCATTCCTTGGATCGTTGCTGCCCTGTTCTTATGTGCCCCGCTGTTGATGTGGGGCTTTAGCGGCAACCCGCCCCTCGGCAATACGGGGGCCACTGGTCAAAACCATTGTCAAACTTGCCATGGTAGTGGTGTGGGCGGTGGCAGCGTGAGCATCGCATTTTCGGGAGGCGGCACAACCTACACTCCTGGCACGCCGCAAACGTTGACCATCACTGTCAACGATCCGAACAGCACCACCAACTCGTGGGGGTTCGAGATGACCGCGTGGGAGGGAGCAGTCACGACGACTCCCGGCACCTTTGCGTCGGCGAGCACAAACGTTAACGCGCCCGCAACCTCAACTACATTCCCGGGCCAAATATTTGCGCGACAGTCTTCCAGCGGGTCAAACATATTCCAGGTCACTTGGACACCTCCCGCAAGCACTGTGTACAGCGGGCCGGTCGTTTTCTTCGTGGCTTCGCTGGCGGGCGACGGCAACCAGGGTGAATTGGATTCCCTGTATCAAGTCAATCACACGCTTACGGCGGCAGTAACGGCGCCTTCGCTTTCAGCTGCACCCGGTTCGCTAAGTTTTAGCGCCACGCAGAATGGCGCGGCGCCAGCGGCGCAGAATCTGTCCATCACCAGTAGTGGATCCATTCTCACCTACTCCGCAGCGGCTTCAACCACCACTGGCGGCAGTTGGCTCTCGGTAACTCCGGCCAGCAGCTCCACTCCTGGTTCGGAAAGTGTTTCTGTGAATCCCACCGGCTTAGCGCCTGGCACTTACAACGGTACGGTCACGCTGACATCCAGCGGCGCTTCGAACAGTCCTGTAACTGTTCCGGTGACATTCACTGTCACGGCAGCACCGAACCTAACGGTCGCTCCGACCGCACTGACCTTTAACTTCCAAATCGGCGGCACAGTTCCTGCAAGCCAAAGTGTGTCCGTAGGGAGTAGCGGTGCAGCGTTGAGCTACACAGTAACGAGCACAACCGTCACGGGCGGCAGTTGGCTGTCAGCCACTCCAGCCAGCAGCACCACTCCTGGCACCGAGAGTGTTTCAGTGAACACCACTGGTCTGGC
>JBAVHY010000393.1:0-6051 GCA_049686315.1 Candidatus Acidiferrum sp. | reverse complement strand
ATTCCAGACAGCGTGTAGTTCCTGTCGCGGGGAGGAACTTCCGTGGTCCGGCTAGGCACCAGCTCCTTTGGCCTTTGCCGAGCTCTTGATTTCGATTTGCTTTGGAAGGGCAGAGGCGCTCAGCGGCGCGGTGATTTTCAGCACGCCATTGTTGTATTCAGCAGCGAGCTCGTCTGTATTCACACCTTCTGGCAGCTCAATTGTTCGCTCGAAGCTTCCATAAGTGAACTCTTGTTGCAGATACTCTCCCTTCTTTTTTTCTCTCTCGCTTTTGTGCTCACCGCTTACTGTGAGGCGATTGCCTTGAAGTGTGAGTTTGATCTCGTCGGGGTTCATGCCAGGCGGCATAGCGACACCCAAGTGATATTTCTTCTTTTCTTGGTCGATCCAGGACTCGATTGGCGGCACTGTAACGGGCATCTGTGCCTGACGTTCGGCTGAGGACGCTGAACCAGTCAGCAAGCGATTAAACAAATGGTCGAAATTGCGTCTCAGATCGACCAAATCGTCAAAGATATTTTCCCTTTTTACAAGATTTGCCATCGATGTTCTCCTTTTTTGATGTCAATTTGAACCCTACTGTGTAAGACCTACGAACGGCCGACTCTTAGTGGCGGCTATAACTGAAACAGGTTTCAGGCTGCTGCCGCAGTGAGTCCGATTGATATACGGTTGTCGACACGACGCACGCCAGGTGCACCCCAGGCAGCGCGCTCGGCTTCCTCTCGTTCAACCCACGAGCGGACTGTTCCACGGAGCGTAATCTTGTCGCCATCCGTCTCGACAGTGATTCGGCTGGCGTCCAATTCCGCACTGCGCTTCAATGCGTCCTCAATTGCACTCTTCACAACGACTTTGCTTACTTGCGGCTTCACTTCGATCATGTTGCTGACCCCTTTGACTCCAAGCAGATTGCGCACCGCATTTTCTGCGGCCGACTTCTGGTATTGCCATTCGACGGTGCCCTCTAAGGTGATCCAGCCTTTGCATACCTTGACTTTGATTCGGTCCGAAGGTACGGAGACAGACCAGTCCAAGGCTCGTACTGCCGCTCGCGCAATATCTTCATCTGTGCGTTCACTGGAATTGGGCAGGCGGATCTCCAGTTCATTCACGACCGCCCTCACCCCTGAAACCCTCGACGCGGCGCGCTCCGCCGAGGATTTTTCCCAATAACTCTTAACGTGGCCCGTAAGCGTCACAATTCCGTCTTTGGCGGCGACGCCGATTTCGGCTGCATTGATGCTAGGTTCCCAATTGAGTTCTGACTCGACGTTTTTCTTTAGTTCCAGATCTGTCATTTGAATTGCCCCTTTCGCAATGAGATATAGTCGGCCCTTTCTGATTCGAGAGGGCCGAAGTCCAGAGAAAAAAGCGGCCTCTTGGCGGGTTCATCCAGCAAGCTCGCCACTCGAGATGTTCCGGCCTGAAGGCGCAACTAGCCCATTCGCAACCCAGCGAGAACCCCAATTCGCACCTCCTTTGATTCTTCGTCGGTCATACGCGTCCCGCCGCAGTTAGCCTTGCAGCTTCGCTCAGCAAATCGCGAACTTCTTCGTCGCTGGTTTGCGAAAAATCTCTGTACCATTCGCCGACCGCCCGAAAGGGCTCAGGGCTAGCCGCACAGACAACCTTATCGACATCGGATTCAAATTCAGCACAAGTCTCGGGGGCGCCCACAGGTACGGCAGCTATAATTTTGGATGGGTCTTTCTTTTTCAGGGCTATCGCCGCAACGCGCATAGACGAACCGGTCGCCAGGCCGTCGTCAACCAGAATCACCGTGCGACCTCGAATGTCAGCTGGAGAACGTCCGTCACGGTATTCCCGCTCTCGACGCTGCAGTTCGCGCTGTTCTCTCTGGGCAACGAGGTCCACAAGTCCACGAGAAATACCAAGAACCCGTAAAACATCCTGGTTCAGTACGCGCACTCCGCCTGAAGCTATCGCGCCCATCGCCAACTCCTCATGGCCGGGCACCCCGAGCTTGCGCACGACAAAAACATCCAGAGGAGCATTCAGGACCCTAGCGACTTCAAATGCCACAGGAACGCCGCCGCGCGGCAAGGCGAGCACAACTACATCAGCTCGATTGGCGTATTCACGCAGCTTTTGGGCTAGCAGCTGGCCCGCTTCAGTTCGGTCTCGAAAAAGGTATGTGGTTTCGTTCAAGGATTTACTCCTGGATTGAGCTGCGTTCGGACCAAAGCAGCACGGATCCGAGCGATTCCGTCGTGTCCGTGGATAGGCGTGCCAGTCCGGACCCTATCAGGCGGCCGCCGCTCTCGCTTCCCATTCGATTCTGTACTTATAAAGCCAGTCCTGGCTTCGTTCGCCAAACAGATTGAAAAAAATCGCGATCATTGTATTTCGCAAGGTTGACTCGAACGGGCTGACACTCTTCCTAGAGGTGCTTCTACGCCGGCCTTCGGCCACGATGCGTTCGACACGCGGCTTGCGCCCGCGCTCGAATAGTTCGAATGCAAGTTCATGATCTCCCTGCAGATCACGCAGCAATTTAGCCAGATACATGGCGTCTTCCAACCGAGTTTCCTTCATAAGCTCACCTTTGAGTGCTATGGCTGAACTAGCAGCAATCCGATACCGAGTTCAACAATCACTAACGCAAGCACGAAGGAGCAGCTGTTGTTCCAATCTCAGGCCCAATTGCCATTCTCGATTATCTTCACTTCCATCAGACAATTAGGCCGTGGGCGGTGCATGTGTGCCTGGAGCTTGCGAGCGGGCATGAGATAGTCGGCGACGTCGCTACTCCGACAGTGTTCCGACGCCACCGCTAAGAGCATCGCAGGCTGTCAATGTGGGGCACCGGGAAACACCGAGCCAAATAGCCACAACTTACTGAAACCCTTATCGAATGGTCTTTGAAGCATGCGGATCGGTGATTGAACTTTGGCAATCATTGTGCAAGCACGAAATATGAGATCGATGGTTCGTCAGAAACCTACACGGCTGGATGTAGCTATTTCGGAGAACCACTAGCCAAATTTGAAAGAGTGTTCAAAAAGAAGGAAACCAAGTGGCTGACATCAAGACGAATCTGGATCAAGACGGCGGACGCGTCGCCGCTGAACAGTCCGCCGAAGCGAAAGCACTGACGGAGGATTCCGCGGCTGCCGATTTGGAAGTGGCAAAACTGGCTGCCGATTTGGACGAACTGCGGCAGGCCCTGCTGCGACGGCAGGCAGACTTTGACAATTACCGGAAGCGCATCGAGAAGGAGAGGAGCGAGGATTCCAAACGGGGGACTGCGCGTGTGATTGAGTCATTGATTCCGGTGATCGACGATTTCGAGCTAGCGCTCGCGGCCCAAGCGGAGAGCCCGTGTGAGAGCTTCCGCAGGGGTTTTGAGCTGATCTACAAGCGACTCCTGGACAGCGTTGCAAAGATCGGGACCGAGCGCATCGAACCAATCGGAAAGCTGTTTGATCCGCATCTTCACCAGGCCGTGGACCGCATCGAGACGACCGAATATCCACATGGAACCATCGTGCAGGTGCTGCATCCGGGATACCTCTTCGATGGGCGGGTGTTACGTCCCGCTATGGTGCGCGTAGCGGTGACTCCACTCGCGGGGTAAACGCAGGATCTGCTCAAACGACAAATCTTCAGAAAGGGCCCAATGCCGACTGCGACAGCGTCAGTCAACGCCGGCAGTGCCAGCGAGCAGGTTAGCCGCTTCTGCAGACGCGGTCCTTCGCTTTTGTTCCATGGCTTCTCTCCCGACCCATGCTGGCGGATCACTGGCCGGAAATGACTCGACCGAAGCCTCGTCCACGATGTCGAGTTCCTCCTGCTGCGTTGTCGACGCTTCAGACACGAACTCTTGATCCTTTACATTGCTTGTCTCGCATCCTCTTGCAGTATTACTCATGTTCACGCCCTCGCGAGAGATGCCGATCCCGGAGACTGGGGAGAGCCGTACCTGTCTCTCCCCTTGACCCTACACAGCAAGCTGAACCGAGCAGCTTACTTCCGAAACGCCTCATCGACGCTCAGCCGACCCCCACCGAGGAGCATCAGAGCCAGTGAAGCGCCGATCAGGGCGACGTTGTACTCGATGCCGTGGCCCTTGTTCGGCTCATTCATCCAGTTCAAGAAGAAGCCGTTGGGTAAATGAACCAGGATTGCGGCCACAAGCATCTCCACTGCCGCGAGCAAAGCTACGCAACGGGTGAAAACTCCGGCGAGCAGCGCAAGCCCGCCCAGGAACTCGACCAGGATTGCAATTGCAGCAACCGGAGCGGGAATATGCAGCGATTGTGTGAAGTACTGCATCGTTCCATGCCACCCGTAGCCCCCGAACCAGCCGAGCACCTTTTGAGCCCCGTGCGCAAAGAAAATCACGCCGAGCGGCAATCGGAGCGTTAAGGGGGCCCATTGCTGTCTGGCAGAGAGCCATTGGCTCAGAGTCCTACGAGCGCGCGCTACGTGCTCTCCCGCGAGTGTTGTTTCGAGATTCATCGGTTTTGTCGCCATAAGACTCCTCCTTTCTGATCTACTGGCGATTTGCCGGAAGTTCCGGCAAAAACGTTGATGCGTGTTCCGGACCCGTTCCTGCGCTCATCCCATGTGCAGGCTTGCGGAACCGGACAATTCACTACGCTGCGCGCGGCAACCCCTGTTGTTCTGTCTTTTCCGGTGCCGGAGACAGAATCAGACTCTTCTGAACGTGACGGAGATGTCCGCTGATACTCGCGTAGTGAATACCCAAGAACTTTTTTGCTTCAACACCGGTAATCTGAACTGCATTCAGCTTGGCACCGTCTGCCTTCGCTAGCAGCTTCTTCAACGCCCTTTCGAGCGCATGCTTCCGGTTGCGGCCAAGTGCACCAGCCCGAATTTCTGGAGGAATGTAAAAAAACTGCCAACCCGCCCTGTAGAGCTCTTTGTCGAACTCTGCTGGGCTGAGTACAAATACAAGATTCCATTCCCCAAATACGAGCTGATCTTCCATCTTCACAGTCTCTGGCAAGAACGTGTCGCGCCGAACGAGCACCTTTTCGCCATGAAGACTCTCGACGACGTTGGTCACGGCATGATGTATCACAACTCAACGTCACCTCCTTTGGTTCGAACAATACGGTCAGGGGAAAAGTACTGCACTCTCCCCATTCGTCCGAAATAGATGCATAGCGAAAAAAAAGGTTGCCAAAAGTTCGCGGTCTTTCGTCACAGAATTGGCGGAAAAGACCACAGAAAGGAGAATAAGATAGTCATTTGTAAACAATTAGCATCGAACTGAAATAACTAAAACAATGTGATAGTAGGCAACTCATGTACGTGAAGAAAGCATCCATTCGTATGTCATTTCATGCTCCCTCTTCCGAGGGGCAGACATTTGGATTAGGAGGTATGTCATGACCAACCTTATTCTCCGTGACAATTCATTCGAAGATCTGTTCGATTTCCCTCGGGACTTCGATCAGATGTTCAATCATACGCTGACGGTGTGGCCGTTTGGCCAAGCGCGGACGAACGGCAAATCGGCCGCCTTCGCTCCCGCGGTCGAGTCCTACGTCGACAAGGACGGGAAGAAATACAACTGCCGCGTTTCACTTCCCGGGATGGACCCGAAAGAAGTGCAAATCAGTGCGCAGGGGAACATGTTGACGATTCGCGGTGAGCGCAAGGAAAAGCGCAGCTCGAAAGACGTGGACGTTTTCCACGAAGAAATCTCCTATGGGGCATTTGAACGGACGTTCACGATGCCCGAGGGGGTAGATGTGGACAAACTTCGTGCCGAGTATAAGGATGGCGTGCTGGAAATCACAGCTCCAGTCGCTGCCGCGGCGCTACCACGTCGCATTGAAGTCAAGACTGCGCCGGTCTCCGAGCAGATCGCAGCGTAAACCGGAGATGTGTGTAATCGCCCGGAGCTGATTTCGCTTTCAGTTCCGGGCGTCTCCCATTGGCAACAGTTCCGAGTCGCAAAAATTCATTTCGTCTGTCGGGGCGCCGAGGGTCTTCAGGACTGAAATGAGCATTCCTACGCATGAAAGAATGAAGGCCCGATTACCGCTATGGGTC
>JBAVHY010000392.1:0-1560 GCA_049686315.1 Candidatus Acidiferrum sp. | reverse complement strand
TAGGAAATGTTCTGCCGGTACCGAACGCCGAGTTGGCCGAGGCGCGCACGCTCTATCTGGAGCGTCACGCCAATAGCCGGTATTGGGTAGATTTTGAAGACTTTTCGTTCTACCGCATGGACGTCATTGATGTGTACTACGTGGGCGGCTTCGGAGTGATGGGCTGGGTAGCTGTGTCCGATTATGACCGCAGTCGACCAGATCCCCTTGCTGACTCAACGGCCGAAATCATGCAGCACATGAACGCCGACCACAAGGATGCGCTTGCCTTGCTTGCCCGGACATTTGCTCGCATTGAGTCGACGGAAGCAACGATGACTGCAGTCGATCGCCTCGGTTTTCATGTCCGCGTGAAGACCCCGGATGGCTTGCGTGGTGCCCGAATCGCATTCCTGAGAGAGGTAAGCAATCCGGCTGAGACTCGGAAAGTGTTAGTGGAAATGGTGCAACAGGCACGCTCGCAGGCCACGTGAAACTGTGCATGTGGGACACGGATTTGCCAAGCCCAGCAAACCGAGGCTGGGTTACGGCGGGCGGGCCAGACGAGTAGGTCGAACTGGTACGTGCTCATTGCGCGTCTGCGACACAGCGGAAACCAAGAGCGGCCGAGCGATCCATGCTTGGGGACATCAGCAGAAGCTTGCCGTGCTCGTTCAGTTTGTAGGCTTGAGGGAAGTACCAGATTGAGCCTTGCGGTTGATAATAGCTTCCGCCGCGGACGATCGCGGCGCGGGTGTGCTCATCGACGAACTCTTCGGTCCATTGCCACACATTGCCGACCAGATCCATCACGCCGAACGGACTCGCACCTTCGGAGTGAGCGTCGACAGCATCGGGGCCCTGCATGTTGCGGGATCGATCGGGAACGGGCACCGCTGCCGGCTGCCATTCATTACCCCACGGATAAAGGCGCGAATCTGGTCCCTGAGCGGCGTATTGCCACTCCCATTCGTGAGGCAGACGCTTTCCGGCCCACGCCGCGTAGGCTCGCGCGTCTTCCTGAGAGACCCACGTGACCGGCTTGTTTTCCCATCCGCTCGGATAGAGTCCATCCTTCCAATCGCGAAGGAAATTCAGATCATCCTTCGGGTGATAGTGAGTGGCGTCAATGAACTTCTTGAAGTCGGCATTCGTGACCGGGAACTTGTCGATGTAAAACGAATTTGCGTGGATCGTGTGTTCGTGGAACCGCCGGGGAGAGTCCTCCCAGGGATACTGAACGTCTACACCCACGTCGTTGAAGCCTTCAATCTCGATTCCAGATACGCGAAAAGTAAAATCTGCTTCGGGGATTTTGATCATCCCGGCAGGAGTAGTGGTCGCCGCCTTGGTCGTTTGAATGGAAACAATTTGCTGAGGCAAGGCTCTCCATTCGTGCGGGTAGGTCGAGAGGGGAGTGGCTGTAAGACTTTTCATGGTCGACATCAACGAGACGATTTTTTGATCGGGCGGTGCGTTCGTGGCCAGCACTGCGCCGTATCCCTTCGCTTCAATGGGGAAGACGAGCACGGTTCGTCCGCCGGGTCGGGATTCAGGATTCAGCTCTACTCCGTGGTATAG
>JBAVHY010000391.1:0-11266 GCA_049686315.1 Candidatus Acidiferrum sp. | reverse complement strand
GTGCCGGAGAGTGCCACAGTCTGGGTCGAACCGTGCACGCCGCCGGAGTCGTCAGTGATGGTCAGGGTGGCCGATTCTACGCCGACCGCCGAGGGCGCAAAGGTCACTTGTATCTGGCAATTCGCGCCGCCCGCTAGCGAAGCGGAGCACGCATTCGTTTGCCTGAAGTCGCTGACGTTGGCGCCCGTGATAGAGATGCCGGAGATCGTTAGCGGCGGGCCGGAGTTCGACAGCGTCACTGTCTGCGGAGCACTGCTGGTGTCTAACTGTGCGCTGAAGGTCAGGTTTCCGGGTGCAAGCGCAGCGGCGGGCGCCAGGCCCGTGCCGGAGAGTGCCACTGTCTGGGTCCAGGACAAGCCCAAGGTGGTGTCGTAGACGATTAGCGTGGCTGACTCCGGGCCGCCCACCGAGGGCCTAAATGTCACTTGTATCTGGCAACTCGTGCCGCTTTCCAGCAAGGTGCCGTCGCACGCATTCGTTTGACTGAAATCGCGGAAGTTGGCCCCGTAGATGGTGATGTAGGAGATCCAAAGTACCTGGCTGGAGCTGGAGTTCGACAGCGTCACCGTCTGCGGAGCGCTGCTGGTGCCCACCACCTGGGCACTGAAGGTGATGTCCTCGGGCGCAAGCGCGGCGATGTACGCTGCGGCACCCCTGCCGGAGAGTGCCGCAGTTTGGGTCGAGGACAAGCCGCCGGAGTTGTCGTAGACGGTTAGCCTGGCTGATAACGCGCGATTCGACGTGGCCAAGGGCCGAAAAGACACTTGGATCTGGCAACTCATGCCGCCTGCCAGCGAGGCGCCGCACGCATTCGTTTGACGGAAGTCACCGGCGTTGGCCCCGGTGATGGTGATGTCGGAGATGGTGAGCGGCAGGACGGGGTCGGAGTTCGACAGCGTCAGCGTCTGCGAAGCACTGCTGGTGCCCACCACCTGGGCGTCGAAGGTAAGGTTCCCGGGCGCAAGCGCAGCGTAGGGCGTCACGCCCGTGCCGCTAAGGCCGACGCTCTGCGTGGTGTAGTTGGGCCCTGGTGCGTTCAGGTTGTTATCCATGAGTACCATCGAGCCGGAGTTCGCGCCCGTCGTAGCGGGGACAAAGTCCACCGCGTAGGCGCAGCTTGCTCCCGGCGCCAAGGTGGTGCGCGGGTAGGACTGCGGCAACTGCGGGCAAGTGGTGGTGTTGTCCAGCATGAATCCGCTGGAAATGCTCGGGTTGTTCGCGGCTGAAACCTGAAACTTCAGGTCGGCATTGCCGTTGTTCGACACCGTCACCGTCTGTGGGCTGTCGCTACTTAGGGAACCCACCACTCCGCGGGCAAAGCTCAGTGCGGGCGGGTCGGCATAGTCCAGCTTCTCCACACGGTTGTCGGCGGTATCGGCGACAAAGACGTTCCCACTCGCGTCCACCGCCACGCCATAGGGACTGTTGAATCCGCTGCCCAGGGTGATGACGGTGGGATTAGGCGGGATACTGCCATTCACTGCCAGAATCTTCTTCACCGCGTTGTTGTCACGATCTGCGACGAAGACGTTTCCGTTCCCGTCCACCGCCACACCAATAGCTGCCGCGAATCCGCTGGCCAAGGTGATGATGGTCGGATTAGGCAGGATACTGCCGCCAACCGCGAGAATCTCCTTCACCGCGCTGTTGCCATAATCGGCGACGAAGACGTTCCCGCTCCCGTCCACCGCCACGCCAATGGGTGTTCTAAATCCGCTCCCCAGAGTGTTGACCGTGCCATAGCCGCCCGCCGCCAGAATCTCCTTCACCGCGCTGTTGCCATAATCGGCGACGAAGACGTTCCCGCTCCCGTCCACCGCCGCGCCAGTGGGTAGGTTAAATCCGCTGCCCAGGGTGCTGACCGTGGCATAGCCGCCCGCCGCCAGAATTTCCTTCACCGCGTTGTTGGTCTGATCGGTGACGAAGACGTTCCCACTCCCGTCCACCGCCACAGCAGTGGGTAGGTTAAATCCGCTGCCCAAGGTATTGACCGTGGTGTAGCCGCCCGCAGCAAGAATCTCCTTCACCGCCTTGTTGGAGCCCTCGGCGACGAAGACGTTCCCGCTCGCATCCACCGCCACGCCAGTTGGGAAGTTGAATCCGCTACCGAGGGTGCTCTGCGTGCCGGACAAAAAGTTCACCAGCGGTCCGATGCCCGTTCCCTGCACGTACCCGGTAGTAAGCAGATTGCCGGAGCCGTCGAGTAGCTCAACGGCGCCATGGCGCGGCCCCGGAGCCGTCGGATTGAAGGTCACATTCACCGTGCAGGTGTCGCCGGCGCTGTAGGCCGTGCCTGCCGTGCAATTGCCGCTCCCGGCATCGGTAAAATCCAGCCCTGCGGCGCCCTGCGTGAGCACGGCCGTCGAGCCTAGTGTGCCGGCTGTGTCAAAGGTGAAGTAGTACGAAATGGGAAACGAACCGGGGCTGGCTACGCTCACCGGGCCAAAGTTCCCGCCCGCCGCAAAAATGCCTTTCATCGCGTAGTTGCCGCTATCTTGGACGAAGACGTTCCCGCTCGCGTCCACCCCCACATTGGTGGGCCCACTGAATCCGCTGCCCCGGGTGATGATGGTGGTGTAGCCGCCCGCGGCCAGAATCTCCTTCACCGCGTTGTTGCCGGTATCGGCGACGAAGACGTTGCCACTCGCGTCCACCGCCAGCCCATGGGGGTTGTTGAACCCGCTGCCCAAGGTCTTGACCGTTTGGTAGCCGCTTGCGGCCAGAATCTCCTTCACCGCATTGTTGACGGCATCGGCGGCGAAGATGTTGCCGCTCGCGTCCACCGCCAAGGCAAAGTCGTGGTCCAGGAAGCCCAGGCTGTGGATGGTGGGATTAGGAGGGATACTGCCATTAACCGCCAGAATCTCTGCCACGATGGAGCCACCGCTGAAGAAGACGTTCCCGCTAAGGTCCACCATCACGCTCTGAGGTAAGAGGGAGAGGGAGGATCCACTGACCAGGGTGTTGATCGTGGTGTAGCCGCCCGCGGCCAATATCTCCTTTACCGCGTTGTTATACGTATCGGCGACGAAGACGTTTCCACTCCCGTCCACCGCCAGGCCATGTGGGGTGTTGAATCCGATGCCCAGGGTCTTGACCGTGGAGTAGCCGCCCGCAGCAGGAACCTCGTACACGTCGCCGGCTATGACGAAGATGTTCCCGCTCCCGTCCACCGCCATGGCAGCGGGATTGAAGATCGACCCTCCGCTACCCAGTGTCCGGATCGCGCAGTCAAAGTGCGCTGTTTGCGCTGCGACCGGCATCCCCGCCGCCAGCAGTGTTATGGCCAGCACCGCAATGCCGCCCAGGCACAACGTACTCATCTTCATCCCGCCAATCCGCCGGCGTACACGCACGGAAATCGCGAGAAGTAGGCACGCAACATGGCGCGCAACTTGGGAGATCCTGGTGGAAAACATGCGATGCCTCCACAAATGCCAGACTTATTCGTTGTGTGGGAAAAGGGCTGGCGGATGGGGGCCTCCAAACCAAAAAAGCCGACTTGCACTGGTGAGTCGGAGTGACCACCTGTGGCAACTCGGCTCTCTCTATGTCCAGGTGGAGTCCTGGTGGTACTTCTTAGAGTTCCGCCATCAGTTCGTGCGGATTTTCCCTTATTGCATACTTAACACGGAAATTACTTATAGTAAGTGGGGTACATCACCTGGCAGTGTGATGCTGTGCGCTTCCGCTGCCCACAAATCACAGTCATACCGATCAAGTCGGGTGACAGGAAATCGGAATTCTTAAATTACCGTCGAAAGGCGGAAGGAGTGATCATTGCTTCGATCGCGTTGGTTGTTCATTTTAATTCCAGTTGCACGAGATGCTCTCGGACGAGTTGGTGGGGAGTCGGTCCTGTCGGCGTCGGTACATCGGCCAGATTCGCAAGTAACTCACGGTTCGATTCAGAATTGCTTAGGGCTACTGTCGAGCCGGCAGCGACAGCGCAACAAAGGCCTGTTTTTGCTCCACAAAACGTAAGTCGGTCTCGGGAACAGCGGGCACTACGGGGGGCAAAAGGAATAAAGCAGGAAGTAAGAAGTAAAAGGTGGAAAACGGCACAGCACTGTGTGCTCTGGGAGTTCGGTACAACTGAGGGAGAGAAAGCATGGCCCTCTGACTGCTAAGCGACACCAGATGAAGCACTTGGATTTTTTGATTCTGTTGTTGGAATCTAGGCGTTCTTCGCGTTCTTCCTACAGTGCAAGCTGCTGGACCTATGGAATTGCTCGGGGCGTGTACCCCGAAAATGCCTCGCAAGAGGATTCAACTCCAGACCTCTACCTTATTAAAGGTAGCGGTCATGGCTCCTACAACAGCTAGGACTGTCAAAAACACGCGGAAGCCATATCCTCCAACTACAATTTCCAACCTTATGATTTAAACAGGGATAGATTAAATTGTAGTAATCACAAAAAAGTAGTAGCAAGGCTCAAATAGCCGCATGTTTATTGATGATTTGCGCTGTGGCGGAGAGGGGGGGATTATACGGCTCTATTTTTCACAACTCTCTTCGTTTCTACCACTTCACCCGTAATACCCACGTTTTCTGTCGTTTATTGCCGAGTCTCAACAGTCGCATCCGTCTCAGCAATGCCCTCCAGTCTCTCCTATGGACATCGAAAGTGCCAAAAAAAAGTAACATGAGTAACAAACCCGGATTTCCCTGTTGGGTTTACCAGGACTCAGCGCGTTTTCAATCTGTCGTAGAGGAATCGTAGGATGAGCGACCTCTTCGCGCGTTTTGCAGCAAAAACTGAAGTTTCTATTTCTTCGGACGCGACTCCGGAGGAGTCATACCTGCCACACGATAGTAGACACTCAACTGGCCGTAAACTTCGCCCGAATGTTCAATTAGATTGTGGGCCAGATCGCTAAGTCGAATCTGCGCTTTCCCCGCGTGCTGCGGATCGTCATAACCGAAGGGATCAACGACCGCATCGGAGATCCCACTGTCGCCCTTAGATTTTATCGCCGCCGCGCCGTCGGCAAAGGATTTCTTGACGTACTCTACTACGGCGTCCTTGTTTTTGAATTGTGCCCGAGGAGGATCTTCGTCACCCGGTAATTTCTGACCGAGAGCGGAGTTGGTGAAGAAATAGTTGGCGGATGCCGCGTGGATGAGGCGTTCGGAGAAGCCGCGCATATTCGCCACAGGCTTGTAGTCGTATTTGTCTTCCGGAAAATCTTCGGCCATCGCGATGAGTTTTCGCCCGATCTCGTTCCATTGATCCAGCAGAGTGGCCGAAGGGCTTGCCAACCGCCGCAATCCCTGCGGACCTACGATCAGCGTGGTTTTCACCCACATCCGTTGAAAGGCCGCAGCCTGAAGATACAGCTCACCCACCTGGTTTGGAGTAAAGGAATAGTCGCGTGTTTCACCAACTGTGATGGTATCGCCCGATGTTTTTTTCGTAGTTGCCTGTTCCTGAGGAAGGTCCTGACCGTCCTTCGCAATTGCGCGCCAAGACACTGGAGCGCCGCTCGCGTCGACAATCGAGTATGTCAGATCAGAATCTACGGGAGTGATATTGATAAAGCGCATGCGGTACGTCGTGCCGGCAACCAAGGCGATCGGCGCGGGCTGCGGGCTGCCGTTTATCAGAAGTGGCTCGTTGCCCTCAACGCCGTCTCGCGAAAACAAAAAGATCTTGTCTGTCGCTGGATCGAATTTCGCTCCTGGCTCCAAAACGACAAGAGGTCCAGTAAGACCTTCGCCCAACTGTTTCTGTTCGTGCCAATGGGAGTGATAGATGAAGGTTCCAGCGCGAGGGGGAGTCATATGCGCAACAAACGAGTGTCCCGGTGCGATGGCCGGCATGGTTTGTTTTCCGGTCCCGCTCCAATCGGGCACGCCGTCGTACGGACTTTCGAGCTCGATTCCGTGCCAGTGAACCGTGGTCGGCTCCTTTAGTTCGTTGATCACTTCTATTTCTGCAGGTTCCCCGCGCGTCAACACCAACGGGCTACCCACGGGAGGCAGCGCAGTCGGCGAAGTTTCTGTGGCAGATTCAGAAAGGTCGTAGCTGAAACCTCCAAAATAACGCGAACTGCCGGGACGTTCCCGAACCACTAGACGAAATTTGTGGACTGAACTTGAAGCGGCCGTCGCGTTGCTCACCGTCGATACGGAGTTGCTCGACAGTTGGACATCTAGGCCAAGCACCAAGCCGCCCATGCCCGCGTTTTCCGGAGTATAGTGCGCCGCGATCGCATACCCAGGCAAATTCTCTGGCTGCATCATGTGAAACGTCATGTGGCAATGCATCAGCCAGTGACCGGGGCGCTCGGGTATCCAGGTCATGTTAAATGTTCCACCGGGCGGCATCTCCTGCGTGACAACCGTAAGCCGCTCCTGACGAGCGAATTCTTGAAAACGATCCTGATCACCCACTCCATTCACTTGAAAATAGAACCCGTGCAGATGCATGGCGTGGTCGGAATCGCTCGTGTTAATCCACCTCCAGTGTATGGGCTCGCCGACCTTGAGGACGAGTCGTTCAGTATCTGGCCAGGATTTCCCGTTTATCGTTGGTAGCGTATTGAACGCGTTGCCCCCGGCGGGTACCCATGTGTTGACAACAAAGACTCGATCGCTATCGTGTGTGCCGGATGCATCGACGACAAATGCCCCCGATAACATGGAATCAGGTCCTGTTCGCATCAGCAGAGATTGGCGATCATTCGAGGCCCAATAGTAATAGCTGCCGGCAGCACCGGATTTGAAGCGAACCTCACGCACGGCACCGACTGGAACCTCAAGTGTGGCTGCGGCGTCGGCCGTCGTTGTGGGATCCATCGGTGGCTGTGGTTGCAGGCTTGCCTCCGGGCGGGATGCGAGTCCGTGGACGTAGATCGTGTGGTCCAGAGAGTTGCGAATCGTCGCAGACACTTCGACACCCATTGGGACACGCACCAGCGGGCCAGGAATCTGCGGCGCATGCCCCTCCTCCCCGAACGCCGCAACCACAAGGTGTGCTGCGTCACTTCCATTGGGATACCAGACCGCCTGCCGCGCTTCGAGATGAATCTGTAAAACGCCATGGGCAAGTATTCCTGCTGGAGTGCGATTGTCATTGCATATGGCTGTTGGTGTGTTTTGGTCCCCAACTACGGTCACGCTCAGGAGTAGCAGAGTGCCTGCAAGCAGTGCGAATCGTCGGGTAAACATAGAACCTCCGTCTGATCGATGAAGTAAGCGAAAAACCCAAGGTTGGGCCTGGTATTCGGAACTATGCGAGGCGGAGTTTAGTCCAAGCGAGCGGTCATAGTGAAGGTAGCATCCGAAGGTACCGCCCCGCAGCCTTCCTCAAGTCCCGATTAACGGGCAACCCTTCCATAATCCGATAAGGGAAGGGTTGCCGACCCAAACGGACGAAATCCTGCAGCGCCTTCCAATTGTGGTAGACGACGAATGTCCTCATCCCAATCAACGTAATCGTCCGAGCGCGGAACACTTACGTCGTCCCGGCTTGCACGGCTCCAAGACCAGCAGTCTTCGTACCGACCACCTCAGTTGGTTTGATGTTGTGGTTCATGCGGAAAAAGTTTGTCGGGTCGTACTTGTTCTTTAGGGCCACGAGACGGTCGTAATTAGGCCCATAAGCTGCGCGAGCGAGTGGGTCCCCTTCATCTTCCAAATAGTTGACATACGAGCCTGCTGCCATGAAGGGGCACATAGCATCCCAACAGGTCCGCGACCACTTGATGTTTTTCTCCGATTCGGATGAACTTACCCAATTCGACCAAACCGAGAAGTTGTACGGGTACTGCCGATGGGGAAAGGCAGTGTCTGCGACTGCAACGCGGGTGGCAGCCCCATGCCAATGTTCGACCCACGGGCCAAAGGTATGCACAGAGGGACTCGTGCCCGCAAATTCTGCGAGCGTCTCCACGGCCTTGTCGCTCAGACTACGTATGAAGTTCGCCTTAACGTACGTTTGACGTCCAGGCGGGAAGAAGGGGTCGAACATGCTCTGCAATTGCACGTAGCTGACGCGCGCAAACATGTCGGCAATCGGCGAACCAAATGTGCGCAACGGCTGCAACAGTTTTTCTCCTTCGGCTAGCAACCCACAGTAGCATCCACCGACCAAAAATACTGCAACACCATCCATGGTCATTGACCCGGCCTGGATAACCAATTCGTCGGGGCTGGCCTCGGCAAACTCACGGCAAAAAGATAGAATGTGCTTTGCCTTTGCCACGGGATAAAGCACGGCCCCTCCCAGCACGGTCGTGACTTCATGCAGTTTGTATTCAAAGGAGGTGACGATCCCGAAGTTACCGCCGCCGCCCCGTACGCCCCAGAACAGATCTTGATTTTCAGAAACATTGGCTTTTAACAGACACCCATCAGCCGTGACCATATCCACGCTGATCAGATTGTCGCAGGCGAGGCCGTATTTGCCTGACAGATGCCCAAAGCCACCCCCGAGAGTCAGTCCGGCGATGCCTGTTTTCGAAACCATTCCGAGGGCAGTAGCTAGGCCGAACGCTTGCGTTTCGAGATCGAATTCGCCGAGTGTCAGACCCGGTTCAGCACGAGCGGTTCGATGCTGCGGGTCAACGAGGATGCCCTTCATGCATGAGAGATCGATCATGAGACCGCCGTCACACACTGCCTTCCCCGCAATGCTGTGGCCGCCGCCGCGAATGGAGACGAGGAGGTCGTGTTCACGGGCGAAGCGGACGCAGGCGATCACATCCGCAGCTCCAGCACACCGCGCGATGATTGCCGGCCGCCGATCAATCATCGCGTTCGGTACAGTTCGCGCAGTTTCATAGCCGTCTTCGCCGGGGCACAGCACGGGGCCGCAAACAAATTTCCTTAAGTCTTCGACCGCATACCGAACCATGGTGCGCCTCCTCTTGTGACTCTTGGCGGATGAGCCGGATTGTCCGTCACGGAGGGTCGACAACTCCACTCATTTATGGATTAAATCTCAGTGACACGCTAATATCCGGGCAAAGGGCGCATAGAGAAGGGGATGCATGGATCTGACCCCATGGTAGACTCTCGCAAACCTATTCAGGCGTGCCGCCATGAATAAAGAACTGCCTCTCGGCGAAGCCGACGCGAGGACTCGCGTTGTTCGTTTCGGTCCTTTCGAACTCGATGTTCGGGCCGGCGAGCTAAGGAAGCGTGGCCGCACAATCCTGCTTCAGGAACAGCCATTCCAGGTGCTTCTAATGCTCCTCGAAAGACCGGGTGATGTGGTGCTACGCGAGGAGATCCGAAAGAGACTATGGCCGAATGACACGTTTGTGCAATTCGCGCCCAGTATCAACGCCGCGATCCAAAGATTGCGCGAGGCGTTGGGCGATTCGGCTGATCAACCGCGGTACGTGGAGACGGTGGCGCGCCGGGGATACCGGCTGCTTGAAGCGGTGAAGACTACAGGGAACGGAATGGGAGAGCGGGGGGGGTGCTGGTCTCGGCGTGTTCTGGATCATCGCCGCCGGTTGCGGGAACCCGACGAGGAAACGCACTCCACTCGATCGCTGTCCTCCCTTTTGCCAATGCGAGCGGCGATCCAAATGGCGACTATCTTAGCGAAGGGATTACCGAGAACATCATCAATAGTCTCTCAAAAATCTCCGAACTGCGAGTGACGCCGAGAAGTACCGTATTCCGCTACAAACGGAAAATCATGGACCCGCAGGAGATCGGGCACGAGCTCAAAGTCGGTTTTGTGCTCACGGGTAGAGTCACTCAGCGTGACACAACGCTCGTCGTCAGTTCCGAGTTGCTAGATGTGACTGCAGGGGCGCAGCTTTGGGGCGAGCGATACAACCAAAAACTTGCCGACTTGTTTGAGATCGAACAAGAGATCGCGAAGAGGATTTCCGAAAGCCTGCGCGTGAAGCTGAGCAGCAAGGAAGCGGAACGGCTCACGAAACGTTTTACCGAGAATAGCGAAGCGTATCAGCTTTATCTCCGAGGCCGCCACTGGTGGAGCCGGCGGACCCCAGACACCCTCAAGAAGGGCCAACAATATTTTCAGCAGGCAATTGTGAAAGACTCAGGCTACGCCTTGGCTTACTCCGGTTTGGCGGATTGCTACAGCCACTTATGTTCATTGGGGGCAATCCCCCCGAAAGAGGCCTTGGCCAAGGCGAAAGCGGCTGCTGCTGCTGCAGTCGCTCTCGATCCTGAGCTGGCTGAGGCGCATACTTCTGTTGCCTTCGTGCGGGCATTTGCGGATTGGGACTGGGAACAATCGGATCAGGAGTTTCATCTGGCGATGAAACTTGATGCTGGTTATTGGGTTGCACCTTATTGGCAAGGCATGACCTTGATCGCCCGCGGATGCTACGAAGAGGCCAGCTGTTGGATTGACAAGGCGTGGGGGCTGGAACCGTTATCCTCGGTTATTGCACACGGCGCAGCCTTTAACCTCATCGTAAGCCGAAACTATCCCGATGCAATTGACGTCTGCTTGAAAGCCATTGAGATTGCGCCAGACTATCCGTTGCTCAGGATGCACCTAGGGATAGCGTACGAGCAGGAATCGCGATACCTGGAAGCGATCGCTGAGTTTGAGAAGGCGCTGCAACTGCTAGCAGGCGAGCCCGTGGCAGCAGGGGCTTTGGGGCACGTCTATGCCACGGCGGGGCGTCAGAAGGAGGCGCGTAGAATCCTCGAAGATCTCATGAAGCAGGTTGAGCAGAGACACGTGGACGCCTACTCCGTAGCGCTAGTGTACGTCGCTCTCGGTCAGATTGAGCAAGCGTTTGATTGGTTGGAGAAGGCATGCAAAGAGCGTTGCCTCTGGTTCAGCTTCATGATGAACGGAGATCCGAGAGTGGACGGGCTTCGCTCAGACGGACGGTTTGAGAAGTTGCTGCAACGCATGATAAGGCATAAACGAGATTAGCTCCCCATCCCCATCATTCTTGACAACATCGCGAGTGGATGACGGGCTTAACCTGAAGTAATCCCAAGGTAAGAGTAGCCGACCATACGTTCGCACCGCTCTAGATTGAATTGTATCTGCTTAGCTCAATTCTCGGCTTTCGGACCGCCAATCGGAATCAACTCCCGATTATAAAATTTTGCGGGATGTTTGAAATTTGATGGCGTCGTTGAAATTTAACCGCCACTTTCCGCAGTCGCTTCATTCTCATACAGCTTATATTATACCCACTTACGGTGGGTTGTTTTGTATTTATGTGAGAATTAGAGTTGATCATGATTCTCACACATAGACACCAACACCAATGTTTAGTATGCTAAATATGTATTTTGTGAGAATCAAGA
>JBAVHY010000390.1:0-17095 GCA_049686315.1 Candidatus Acidiferrum sp. | reverse complement strand
GTGGAATTCTTGCGATGATGGCCGTAAAGTTATGGAGTATGAAAAATCCAGCCGGAGAGAGGATGGCATGAAAACACTGGGCAAAACTGTGACTGGATTAGCGCTAATGGGGATAAGCGCTGCTCTTCTGGTGCTTCCGCAATTCGCCGCAACTCAATCGCGACAGCCGATGCCTGGAATAGATCAGAGCGGCAGTGGATCCGCCGAGCCCGTGCCGGCATTCCACGCGCAGCCGCCAACTGGCGAATTGCCTCCAACCATGGAGCCATCGCTTTACACCGACAAGGTGGTCTTCAATGCTTACGTGATTGCAGGGCGCAGCAAGAAAGTCCTCTACCAGCAGCCCTGTTATTGCCATTGTGACCGCAGCCACGGCCATGGCAGCCTGCTCGATTGCTTCGTCGGCCGCCACGGCTCCGGTTGCGACACCTGCATGAAGGAAGCGTTCTACTCCTACGAACAGACGCACAAAGGCAAAACTCCCGCACAGATTCGCGAAGCTATCATCCGCGGCGACTGGCAAAAGGTCGACGTCGCCAAATACCAAAAGGATTATTTGCCTCCTTTGGGTAAGTAAGAAGGCGGTTCCTCCATCGGCTCGTGTCGCTAATGCGCTCGTGTATTTCAGATGTGCGCTCGTCTGCGCGGTAATTTCCACGGAGCCGGTGAATGCGGCCTTCTGGCAAGTACGCTGCGTTCGATGCGTTGGTGAGCAAATTCTGATAGACTCCCCGGCTGAAAACCTACATGCTCCCTTCTGCTCCTCCTCGATAAATCAAGAGGTGAATCATGAAAGCGAATGGTCTTCGATTGATGTTCGGATCTTGCGCGCTCATCGGTATGTCTGCCCTGCTTCTTTTCTCCACTCATTTCGCGGCCAAAGCCGCTGGCGATAGCGCTTCGTGGGGATTTTCCTTAACGAATCTCGACAGATCCTGCAAGCCCTGCGACGACTTCTACGAATTCGCCATGGGCAGTTGGATGAAGGCGAATCCCATCCCCGCGGAATATCCCTCTTGGGGCACGTTCACCGAGCTTCGCGACAACAACCTCACCGCCATGCACACGATTCTGGAGGCCGCCGCCAAGTCCAATTCGCCCGCCGGCTCAAATCAGCAAAAGATCGGAGATTTCTATACAAGCTGCATGGATAGCGCGGGCATCGAGGCCGCCGGCCTGAAGCCCATCGCCGATGATCTCGCGTCGATCGATGCGATCAGTGACCGCAAATCCCTGGATGCAGCCATTTCGCGCATGCAGCGAGAGGGAGTCGGTGTGCTGTTCCGCTTCAATTCCGGCCAGGACATCAAAGACAGCACGCGCGTCATTGCCCAAGCCGGCCAAGGGGGCCTCGGCATGCCAGACCGTGATTACTATTTCCGCGAGGACGAAAAATCCAAGCAACTGCGCGCGGATTATGAGCAACACGTGACGAAAATGTTCGCACTTGCAGGCGATGCGCAAGAGAAAGCCACCACCGAAGCGAAGAACGTGATGGCCATCGAGATGGCGCTGGCCAAGGCTTCCCGAACGCGCGTCGAGTTGCGCGACCCTGAGAAGAATTACAACCTTATGTCGCTGCCGGAGATAAAGGCCCTTACTCCCGATTGGCACTGGGAAAACTACTTGCGAGCTGTGGGCGCTCCGGCGGTGGAACAGGTGAACATTCGTCAACCCGAGTTCTTCAAGGAGGTGAACCAGGAACTCTCCAGCGTTTCTTTACCCGACTGGAAGATTTACCTGCGGTGGCATCTGCTGCACGCCAGCGCCCCCGGACTTCCGGACCGGTTTGTGGAAGAGAATTTCGATTTCTACGAGAAGAAGCTTTCCGGCACCAAGGAGATACTGCCGCGCTGGAAGCGTTGCGTCCAGTCTACCGACCGGAACCTGGGTGAAGCCCTCGGACAGGTGTATGTCGAGAAGTATTTTCCGCCCGCGGCCAAAGCGCGCGCCAAGGAAATGGTCAACAACCTGATTGCCGCGCTTCGCGACGACATCCCCACGCTTTCCTGGATGGGGCCGGAAACCAAGAAGGAAGCGATTGGCAAACTCGAGGCCTTCAATATAAAAATCGGCTACACCGATAAGTGGCGCGATTATTCCAAACTCACCGTTGACCGCGGCTCTTATTCAGCCAATGTGCGGCGGAGCAATGAATTCGAGCACATCCGCCAGCTTTCCAAAATCGGAAAGCCAGTGGACCGCACGGAGTGGGGCATGACCCCGCCCACCGTGAATGCCTATTACAGCTCCAGCATGAACGAGATTGTTTTTCCCGCCGGCATTCTTCAGCCGCCCTTCTATAATCCCAACGCCGACGACGCTGTGAATTATGGCGGCATTGGCGCCGTGATTGGGCACGAAATCAGCCACGGCTTTGACGATCAAGGCTCCAAATTCGATGGCAAGGGTAACCTGCACGAGTGGTGGAGCCCGGAAGACCGCAAGAACTTTACCGAGCGCGGCGACTGCGTGGTGAAGCAATTCGACGGTTACGAGGCGGAGCCTGGCCTGCACCAGAATGGCAAACTTGTGCTCGGAGAGAGCATCGGCGACCTCGGGGGCCTCGCCATTGCCTATGCGGCGTACGAAAGATCCATTGATGGCAAGCGCCCCAAGGATATCGATGGCTTTACGCCGGAACAGCGCTTCTTCCTCGGCTGGGCGCAAGTGTGGGGTACGAATCAGCGGGCCGAGGCAGCGCGATTGCAAACCAACACCGATCCGCACCCGCTTGCGCGATTTCGCGGAAACGGCCCCCTCTCAAACATGGAGGCTTTTGCAAAAGCCTTTGGCTGCAAGAAGGGGGATGCCATGGTGCGCGAACAGGCCTGCAAGATCTGGTAGCGGCTTTCCGAATGCCCTGGTCAACAATTCGCCTGTCGCGCGTCAGCCAAGCTGCGTTCTGCAGTTTCTCGCTATTGCTGATTGTCCCGCCCGGCCATGCGAAATGGAAGTATCTTCGCACCGGCAATGCAGCCGACTCGACTGTGCAGCCCAGCGCCGGCTTTGCCTTGATGGGTGGGGGCACCAGGCAGGATTCTGCGTTCCGGTTTCTGTGTGAACGGGCCAACCGTGGGGATTTCCTGATCCTGAGCGCGAATGACCAAGACGATTACCTAAGGAAAGAAAATAAAGAGGTCAAAGCGGTGTGCCCGCTTAACTCCGTGGCCACGCTCTCATTTTGGAGCCGTGAGGACACCAATGATCCTCAAGTCGTCAAAATCATCGATCAGGCTGAGAGCATCTATCTCGCCGGCGGCGACCAGTCCGATTACGTGCGTTTCTGGCAGGATACTCCCGTTCAGGATGCGCTTAATCGCCACATCGCAGCGGGCAAGCCAATTGGCGGTTCAAGCGCTGGTCTTGCGATTCTCGGCGAATTTTCTTTTGCTTCCATGATCGACACAATCCATTCGCCGGAAGGACTGGCCAATCCGTACGGCAACAAAGTCACGCTCGCGCGCGATTTCCTGCGCATTCCTCTGCTCGCTGACACCATTACAGACACGCATTTTGTCAAACGCGACCGCCTCGGCCGTTTGCTGGTGTTTATGGCGCGTATTCTGCAGGATGGCTGGGCGAAGCAAGTTCGCGCGATTGCGATCGACGAAAATGCAGCTTTGCTGGCAGAACCGGACGGCGCGTCCCGCGTCGTCGGCGAAGGCCCAGTGTATTTCCTGGAAGCCACCGAGCCGCCCACAGTCTGCGCTTACCGTCAGCCGCTGACTTTTTCCGGGATTACCGCGCAGCGCGTGGCGCCGAACAAAACCTTTCAGATCAAAACATGGCGAGGCGAGAGCAAGAACTACTCGTTATCGGTTTTGAAGGGAGTGGTGCAGTCTTTGGGCAATGACCAGGGCCTCTACTGAATCTTCCTCGTGCCCTTATTTCATCGGCACGTCGTGGCGTAAATAGTTGTCCGATTTATTCAACCAGTCTTCTCTCGGCGGGTCGAATACATCCAAATCCAGAGTGTCCTCGAGCGCCCAGGCTTCATGCGGCATGTTCGAAGGAATACAGAGCACTTCGCCGGCGTGCACGACTATTTCCTTGCCATCGATGGCGAATTTTAGCGCGCCTTCGAGGATGTAAGTCACCTGTTCATTGTGATGGTGATGACGCGGCACGTGCGCGCCTTTTTTCAGAAACACGCGCGCCAACATCAATTTGTCGCCGACGAGCATCTCCCGATCGATCAGGTCATTCAACTTCTCGTGCTCCACCGTGTTCCAGGGAACGTACTTGCAGGCATTTGTGGTCATTTTCTTGTGTCTCCATACAGCCGCGCGGCGTTATCGTGCAAATAGTTTCGTGCTAATTCCAGTGCCTTGCTCTCCCTAATCGCGCCCTCATCCACAAGTTCCGCCAGTGCCGCGGCCAGGCCGGTGCGGGTTGTCCGCGCCGCCAGCCACATGCTTTCTTCAGCTCCGAGGGCGTCATTGAAAGGAAACGCGTCCGAACCGTACATCATCTTGTCCGGATAGAGCGTGAGCAACTGCTTCAAAACTTCCTTGAACTGGGAAGGGTACAGCATTTCGGACTGGAATGATGTGTCCAGGTACACATTCTTCACGGCGGTCATGAGCGCAGCCTCGCGCTCGTATGGCCATCCGCCATGCACCAGCACAAAGATGACATTTTTGTAGCGCGGGTCCCGGACGACATTCTCGAGATTCAGCACATTGCCGTTGCGCAGGCTGAAATAATCGCCAATGCCCACGGCGGAATGAAAATGCATGGGCAGGTGAAGTTTTCCCGCCTGATCCACCATCACGCGAAAGATGTAATCCTGAAATTGGCGGTACTCACCCTCCGTGGGCACGCCGCCATCGCGATATTTGTTATACACCGCCTCCGCATGCGCGCGCGGCGGGTCTCCGAAAGAGAGGGAACGAAAATAAGCGGCTTCGAATTTGATGGCCACAGCGCCGTGTTTCTGCTGGTTGTCGGCCATCGTGCGGCGCACAAAATCCTCGTACCCGGTCAAATCCCCTGGCAGACCTTCGACACCCTCTTGTTTCTTCCAACGGGTCAACATTTTCTCCTGCAGGGGCACGTACACGCCCATGTCCGGGGTGCTGGACTTCTGTTGGCTATTGTCGAAAGGATAGAAAAACGAATCGCCGAAAAACACCCAGTGGAAACGTTTGGTGTCGAGATAAGGCGCCATCATCGCCCGGTTCGCCAGGCAAGTCTCAACATTCAGTTTGTCCAGGATGGTGTCGAAATAGGCCACGCCTCCGGCCTGCTCCGCCGACTTTTTCTTATCCGCCAGCCACTTCGCGTGTTCCGGCTGGAAATCGTCGTGGGGGTAAGCAAAAAGCGCTTTCGCACCGGCCACAAACTCCGGATTGTCGTCGCGGAGCCGCAGCGTCGCGCTTTCATCCGGCGGTGAGGCCATCGCGTCTACGTCCGAGTCATCCGCGAAGCCGGGGTGCGCATGATTGTCGTACATCGGGATCGCTTCAATCTGTTTCAGCAAGCGTTCGTACGTTCTCTTCACATCACCGGAGGGAAAAGGTTGCGCCTGTCCAACGGTGGAATGCGCCAATCCAGCAGCCAAGATCATTCCAAATCCCATGCGCAGCAAATGCTTCATACCGTGAATTTCTCCCGAATGAAAATTTTCGAGCCCGACGGATTAGCGCGAGACTGCTGCCCGCCAGTGCACCGTGGCGCGCTGGATGCGATCGAGCGCTTCTTCCAGGAGGTGCGTGGCGCTCACTAGCGAGAAGCGCAGGTAATTCCTTCCCTCCTCGCCAAACGCCGCACCAGCAATGCCCGCCACACCCACTTCTTCGAGCAATATCTTTTGAACTTCTTCCGCCGGTTTGCCGGTCTCTTCAATATTCACCCAGGCATAAAACGCGCCGTCCGGGGATTGACAGCGGAACCCCGGAATGGTGTTCAGTTTTTCGACGAACACATCGCGCCGTTTACGGTATTCCTCGACCATGGCGGGCACCGCGTCCGTCGAATCACTCAACGCCTCAATCGCGGCCACTTGCGTAAATTCCGCGGTGCAGGTAAAGGTGTTCAACACCAGCATGTCCAGCGCATCGATAACGCGTTTCTGGGCCACCGCATAGCCTATGCGCCAACCGGTCATGGCGAACGATTTCGAGAATCCGTCAATGATCACGGTACGCTCGGCCATGCCGGGAAGCGACCAGATGGATTTGTACTCCCCGTTGAACAGGATGCGCGCGTAGATTTCGTCGGCGATCACCCACAAATCGTGCTTCTTCGCGAGTTCGGCAATCTGTGCCAGGGCCTGCTCCGTGAACACCGTGCCCGTGGGATTATTCGGCGAGTTGAAAATCAGCATGCGAGTTCTCGGCGTGACTTTGGATCGAATCTCGGCCAAGTCCGGCTGAAATCTGTTTTTCTCGCGCAGGGCGTAGGGAACAGCCTCCCCTCCGAGGCCGCGCGTGAAGGAGGGATAGATCGGAAAACTCGGGTCGGGATAGAGCACCTCGTCGCCTGGCTCGATCAGCGCCATCATGGTCAGTGCCAAAGCCATCTTGCAGCCTGGGGCAACCAGCACCTGCTCGGCGGCCAGGTCCAGTCTTCTCGTGCGCTTCAGGTAGTCCGCGATGGCAGCCCGCAAGGGCGGAATCCCGCGCGTCGCCACGTAGCGGTCTCGCCCGTTCGCTACCGCGGCGCGCACCGCATCCACCACCGGGGCAGCAGGATGAAAATCGGGTTCGCCCAGCTCCAGGTGAATGATGGAGCGCCCTTCCTTCTCCAGCTCTTTGGCGCGCGAGAACACCGCCAGCGCACCCTCGCCGGTCAGTTGCGAAATGCGCGTAGCAATTTTTGGCATGGCCGCAAAATCATACCACCTTGTCGGACTTCCAAGTCGTTTGCTTCATCCGGGACACAAGACTGCCGCCCCCGCGCGACCGCGAGGATTTTAGCTTCGATTAGAAGGCCAACCGTAGGGAAAACTGAATCAAGCGCGGTGTTCCGGTCGTAGCAAAGATTTGTCCGAACGGGCTCCCTGGGCCAATTGTTTCCACGTCCGTGACCGAAGGGTTTGCGAAGTTGGCGTGGTTCCAAATGTTGAAGAAGTCCGTTGTGAACCTTGCGCCGAGCCGCTCGGTGATATGGAAGTTTTTCTGCAGCGAGAAATCCCAGTTCTGCTGAAATGGTCCGCGAAACGCATTGCGTCCAAGGTTGCCGAAGACCGTCACAGTACCGTCGCCGCCGTCAGCAGCGCTGAGTAGCGGTGCCCGGGCAAAGTCGGCTGTGTTCAGGTAGCCGCCGAGCCGCGAGTGAATGCCCCCGCTCGTGTAAGCACTTGCCACGGTCACGCCCGACACCAGACTTCCGGTAAGAGTCGGAGTATATCCGGGCCCGAGGTAGGCTGTTCCCGCGGCCGAGTCAAAGACGGAAAAAGGCGCGCCGGATTGAAAAATGCTGATGCCGCTGACGGACCATCCCCCCAGCACTGCATGCTGCCATCCTTGGGCACTCGAGAAAAACGGCAGACCGTAGCGATAGCTTAGCGCCAGGCGGTGCGGGCGGTCGAAATCGGACAGGCCCCGGGAATTCTTCAGATCGGACTCATCATTGAACGCGGTGTTCAAGGCTGTATTTCCGCTGGACGTAGCGTCGGTGGACTTTGAGAACGTGTACGCGGCCTGGAAGTAACCGTGGTTCCAGCGGCGTGACACGGTAGTCTGCAATGAGTGGTAATGAGAATAGGCATCGTTGGCAAAAATCTGGAAGCCACCGTAGCCGTTGATCGCCGGGTACGGGCTGCGCATCGGTCCATTGGCAGTGGTGTCCGTGGTGATTTGATAGCTGGTGCCATTCACGTCCTTAACGGTGATGGGATTCGCCGGGCTTGCCAGCTTTGCGGGAAGATTTGTGCGTGTTTCCCGCAGATGAGTGGCGTGCGTTCCAACATACCCAACCTCGAGAACCCACTGTTTGCCAAGCTCGCGTTGCAGCGTTAGATTCCACTGCTGCGTGCCGGGCGTGACAAAGTGACGGGGTACCGCCAGCGTAAACAGAAATGGAGTCGGAATGGATCCCGGGCTACCGGAGGCGCATCCGAACTGCCCGGCTTGCGTCGTATCGCCTCCGGGGAATCCCAAGAATGCCGCCTGGCACGGTAGGAAGCTTGGGTCCAGTTTTCCGGCAACCGGCAGAGCGTTCGGACTCGATGTTGCCCCCGCAGGCCAGCACGAAGACGGAGCAGCAGCAGAAAAGAAAACGTTCAGGCAACCGGGCTGCAATGCTCCAAACGTGATGGGCAGGTACGGCGCCTGGAATGAGAGCTGGTCCGCAGTGCCGACGTCTTCGCGAACATAGTAAATGCCGTAGCCCGCGCGCACTGTGGTGGTGTGGCGGCCACCCAGGTCATAGGCCAACCCAATGCGTGGAGCCAGGCCGGTGGAGTAGGCATTTTTGAAAGTGGTGTCGCTGCCGCTGCCCGTTAGCCCAGAAACTCCCAAGTGATTGGCGCAGCCGCCGTAGACCATGGGGTACTTGCCCTGGGCGGCGAGCGACTCATCGATATTTCCGATGTGGCACAACTTGTCGTAGAACGCTCCATTGATGTCCACGCGCAATCCGAGATTAACGGTGAGATTTCGCGTGGCTTTCCAATCGTCCTGTGCGAACGCGCCAAAAATGTTGGTTCGGTATTGGTGGTTATGGACACCGCCTCCGCCAAAGCTGAAGGCGGGGGCCCCCAGGAGAAGGTTCTGCCAATCCGTAAAGCCATTCTGATTCACAAAGAACAGCTGTCCATTAAACGTTTGGGGAAAATCTTTGTCGAGATCGACGCGGGTGTACTCCCCGCCAAAACGGAAATCATGGGCGCCTTTCACCCAACTGACGTTATCGACAAAGTTGAAATTATTTTGCACCTGGAACTGGTTGGCCGGGGGCGTGGGGCCAATCTGAAAGCCGGAGGTAGCCAGAGTGAATTTGTAAATCGACTGGGTGAGGTTGTTCGTCGGACGATCGATTCCCAGGTCGCTCACCGTCACCGGCGGATTGTTCAGCAGGCTGTAGTTCATGCGCACATATCCAAATCGGAAGTCGTTGACTAGCGAGGGCGTGAACAGGTGTGTTTCATTGATGCTGAAGAAGCGCGCCGCCACGGGGATGTCATAGGGAAAATCAAGATCCGTGGCACTGATGCTGCTGGAGAGTGTTCCGCCCAGCGACGCTTGCAGACCGCCGGCGCCGAAGGGTAGCAATGTCTCCGAATTGGAGAAAAAGAAGCGCGCGCTGAGTTTGTCGCGGCTGTTACGGAATTCGCGGTCCCAATTGGACGTGAACTGGTCGTCGGTGTATTTGCCGGGCTTGCTGACGAGCAGTTGGCCGGTTGAGCCGGGCGTTCCCGAAATTGACGGAATCAGGTAGCCATTGGGGTCATTGAACTGGTTGCTCTTGAATTGCAGCAGCTTCAAGATCACCGGGTCGATGGACGTGGTCGTATTTCCAAAGAACGCCTGAGAAATAGACGCCTCAGAGCGGTCCGTGGGAATCACGGGAAATCCGGGATTGTTAATCTGCGTCCCCGGCGAGAGCGCGCTACGCTGGCGCGAACCCTGGTAATTCACAAAGAAGTAGCCGAATTTCTCCGTGCCCGCTGGGCCGCCAAGGCTGCCACCGAAGATGTTCTGCTTCACGGGCGGCCGAGCCTGTCCGGCGGCGTTATGAAAATACTCGTTCGCATTCAGAGCGTCGTTACGGAAGAATTCGTATACATCTCCGTGGAGTTTGTTGGCGCCGCTACGCAGCACGGCGTTAACGTTGGCGCCGCCGTTGCGTCCCTGGCTGGCGTCGTACAACGAGGTCTGTACCTTGAATTCCTGGATCACGTCCGGGTTCGGCAGCGGCACATAGTAATTCTGCGCCACGTTGTAGTCGGTAGCGCTGATGCCCTCGATCAGGTAGTTGTTGTTGTCCTCCCGCTGCCCATTCACGAACACCTTGGTCGTGCCGCGGCCCAACTGCGCGGAGGCGTTCAGCTCGCTGTACGCACCGGTGCTCAGCGTCAGGAGTTGCTGATAATTTTGCGTGGCGAGCGGCAGCTCTCGCACGGTCTCTTCACCGATGGTTTGCCCGGTGGTGGCATTGGTGGTTTCGACCGTGGCCACCTGCGCGGAGATTTCAATTTTTTCGCTGACCGTGCCTGGTTTCAGAGAAATGCTCAAGCGCGTGGTTTCCGTCACGCGCACTTCAATGGCGCTGGTCTTGACTTCGGAAAAGCCGGATTTATTGACGACAACGGAGTACGTGCCCGGCGGCAGCAGCGTCGCCAGGAAGGATCCATCCGCGCCAGTGTTCAGTCGCCGCGCAAGCAGGTTCGTGGCGGTGTTAACGATCTGCACGTCCGCATCCCCCACCGTCCCGCCGTTGACGTCCACTACCGTGCCGCTGATGGCTCCTGTGGCCCCGCCCTGGCCATAACCCAAAGACGAGAACATGAGCCCAGACACAAGAAAAAGAGCGAAAACTGCTCGAATCGTGCCGCGCATCCCCACCCCCTATGAAACCTCGAAAAAAAATCCCTCAACCTGCACGTGCGGGAGACCCAGCGCAGAGACTGTCATCACGGCGCGAACCAGGAGGGCTAATCGTCGTGGAAGAAGCTACACATGCGGAACCCCACGGGGAAGCAAACTAGCGTGTAACCTGCCTATTGTCAAGAATTTAGCAATCAATAATATTTATGGCTGTCATCTACCCAGTTAATCTTTTCCTTCTAACTTGCCCTGCGCAGGACCTGGCTCATTTTTCGCTAACGCAACCCGCCGCCGTGCGCTATCGTCTAATAAGCAGAGGCCCCGCGCCCCTCGAGGTTCCCCATGAAACGCTTCTACGCAGTGGTTTTTTTCCTGGCTCTTACCGTCCTCTGGGTGGTGTCGCCAGCCCCCGCGGTGGCAGATTCCAGCCATGCCCGGATTGTCCGGCTCAGCCTGGTCCAGGGCGACGTGCGCTTCGCCCGCGAATTTCATCGCGACTCTCTGACCGATACCAAGACCGACTGGGAGGTTGCGCCTCTGAATCTGCCCATCCGCCAGGGCTATGCCGTGGCCACGGACAACAACGGCCGCGCCGAGGTCGAATTCGAGAACGGCGCCATGGCCTTCCTCAGCGCCAATACCCTGATTGAGTTCTATGATCTCTCGCTGGAAGACGGCGCTCTCATCACTCGCCTGGTCTTGCGCCAGGGAAGCGCCATTTTCTACGTGCACCCTGCGCATGGTGACTTTTTCACGGTCACCGGCGGTGACTTCAGCGTGGAGGCGAATGGGCGGACGAGGTTCCGCCTGGACAATTTTGACGACGGCAGCGCGGTGAACGTGGAGCAGGGCCGCGTTGCCGTGCTTCATAATAAGGAATCGAAACCCCTGGAGAAGGGCCAATCTTATTCCATCAATATGAATGAGGGCAGTGCTCCGGTTATCGGCCGCAGCGGTGATCTGGACGACTTCGATAAGTGGGTCTCCGGCCGGATCGACAGTGTGGCCACCGCGACCACTTATGCCAGTCAGTATGTGAGTTCTTCGAACTACAGTTCTGGCTTCGCTGATCTCTACAATTACGGTTCTTTTTACAACGTGCCAGGTTACGGATACGGCTGGCAACCCTTCGGCATGGGCCTGGGCTGGTGCCCTTTTAATTACGGCAACTGGAATTATGACCCGTTCTTCGGCTGGAACTTCATTGGCTCAGCTCCTTGGGGCTGGCTGCCATATCACTATGGTGGTTGGGTGTTCAGCCCGGTCTACGGTTGGGTTTGGGTGCCGTCGGGCCTTGGTTTTGGAGGGCCAGTCCGCTATCGTCCAGTCACTGCGGTTTGGGTTCACTCCGGTAGCACTACAGGCCTCGTCCCGCTTCATCCGGCAGATACGCGCGGGAAAAGCCCTCTGAATCTGGGACAGGGAGTCTACGCCTTGCGCGGAAACACTATTGCTGCCTCCCCGACTTCGGCCGCTGGAGAAAACTGGTCGGCGTTTAAGCAGCCCTCCCGTGGGGCGATTGCGGCTACGGCTCTGGCGGGAACGCATCCGCCGACGCGCGTTTCTCGAACTATTCTCTCCGGGAATTCGGGGGTCCGGGCCGTCACTTTAAGTCGCGATTCTTCGATCGTCTACGATGCCGGCCAGCATCGCTTTGTGAATGGTAATGGCGCCGTGAAGGCCACGCCGGAAAAGGAACCGGCTAACGCGCAAATTGGCGCTTCCTCTTCTACAAACGAATCCGCAACCAGAACCGGCGCCGGCGGATCGGCTCATACTCCGAATGTGCCGACGATATCTCGAGGCAACGTACCCGCGCGACCCAACGTTACTCCGCCCCGGCCTCCGTCTTCGTCTGGCGGCACTTCTCACTCTTCGAGCGGAGCCACCTGGAGCGGCGGTCACAGTTCGGGCAGCTCAGCTAGTTCCGGCAGTTCCGTGGGCTCGTCGCACACTTCTTCCTCGGCGGGCCATTCCTCGGGTGGACATCACTAAAACCTCCGGGAAATGCACATTCCAAAGACGGCTCGTGGCGAAACACCACGGGCCGTTTTCTTTTGGAAGAGTGAAAAGAAGGAAGTCTTCCGGCAGCTTATCCGAAAATCATTCCGGCGTAGCCAACGACGGCGTCTCTGTCTCCGCTGACATCGCCGGAGGTGGCATAACGCACCAGTTCGGCCCGCTGCAGGCTTAGGCGCTGTATCGCGGTTAGCATGGTTACGGCAGGCCCCAAGCCGCACATGGAGATCTCGCCGTCACGGCAGACGTTGTAGAGTCCCTTGGCATCGACTTTGAGCATGCACTCAATCGCTTTGCGATCCTTTCGCCGGGTGGTCGTGTCATCCTCGTAATGATTCATATCCGACGAGGTCACGATCAAAATTTCTTCCTGGGTTTCCTCGAGAACTCGGGCGATGCCCTCCCCAGTTTCCACCAGATCCTCGAACCGCAGTGTGCCCACGGCTACCGGCACAAACGAAAAACCGGGATCCAAAACCTGCAGGAAAGGCAACTCCACTTCCAACGAGTGTTCCCGGCTGTGGGCCACGCTATCTTCCCGCAATGCCGGGCATTCCTTCCGCAGGCGCACCGCGAGAGGCGTTTCGACGGGAACATCTCCCAGTGGTGTTCTCCATGCGCCTTCCGAAAGAATTGCCAGCGCTTCACCTCGCGGGTAATGACGCACTCCTAGCAGCAGAATCTTCTTCGGTAGGAGGATTCGGGAGAATACCGCGCCCGCTACTCCGCCCGAATACATGTACCCCGCATGAGGCACCAGGCAGGCGCGCACTTTTACTTTTTCATGGGGTGTGTCTTGTTTTGTGTATTCATCGACCAGCGCGGTGAGTTCCAGGGGATTGTCTGGATAGAATTGGCCGGCAACGGCAGGAAGGCGCAACATGACTCCCTCCTTAGTCTAGAGGGGTCGCGACGGTTTGCCTTTAATCTTTACGGCTGTGCGTGACTGCGGGTCGTAGTACACCGTGATCTTGTCGCCGTACTGGTAACCGCCGTTATCGACGATCTTCTGCATCTTGGCTGAAACCGGTTGGCTGAGCGGGAACGTCTGGATTGCCAAGTCGTCGCCCTTCGCTCGCACCGTCACTTGCGCGATATTCGCGTGGACGATATAGCCTTGGAATTTTTGCAGGCCGGTCGGTTTCGGCTTGGGCGTTACGGCTTTCACCACAATGGGAGCGGCTTCGCTCACGATAATCGGCGTCAAGATGGGATCTTGCGCTCGAGCCCTTGGCACCGAGAGGGTTCCGAACGCCGTCAATCCCAACACGCAAACCACCGCGATGGAGAGAAATTTCCTCATTCAATATCGTCCGTGGCAATCCTCAATGACTTCAGAAAACGCACGTCCTGGGGAGTCATGGTGGCGCGCAAAGCCTGCCGCTTGTCCACATCCTGGTCCAGTGACTCCTGGTCGACTTGGATCCGCAGAGATTCCAGGAACCTGCGGTCGTGCGTGGTTATCTTTGGCATCTCGCTGCCATCCCGCCTGGCCAGGCCGATGGTGGCGTCCAGCTTCAGCACGATGTCATAGCCGTGCGCCCGCACTCCGGCTATTGCTCCGGTGATGCGTTCGGACTCCGAGACAGTATCGTTGATTGCGTGTCCCAGTTCGCGCAAAAGGTTTTTTAGATGATCGTCGAGTTGCAAGGGCGGCTCCCCAATACCTCTAAACTTGATTCTAGGCCCAGGAGTTATTTGATACAAGCTGGCGTTTTATCGTTGTCTCCAATCCATTCACAATCCCTACCTGTCCTCTCGGACGGGACGGCCTGCAACTCTCTGTTTCGCCATTCTTTGCTAGAATTCAGCTATGTCCACGGCGGCGCGCACGGCTCCTCACTCGCCCCGGTTGCGGGGATTTCAGCGGCTTTGGCGGGCGCTGAAACAGATCTTCTACGAAGTGGCCGGTGCGATGTTCGCCGTACTTGCATTTGGCTGGCTGAATCTCGCCTTCCGCTCCTGGACCCACGATGTCGCAAAATGGTTGATTGGTGTGTCTGTCACCGTCGGGTTGATCTTCGTCTTTTTTGCCGTCAGCTCGTTTCGCCGCGCCCGTTCGCTGTAAACTGAAGAGTCCAGCTGAAATCGCGGAAGCGCCTCACGGGCTTCTCCATTCGCTCCGGAAACAGGTTTCCTCTATGTCCGACAGAAAGTCCAAGACCGATGCTCCTCCCGAGCGCAAGGCCCGCTTTACCACCCTTTCGGGCCAACCCATCGAACGGCTTTACACCACCGATTCCCTCAATGGCTGGAATTCTGAAGAAGCTCTTGGCTTCCCAGGAGAATTTCCCTATACCCGCGGAATTTACCCCACCATGTACCGCGGCCGTTTCTGGACCATGCGCCAATATGCGGGCTTTGGCAGCGCCGCGGAATCCAACCAGCGCTATCGCTACCTCCTCGGCAAAGGCCAGATGGGCCTCTCCGTGGCGTTCGATCTCCCCACACAAATCGGGATGGACTCCGATCACCCTCTGGCACTCGGCGAAGTCGGCAAAGTCGGCGTAGCCATCGACTCGCTCGAAGACATGGAAACGCTCTTTGACCAGATTCCACTCGAAAAAGTTTCCACCTCCATGACCATCAACGCTACAGCCTCGATTCTGCTTTGCCTGTACGTTGCGGTGGCAAAAAAACAGGGCGCCAGCCTCGCAAAGCTTTCCGGCACCATCCAGAACGACATCTTGAAGGAATACATTGCCCGCGGGACGTACATCTATCCCGTGCGGCAAGCCATGCGCATCGTGACCGATATTTTTGCGTGGTGCCGCGACACGATTCCCAAGTGGAACACCATTTCCATCTCCGGTTACCACATTCGCGAAGCCGGTTCGACCGCGGTCCAGGAAGTCGCCTTCACTCTTGCCGACGGCATCGCTTACGTGCAAGCCGCCCTTGACGCCGGCCTGCACATCGATGAGTTCGCTCCTCAACTCTCTTTCTTCTTCAACGCGCACAGTGATCTACTCGAAGAAATCGCCAAGTTCCGCGCCGCACGCCGGCTGTGGGCGAAAATCATGCGCAATCGCTTCCAGGCGAATGATCCTCGCTCGCTGCTGCTTCGTTTCCACGCGCAAACTGCCGGCTCTTCGCTGACCGCGCAGCAGCCGGAAAACAACATTGTCCGCGTCGCCATTCAGGCACTTGCCGCCGTCCTCGGTGGCTGCCAATCCTTGCACACCAACTCGATGGATGAAGCCCTCGCCCTGCCTACCGAGGAATCGGCGCTGATCGCTCTTCGCACCCAGCAGATCATCGCCAACGAAACTGGCGTCACGAATACCATCGACCCCGTTGCCGGCTCTTACGCGATTGAGGCTCTCACCGACGACATCGAGACGCGCGCACAGGAATATCTTGCAAAGATCAATGGCATGGGCGGGATGATCAAGGCTATCGAGGCCGGTTTCGTCCAGACCGAGATTCAGCGCGCCGCCTATGATTTTCAGCTGGCCGTGGAGCAAAAAGAACAGGTCGTCGTTGGCGTGAATGATTTCATCGCGCAGGATAGCCGGCACATTCCCACCATGCGCGTCGAAGCGGAAATCGAGCGGTCGCAGGTGACTCGACTGAAAGCCCTGCGCGCAAAGCGTGACGCAGCAAAAACAAAAGCCGCACTCGCCGAACTCGAGCGCCGCGCCAAAACCCCGGAAAATCTGCTGCCCGCCATCCTGACCGCGGTCGAAGCCTACGCCACTGTAGGCGAAATCTCCGACGCCCTTCGCCACGTCTACGGCGAATATCAGGAAGCCGTCGTAATCTAGAAACCCGCGCTGGTACGACGGCTCCCATGCTTCCTGCCCCATTGCACAGCTGTCAGGTCGCTTGGTCTGTAGTATTCTTGCGGCGAGTCCACTTCCATGAAGCTCATTCTTGCTTCCGCCTCTACACGCCGTGCCCAGATTCTCCAGGACGCCGGCATCTCTTTTGCCGTGCTCTCCTCCGCGGTCGATGAGACTCCCTATTCCGGCGAAACGCCCCAGCAGCTCGTCGAACGCCTTGCCGATGCCAAGGCCGATCTCGTCGCCGCCCGCGCCGTCGGCCCGGCGATCCTCATTGCCGCTGACACGGTGGTTGTGCTCGATGGGCAGATTCTCGGCAAACCCCGTTCGACGGAAGAGGCGCGTCATATGCTGGAACTATTCTCCGGGCGCACACACTCCGTGGTCACAGGTGTCTCGCTGCTGCGCCTGCCGGAAATGGACCGCCGCCAGTTTGTCGAAACCACCCTCGTCCATTTCGCCCGACTCACCCGCGAGGAAATTAGCCGCTACCTGGCCACCGAAGAGCCTTACGACAAGGCTGGCGCCTACGCCATCCAAGGCCACGCGGGCCGCTTTATTCCTCGCATAGAAGGCTGCTACTTCAACGTCGTCGGCTTGCCCCTCGCTCGCCTCATTGCGGCCCTGCGGGAACTTGGCTGGTCCGAAGATCGCGAGTCACAGTAGTGCAAAACCTGCGAGTATTCTGTAGAGCCAGCCAAAAACAAAAGCGCCCCTCCGGCCATGCGGGACTGGGGCGCTTCGTGAGTCAGATTTTTCAGGAAGACTTACTTCTTCGCTCCGCCTTGCGTCCGC
>JBAVHY010000389.1:0-6675 GCA_049686315.1 Candidatus Acidiferrum sp. | reverse complement strand
GGAAGGAGGTTACCCAATCAGGTCAGGAAGAATTCCCTTGTGATTTCTCCCCATTTGGCTGTAGGGAGTTGAACTGTCAGATCATGCATGGCCACGCCGCCGTCCTGTGCAACCGCACCGGCGAGCGACGGAATCCGCATCTGCAGGCGGCTTGCCGCTTCTGCCATCCACTTGCGCGCCAGGCTGCCATTCAGCAAGTTCCGGAAACTTGTTGCAAGATCCGGGGAAATCACGGAAACAAACCAGCCTTGTCCGTAGGGATCACTATTCAGCAGGGCGGCATCTTCGAGGAGCGCTTCGTTGATGTTGGTCACTTCCCCCTCAACGGGCGACACGAGTTCACTCTTCTGTCCATCGCGCACCAAGGTGGCGAATATCTGGCCTTGCCGGATCCATTGACCGCGCTTCGGCAGAGTGATCTCGTCAATCTTGCCGGCAAGACGGGCTCCAAAATCATCAATTCCCACGCGGACCAAGGTCGGGCTCTCTTGCAACGCCCAAGTGTGTCCGAGGTGATAGCGACGGTTCTCGGGAAGATCGAATCCTGCTACGATCGTGGGTAAGGCACGTGGCGCCACTGAAGTTGCTTCTTGCCTGGCTTCGGCCGTCTCCGTGGCCTCTTTGCCTTTCCTCAGATAGTCGATGGTGAGGAAGATTGCGAACATCGCGAGCATCAAAATGACTGTCATGGCCGTCTCCTGTTTGGCGTCTGTGCCTAAGTTCCACGAATACAAAGGGCAATCGGTTGGCCAACCCCCAGACGCCGGCAAAAACTCGAGCTAAGACCTGCAGAAAGAGCGCATTACCGCCACATCAACCAATAGGCTGGGTCCTCCCCCCGACCTACGGTCGGCATAAAACAGATGAATCTCTCATCTGCGAGATTGGAGGAACACTAGACATGATTTGCTAAGCCACTGAGCAGAAAGCGCATAGCGTGTGGGCACTCGCCGCTGCAAAAAGTAACAGCCCTACGGAGATATTCAACAGGCGCGGGAGAGGATTTTCACCGCCCTGACCTTGGAGTGGCTTCATTTATGTTGCAGATAGAAACTCTCGATCGCCCGCACCACCGTGTCTTGTTGCGCATCCGTCAATTCCGGATATACCGGCAGGGAGAGCACCTCCTGGCTTGTCGCTTCCGCCACGGGCATTTGACCTGCCCGGTATCCTAGCGAAGCGAAAGCGCCCTGAAGATGCAGGCAGAGCGGATAGTAGATTTCACACGGGGCGCCGGCATTCCCCAGAAACTCTTTAAGTTCATCCCGGCGTTGAGCACGAATGGTGAATTGATTGTAGACGTGGCAGAACTTGGCGGGCGGAGTGGGTGGACAGCTCAAAGAACCCGTTAGGCCCTTTTCTTCGAAGAGAAGGCGGTAGCGCCTGGCGCGGTTCTCCCGCCCGGCAGCCCACTCATCCAAGTGCCGCAGCTTTACCCGCAGTATGGCCGCCTGCAAGGCATCCAGCCGGCTATTGATGCCCTGCACGTCGTGGAAATACTTCCTCTTACTCCCATGAACACGAATCATGCGCAACCGCTCGGCTATGTCGGTGTCATTGGTAGTCAGCAACCCACCATCCCCCGCCCCGCCAAGATTTTTCGAGGGGAAGAAACTGAAACAACCGATATCGCCGATGGTTCCTATGAAGCGGCTGTCGTAGCGGGAGCCAATCGCTTGCGCCGCATCCTCAATCACAAGCAACTTCTTGGCTTTAGCAATCGCCAGAATAGGTCCGAGGTCCGCAGGGAGTCCAAAGAGATGCACCGGGATAATGGCGCGGGTTTTTGACGTTATCGCCGCTTCCACTTTTTGGGGGTCGATATTAAAGGTGTGCCGATCAATATCGGCAAACACCGGCTTGGCGCCAACTTGAGCAATGGCACCAGCCGAAGCAACGAAACTGAACGGCGTGGTGATCACCTCATCGCCCGGTCCGATGCCCGCAACCATCAAAGCGAGAATCAGCGCATCTGTTCCAGAGGCGCAGCCAATGGCGTGCTTTGCGCCGAGCTTGCCAGTAATCTCCTCCTCAAATTGCGCCAATTCCGGACCTAGGATGAACTGCTGGCTCTCCATGACCTTCGTGACGGCGGCCATCACTTCGCCTCTGATGGAAGCAAATTGTGCTTTTAGATCCAAGAAAGGAAAAACCGGAGTCACAACTTGCCCAGTCTTCGAGCTGGCTTTTTTGTCAACCGCTGCTGGCGCCATGTATTTTCTCTTATCGCGGGATGGAGGCAGTCTCCTGCGAGCAATAAATAGTGTAAGCCTAAATGAGCACGGGTTGCGGCGGATTAAAGGCGGTTAGACGCAGGGGAAGTCATTGGATCGGATGTGCTCGGAAGTACTCGTCGAGACCTGCCTGCACTTCTTGGACGCTGCGCTGCAAATTCTTGTCCATCGCCTGGACAAACGCCACCACGCTCTTCTCCGATGCCTGCTCATCGTGCGTGTAGGTGTGATTCCACACCATCATCCCGCTCTTGCGGTCCCGCAGGCGAACTTCGTAGCTAAGACGAGCTGCAAACGGGTTTCCGTCAACTTCGCGGAAGTCATACAAATAGCCACCCAAGACAAATTGACCATTGGCATTTGCGCGAAGGTTGTATACCGCACGAAATCGGCCGGAGGAACGCAAACCTCTGACCAGTGCGCTCTGAAGGATTTCCACGGGCGGTTCCGCCCAACGTTGATATTCGTACGTGCCCATTTCGGGAGAATCAAAGCCATAAACGATCTTATCGTCGAGGTAGAGGTGAGAGGCTTCAAAAGTACGTACCATGAGAGTTGTATTGATGGCATCCTGGGCCACAAACGAGGCCGTGGGATAGGTCACCTGATAGTATTTGATCGGCCGCGCGCTCCCGCATCCTGCCAAGGTGACAGCCAGTGCCACGATTCCTGCTATCGGCGCAAGGCAAAGTACTGTTCCTAATGCGAGACCCGGCAGAATTCTCCTTTTTAGCATGCTGGACAGGAGGTTCTTCATTGCTTTTCTCCAGGCACATGGTCTTTCAGCTTACCGGAATTTAACAGAGTCGAAGGACGCGTCTTAATGGTATTCGTGAACTGCTTGAGGTTTTCTGAAACAATGCGCATGTTGTTCAGAATCTGATCAATGTTGTAGTCGTTGTTCTCCAACATCTCCTGCAATTGGCTGGTGAGCGAAGAGAAGTGCTCCAGAGATTCCCTGAGCCTGATGACGGAGGCGCGGACATCCTCTCTGTTATCTCCAATCATGCCGTCTATTTTCTTTAGCGTCCCATCTGTCTGCCCAATGGTGTTGTGGAGTTGATCCAAGAGCGGACCCATTTTCTCACTGGCCGCGCTAACGTTATTCATCGTGCTCCTGACTTGTGGACGATTCTCCGCGAGCATCCCGTGCATTTCACTCAGGGTCGCCGACACATTCTCGCGGTTCTTGTCGTTCAGAAGTTCATTGACCCGATCCAGGGTTATTTTCAACTGCGTGACGCGTTCATTCAAATTGGCAAGCAATTCGTCAGCCTGAGGCCCCATCTTATTAATTTCCGCGGTCAGGTCATTGAATCCCACGTAAGCGTCAGACGGCAGCAAAGCGCCGTTGGGTGCTCGCGCGGCATTCGGCGATCCTGCCCGCACCTCCAGATGGTTGTCTCCCAACGGACTGAAACTCATGATCGATACACGGCTGTCCGTCTTTACAGGAATGTCGCTCTTAACGCTGAACTCCATATCCATCAGGGAGGGATCGCTCGGGTCAATTTTCAACTTTTCTACCCGCCCGATCTTGGGCCCGCCTTCATAGCGGACCGTGGCGCCCGGTTCCAACCCAGCCGCATTATGAAACTCGGCGTGGAACGTTCTCGTGGAACTCGCCAATACGCCTGTCAGTGTGAACACCGTCACCACCAGCAGGGATGCTGCGATGACGACGAAGAGCCCAACAAATACCTGCTCGCGCCTTGCTTCCATCTCTACCTGCTCTTCCCCTGACGCCCTTCACCTTGCTTCGATGATGGCTCCGTCAGCATCTGCAGATAATCGAGTTCCTGAGCTACAGCTGGTTCGGGCACACGATCCAGAAACTGTCGCACCTTGGGGTGGCTGCTGTTTTTCATTTCCTGAACCGTACCCGCGGCCACCACATCGCCCTTGTTAATCAAGACCATACGGTCGGCGATCATATAAGCGCTGGCGAGTTCATGGGTGACGACGATAATGGTCATGCGGAAGGCTTTTTTCAATTCCAGAATCAGCTGGTCAATGCCCGCCGCGATGATCGGGTCGAGGCCAGCCGAAGGTTCGTCAAAGAACAGGATTTCCGGATCCATAGCAAGTGCCCGGGCCACGGCCGCCCTTTTTTTCATGCCTCCACTCAACTGCGACGGAAGGTAATCCTCGAAGCCGGACAAGCCCACCTGATCCAGTTTCAAGCGCACCATGATTTCCACGGTGGACGGTTCCAGCTTGGTGTGCTCGCGGAGGGGCAGTGCCACGTTTTCACCCACGGTCATCGAGCCGAACAACGCGCCGCCCTGAAAAGACATACCTAAACGCTTTCGGATGTCATCGCGCTCCGCGTTCGAAATCGCCGAAAAATTCTTCCCGCGAATCCATATTTCTCCCGAAGTCGGCTTTTCCAGCCCAACTAGTGTCCGGAGCAGCGTGCTTTTCCCGGACCCAGAACCCCCGAGAATGACGAGGGTCTCTCCGCGCTGCACGTCAAACGTAATCCCGTGAAGAATCTCCCGCCCGCCGTCGTAACTCACGCGCAGATCCCGGAGTGAGATCATCGGGCCAGAGAATGCGTCGGTGACTCTTGGGGGTGGAAATTTCCCGGCCATCGCTCTTAACCCCCCGCCAAAAAGAAAAATAGCATTGTAAAGATCAAATCCACCAAAATCACAAGGAAAATCGAGACTACCACGGCCTTCGTGGTTGAGCGACCCACCTGCTCCGCTCCTCCCCCGGTGGTGAATCCTTCTTGACATCCGACTGCGGTAATCGTAATGCCAAACATGAAGCTCTTGATCAGGCCGGTAACCACATCTCGCAAGAAAAGTGCGTCCAGCGAGGCGGTGACGTATCGCTGGAAGGTAAAGTCCGCCTGCAACACACCAAATACAGACCCACCGAGGATACCCATAAAATTTGCCCAAATGGTCAGGCAAGGCAGCATCAGGATCATGGCCACAAATTTGGGGGCCACCAGAAGACTGATTGGGTTGATCGCCATGGTCTCCAGCGCGTCGATCTCTTCCGTCACTTTCATGGTCCCGATTTCGGCGGCGAAGGCGGAACCCGACCTTCCAATCACGATCACCGCGGTAATGAGCGGGCCCAATTCGCGCGTCATGGAGAGCGCCACAGCGCTGGCAACATAGCTCATGGCCCCAAATCGTTTCAATTCATATGCAGCCTGTAACGCCAGAATCAGGCCGATGAAGAAGGTGATTAACGACAGAATCGGCAGGGCTCGCACACCGGCTTCCATCGCTTGTGAAACAGCCTGCCGGAACCGCACTGGCTTGCCGTAGAAAGGTCCAATGAAGGTGAAATAGGCCGCCCGGCCTGCCAGCATCGCCAGAGAACCAACGTAGGCAAGACCGTCAAGAACCGAGGCACCGACTTTTCGAGTGAGTTCCACGTGAGCAACCGACCTGTTCGCCGTGAGATTGGATACTCTCAGGAGGAAAGCGCTTGTTCTTCATTTTCATAGATTTCAAAAATCTTCTGCAAACGAGAGAGTTCCATCACTTCTCTCACCGACGGGCTCAAGGCGTATAAAATCATACGCGAGCCAAGGTCCCGGGAAGCCTTCAGTCCTTCTACCAGCGAGGCAATCCCGGAGCTGTCGATATACCGCACGTTCTTGAGATTCAGGAACACTTTGGCGGTATGTTTCTCTTTGATCTCTCCCAAGAGCACCTTTCGCATCGCGGGCGAATGCGCCAGGTCAATGTCCCCTGAAAGATCGAGAATTACCCAACCTTCGGAATGCCGGGCGGCGATCTGCACGGTCTATTCTCCTTCTGGCTTTTCTTCCGGCCTGGACGGAGCCAGATATTTCACCATACGCAGTACATTCTTGTCATTCTTCCGGCTGAATTCCACTATGTCCATGCTCTCTTTCATGAAGTGAAGCCCTAAACCGCCGGGCCGAACCTCTTCCAACGATCGGCTCTGAAGCTTCTTCGGGTCGGCTGCAGCTCCCGAATCGGTCAGAACAATTTCCAGCCCACAAGGCGTTGCGGCATCTGTCTCACTCCACAATCGGCTGCAGGTCACTTCAATAGGTAGCCCCCCTCGGCCCGCATAGGCGTGGCGAATTATGTTGGCCAAGGCTTCGTCCACCGAACGTACAATGGCGCGGGAATCGGAGTCGTGAAAGTGCATGGCTTCGGTGGCGCTCCGCAATGTTGCGCGCACCAAGCAAAGTGCGTCTGGATTGCTCTGGAGATGCAACTGCATCAACAATTCCGCACGCGGCGGCGCTTCCATCTTATTGGGCTTTCTCAGTGTATTGGGGACATGCACCCGGCAATGTATCTCCGTAGCCTTTGGGAATTTGGCCCCTTCCCCAGGTGAGGAGAGCAGTCAGAGAGTACTCTTTTCGGTGCTATATGTCACCCCATAGTACACAATGTGTCAAAGCTCTTTAGAAATGTCCCCTTTCTTATCTCGTTAGAAG
>JBAVHY010000388.1:0-5637 GCA_049686315.1 Candidatus Acidiferrum sp. | reverse complement strand
TATTCGACTAGGACGCACTGGCTGCAGTGCGCTGGGCGAATTTGGTTTCGGCTGTCAGGCCAAAGGCTTCGAGCAGGCGGGCCTGCACTTGTTCGGATACGGCGTTGATTTCATCGACGCCCAGGCTTGCGGCGCTGACACGGTAGCGCAACTGCCGCTGCCCCGCTGGCGTTTCCACAACTTGCAGAACAACGTCGGCGACTTCCTGAGGATTTCCGGCTGAGGACGTGAGGATGGCGCTGATTTTGCCTGGAATCTGGTTGGCGGGGCCATAAGTGCCCGTGCGGGTCTGATCGGCGGCCACTACGATGTTGCCGAACACGGGCGTTTGATAGGCGCCTGGCTGAATGATCACCGATTCGATTCCCTGGGCCGCCAGTTCGTAGTGGTAGGTTTCGGCCAGCGCTTCCAGCGCGAACTTGGTGGCGCAGTAGAACGCGAAGGACGGGATAGCCAAACGCCCGGCGCCACTGCTGATGTGCAGGAGCAAGCCGCTCCGCTGGTTCCGCATGTGGGGAAGGACTGCGCGGTCCACGCGGACGGAGCCGAAGAAATTCGTCTCCATAATCTGCTGAGCCTGTTCGGTTGTAACTGCTTCGGCTATGCCGACAAGGCCGTAGCCCGCATTGTTGATGGCTACATCGATGCGTCCGGCTTGCTCGACGGCGCTGCGTACAGCCTGCTCGACGGAAGCGTCGTCGGTGACGTCAAGCTCCAAAACATGGACAGGGAGCGATTCCCTTTTCGCGAGGGCGCGGATTTCCGACGCATTTGTCGCGTTGCGCCCAGCGGGATCGCGCATGGTGGCAAAGACGGTGTGCCCGTGGCGGGCAAGAGTCTCCGTGAAAAGCCTGCCGAAGCCGGTGCTGGAACCGGTGATGAGAACCACCTGTTTTGAATTCATAGCGCTTCCTCCATGGGTCTGTATTCTGGACCGGTTGGATGCTAGAAGTACAGCGCATGGGTACGTTGGATAGCGAGTGTGCGGGGAGAAAAGGAAAAGGCTCCTGGGTGGACCCGGAGCGGGCTAGGAAGATTGGGAAGCAATGATTCTGCTCGTGCAAGGTAGGGTGCGGCACTTGGTGTAGCACCGCTGCACCCTTACGTGGAAAAGGGCAAAATCAAGCGGCGTTAGCGGTTATTTCTTTTGAGCGGCGTTTTGCGCTGTGAAGCGGCCACGATTGGCGGCCATGAAGCGGCGCATCATGGCCAGCGAGCGCCATTTCAGATACACCCGGTTATCGATTCCCGTGGTCATCTCCACAGCTTTTTTGTGCGCGTCGCAATAAGGGACGCCCTTCAATTTGAATGAACTGACCCGTACTAGGCCGACAACCAGGAGGCCCTTGTTCGTGCTGACGGTGCCAACCTCCTCGAAATGTGTCGGCTCTGCTCCGCACTGCGCGCAGCCACGCGGCCAGAGCACGGTCTGTTCAATTGGCGATTGGAAGGTGGGGCGATCCTCGACTGCATTCGGATTGTAGGGCGAGACAAAACCTTTCTGCAGGCCGGAGTACTCCCAGCACTTTTTGCACTGCGCAGGAATCGGCTTGCCGCTGGCATCCGGCTTCGGCAAAATGTCCAGCGTCGCGCCACAGAACGGGCAGGCAGACACTTCGTCCCTGCTGCCTAGAATGATCACTAAACTCCCGCCAATCGCAACAACCCAATCCGCGATGGCTAGAAACCGCAACCCAAAGTAATAGAACACGGCGCCCAGCGCCCCGCCAACGATGATGCCGCCCAGTCCTAACAATAGTTGGTGCGTGGTTTCAGCGCTTGTGGGCTTGCGTAGCGGGTTGCTGCGGTTCGGCACCGGAGCCGCAACAGCATCGGACATCGCGGGAGCAGGTGCTGCCGCTTTGGCGTGCGGCGGTGCGAGAGTATCGGTCGGGGCTGGCATCGTTCACCTCAAAGGAATGGAGTTGGCGCGGGTTCCCATTCAGGGTAGAAATGCAGGCCGTGGCCGTCAATAGAACCCCGGGCCTTTCGTTGCGAATCAGCCATGAGAAGAAGGTCGGCGAATATTCAAGGAAAAGGCTCCTGGTAGGCCAGGAGCCTTGGAGAGCTTGTGTCGCGAGGTATCCGCTTCAGAAAGCGGCCGCTACACAGACTGGGCGAAATTAAACGCTGAAGGAGCTGCCGCAGCCACAGGTGCTCTTAACGTTAGGATTATTGAACTTGAAACCGGCGCCTTCCAGAGTCTCGACATAGTCGATCTCCACGCCATCGAGATACATGGAACTCATCTGGTCGACAGCGACCTTGAGGCCATTGAAGTCCACGACTTCGTCCGTCTCGTTGGTTTGATTTTCAAACGCCATGTGGTACTGGAAACCGGAGCAGCCGCCGCCCACAACGGCAACGCGCAGAGCGACCGGCACAGGGCTCTGCATGCCCATGATTTCCTTAACTTTAGTGGCGGCAACGGGTGTCAAATTAATCATAATTTCTCTTGGCCTCCGCTCGCAGTTTTCTCTGCGAGGAACTTTAACCTATCTAGTATAACACAGCGTCAAAAAACGCAAATTGCTCGTTCCTAACCGGATACTTCCCTGCCCCGCGCGGTTATCCGACGGCAGCGTTTTGCCTTCGCTTCCTGATATCTGATGACTGCTATCTGATATCTCCCTTAAAATAGATGCACTTATGAAACATAAAGTTACCTTGTTGCCGGGCGAAGGAATTGGACCAGAGGTGGCCGCCGCGGTGCGACGCATTCTGGACGCATCGGGCGTGCAGATCGAGTGGGAAGTGCTCGAGGCGCGCGCGGAAAATACGGACAAAGGCACGACGGGCGCGGAAGTGTTGAACAATGCGGCCATCGAATCCGTGCGGCGAAACCGCGTGGCTTTGAAGGGGCCGATGGCCACGGCGATTGCCGGGGGCGCGCGCAGCGTGAACGTGGCGCTGCGTAAAAGCCTGGATTTGTACGCGAACTTGCGGCCCGTGAAGAACCTCCCCGGAGTGAAGTCGCACTTCGACAACGTGGACGTGGTCATCGTGCGAGAGAACACCGAGGATTTGTATTCCGGGCTGGAGCACGAGGTGGTGCCGGGGGTGGTGGAGAGCCTGAAGATTATTACCGAAAAGGCCTCAACGCGGATTGCGAAATTTGCGTTCGAATATGCACGGAAGACGGGGCGGAAGAAAATTCATGCGATTCACAAAGCGAACATCATGAAACTGGGAGACGGGCTGTTTCTCCGGTCGGTGCGCGCGGTGGCGGAACAGTATAAAGAGATCGAGTACAAGGAATTGATTGTCGACAATGCGTGCATGCAGATTGTGATCGACCCCGGTCAGTTCGATATCTTGCTGCTTCCGAATCTGTATGGCGACGTGATGAGCGACCTGGCTGCGGGGCTGGTCGGCGGACTGGGCGTGGTGCCCAGCGGCAATATCGGAGACGAAGGCGCAATCTTCGAGGCGGTGCACGGAACGGCGCCGGACATTGCGGGAAAGGGTGTCGCCAACCCGACGGCGCTGCTGATGAGCTCGATTTTGATGCTGAACTACATTGGAGAAGGGTCTGCCGGGGGCCGCGTCGCGCAGGCACTGTGGAAGGTGTACCGGGAAGGAAAGTACATGACGCGCGATTTGGGCGGGAAAGCGAGCACCCACGAGTTCGCGGACGCTGTGATTGCGGCGCTGGGTTAGTCAGTAGTTTGTAGTCGGTAGTTGGTAGTCGACTGTCTGGAGGATCTTCTAGACGTTTTCGTGGATAGACAATGGATCGTTACCTTGCAGACTATGTATTCCGCTACTTCGACCGGTTTATGACTGACAAAGAGAGACTGGCGCGGCGGCATCTCTTCGGCACTTCAAAAATTACACACGGCCGCACAGATTCCACGGCGCAGGAAGAAGCCAGAAGGGATCGCTCTTCCCGGCGCGAACTCTTATCGGACGACCCTGAAGTCCTTGAGCTGGCGCATGATGGGATCGAGAGTTTTGTCCAACGAACGGTAGAGAGAATCATTGCCGCTCACCAACAAGATATTTGTGTGAACCGTTGCCCGCGTTGCGGCGAGGCTTCCAGGACGCCCCAGGCGCGGCAGTGTCGCTTTTGTAAGCACGATTGGCACGGTTCTTGAAGGTAAGGTTCTTCGCGCATCCTTCATCGGATGCCCTCAGATTGGCAATTTCGAGTGTAATTCCGGGAACGGCCATGGCGGCGGTCACAAAGACGCGTGCGCCAAATCACAGCTAACATGTGACCCAAGCGGTAGGAGTATCATACTGATAGGTCCCTGCTCGACCGCCCCATCACACGGACGGGCGAGCGGGAGCGTTCCAGGGCAAAGGATTTGGAAGGGAGCACATCAAATGGCGAAAGAAGCCTTGAAGATCGTGGACCAGCGGACGGACGCGGAATATGAGGTGCCGCTGTTCAAAGGCACTGCCCGGGCCATGGATTTGCGGCAGATTAAGACCACTCCAGACGATTTCGGGATGATGACCTACGACCCCGCCTTCATGAACACCGCGTCCTGCCAAAGCGCGATCACGTTTATTGATGGAGACAAGGGCATTTTGCGCTACCGCGGGTATCCCATCGAACAACTGGCGGGCAAATGCACGTTTCTGGAAGTGGCGTACTTGATCCTTTATGGCGAGCTCCCCACGGAGCCGCAACTGAAGACCTGGGTGGACAAAATCACGCATCGCACCATGTTGCATGAGACCACCAAGCGATTCCTGGAAGGTTTTCGCTATGACGCGCACCCCATGGGCATGTTCATCAGCACCGTGGCGGCGCTGTCCACGGTGTACCCCGAGGCAAAAAATGTGCACGACCCGAAGACGCGTGAGCTTCAGATTATCCGGCTGATCAGCAAGGTCCCGACCATCGCCGCCTACACTTACCGCCACAGTCTTGGATTCCCATACGTCTATCCGGACAACGATCTCAGCTACAGCGAGAACTTTATGAACATGCTGTGGCGTATGGCGGAGCCGACGTACCACACGAATCCCGCGCTCTCCCAAGCGTTGGACATCCTGTTCATTCTGCATGCCGACCACGAGCAGAATTGCAGCACGAACGTAATGCGGGCGGTGGGCAGCTCCCTGGCTGATCCCTTCGTGAGTATTGCGGCAGCAGCAGCAGCGCTCTCCGGCCCGCTGCATGGCGGAGCGAATGAAGAAGTTCTGAAGATGCTGGACGAGATCGGCAGCAAGGATCGCGTGCCTGCCTACGTGGCACAAGTGAAGGCTGGGCACGGCAAGTTGATGGGTTTTGGGCACCGGATTTACAAGAACTACGATCCGCGCGCCAGCATCATCAAGTGGGCCGCGGATCAAGTGTTTGCCACCACCGGAAAGAACCCAAAGCTGGAAATTGCGCTCGAACTCGAACGCATCGCGCTCGAGGACGAGTATTTCATCAAGAGGAAACTGTACCCGAACGTGGATTTCTACTCCGGGATTATTTACCAGGCGTTGGGCTTCAAGCCGAACATGTTTACCGTGCTGTTTGCGATACCGCGGACCGTCGGCTGGCTCGCGCAGTGGCAGGAGATGTTGGAAGACCCGGAACAGAAGATTGCGCGGCCGCGGCAGATTTACACCGGTCACGCGGAACGGAAGTTCGTGCCCATCGAGAAGCGCACCGAAGCGCCACTGAAAGCCGAA
>JBAVHY010000387.1:0-6769 GCA_049686315.1 Candidatus Acidiferrum sp. | reverse complement strand
ACTCCAGTCGGAAGCCCTTTTTCCTTCCGCACGCGAATTGTCCGTGTAACTCAGCCACGGACCCATACAAGCAAGGACTGGCGACTTTATGAACAGCGTTATTCGGATGCTAGCCGCCTGATCCTAGAGTCAATCAACGCTTCACCTAAAGGGCCGATCGAGCGTTATGTACGCGCGGGCCGAGTACGAGTTAGGAAACTATGCCGCCGCGGAAGCCGCCCTCCGCAAGGTGCTTGCGGTCCACAGCGAGGATCGGCTGATATTGAACAATTTGGGCGTTGTGTTAAAGACGGAGGCAAAGTATGCAACAGCTACTTGCGGACAGAATTGCCCGATTGGTTTCTTGACCAGAGATGGAGTACTGGTGGGTGTTGCGGCTACGGTTTAGTTCGAATCACACCGAGCCCAATCGTTTTGCGTAGACGCTCCGGGTATTTCAAACGTGCCTTCTCTGCCTGTTCCTTCGTCTTGAACGGCTTGGATAACGGCGTGAACTCAAGACCGATGTATTTGAAAAGCAGCCACTGCTGAGTCGGTTTGGGCATCTCAAGTTTATAGCACGAGCGTGATCTGTCTTCTAGGCGGCGGTCGCCCATGCTATAGCCACCCAGTAGCCTACTCCTTGCCGAGATACAGCTGCAGTGTTCCATCCGCGACAACCGCAATACACCGTCCAACTCTTTCTTGCTGCTGTGCCTACCGAAAATGTTCCATTGTGATCGCTCCTTTTCGCTCCTTTCGCCTGGAGGCCAACGCTCAAAAGTCACCTCAAAAGCTGGCGCCCTTTCAGAATGTGTTACATGGGTGAGTTCCGGAGCGCTACTAGAGTTTTGGCGAGGCACAGGAATGGTTGCCCACTACAGGTCGGGCGAGCCGCCAGCCGCTTGCTGTCCGCGCCTAAACCGTCATGGTGTAAAGCGGGTTGAAGTCGGATCCTGCTTGTTTGCTTGCCATCCATCTCAATAAATAAACCGCTCTCGGATCTGTGAGTCCGCCCGTGAGCTTGTTCGGCAAAACCTCCACAAAAAAATGGGCCAGAAGGTCTTTGTAGTAATCGATGTCGGGCTCTATGACAATGCAGTCCACCGGTCCATTCGGACCTTGAAGGGTCTTCGCATTGCCCTGGTGGAAAGTTAGCTGAACGTTGGTCACATCGAACTGCGTCTGCTTGTAGCTAAGCGTGGCGCCCGGGTGGAGTGCGCCCGGGTTTTCTTCTTCGGAAAATGAGCCCATTTGGCAGGCCTTCACGAGGTCATCGACGAGGGCTTTATCGACATACGCAAAGAATCTGTCTTGTGCCATCGCAAACATCGGATCATCCCAGATAGGCTGCCAATAGTAGTCGAGCGGGCTCTTCTCGCTGGGCAGAGTAATCTGCGACATTGCGGAAAGCAAATTCAGCAGACAGCCCAGCACGAGCCCTTCGGGCAGTTCCATTAGGTTGTTGTATCGCGTAGGAGCGTCGCCGATCCCTGCCGAAAGGATCTGGGCGAAACGAGGCCGAAGGCTATTGACCGCATCCCACGTTGCTCCGCTGAAGTTTAAGCGGCCATTCTTGGGGAGCAGCATCAGGTCCACTTGCGCCGGCCTGGCGGGTGATATGTGAACCGGCATCCATCCCGCGTCCTCAAAGCCCTTGGCGTTCACGATCACGGTGTAGCTGTCAAAAGGATTGTTGAAATAGGGTAGTCCCTTGACAAGCTCAGCCGATCCCCTGCCGTCGATGTTCACAATCTGCCATTGGTCCGGCGAGCGGCCATCGTGTATCGTGGCCGACCATTTCACATTATTGGAAAGCGTCTGCCGTGTACCGTCCACTAGATTGATAAGGATGCTCCCTGTCTGTGTCTCATCCATAGCCCCTCCAACTACTCCGTCCGGTTCATTCTGCGAATGATCCGCACCCCGAGCCCAGGTCCCTCGATTTTCTTCAGAAATGTCTCACCGCTCGTTTTACCGCGAGCTGGGCTTCGAACTTTAATAGCTCAGCGTCAGCAGCGAGGGAGGTCTGTGCGTTTGCAATTTCCTGCTGCTGCGTTTGTGACAATCCAAGGCGCTTGGCCGAACCTACCAAGATTCTCTTTTGTAGTTCGGAAAGCGGCTTTGATTGTGCGTGAACGATGGCCGTGCCGACCGCAGCCGCTCGCATCGTGACACGGATACTCTCAGCTCCCGGCAACGGAATAGCCGGCTGATCCTGGCGCGGGTCCGTCAGCGTAAGTCCTTCGCTCACATCGGGTGCAGCCGCCTGGCGCTTTCCCAATTTGCCTGCCGGCAATTCAAAACAGTTCACAACCGTGCTCAGTGCGCTCGTGTGATCGAAGATTCTGTTGAGAATTGTTCCCTGCGGTGTATACGCTGAAATGACAATCGCGGGTACGCGCACGCCCAGCCGGTCAAACGTGAAGCCCGTGCCGCCGGGTCGGTCAGGTGGAATCACCACTCCATCGGGAGATATCGCGAAGGGGCAGTCCTTTGAAGTTGGCGGGCAGACATGGTCGTAACAACCGCCATGTTCGTCAAAGACGATCAATAACAGAATCTTGTCCCAATCGGGGCTGTTGCGGACCGCGGTATAAACATCGTAAATCAGCTTCTCGCCCTGCTCCACGTTCGACCGTCCAAAGAGTTGAAACGCATGCGACTCCGGATGCATATCGTTCTCTGGCCCGTAAACGATCGAATCGAAATAGTTGGGCTCGATGAAGGAGTACGCCGGTAATCCACCCGGTTGTTGCGCGTCTTCCACGAAGTCGCTCACGTGCTCGAAATATCCAGGACGCAACGCAAAGTCCCACACCTGCATCTGCGTGAGAAGCACGAGACTGGTGATCGACCACCCTCCGCAATACACTTTCCAGGACTTGTGAGCGTCTGATAAGAGGTTGAATATCGTGGGAGTATCGTTAATGAAAAGAAGGCCGTCGCCTCCGTCGTTGTTCACATAGCCAGAAGACGTTCCCGCCTGCACAAAGGAGCGATTGCACAGCGTCTGCGAAGGAATCGACGCAAACCAATGATCGCACAACCCGTAATAGTAGGCCAAACTCGAAATCACTGGAACGACAGCTGGTGTGAAACAGTTCATGATGGTTGCGGCATTCCCCAAATTGGCTTGGTTCTTCAAAGCGTAGTTGTATACAAACCCCTGCATGTTGCAGGCCCGTGGCGGTTCCCCTACCACGGCATTCGCGTATAGCGTCGTCTTCTGTCCGTAGATTTGCGCGTATACGTCTTGGAAGACCTCGCCCGGATCTGGAAACGGCGATGCCGGGTCATTGCCTTTCGCAACGTCGATGCTCTGTCCATCGGGAGTCGGATTGCTAAGGCTCTTGCCGTAAACACCCGCAAAGTTTGCTGGAGGTGTCGGGTTGAAAGGAGCAGAATTTGCAGGATCATATAGCCAGCCCAAAACATTGTCGAAAGACCGATTTTCCAGCATCAAAACAACAACATGTTCGATCCGCCCCAGCTGACTCGTTGGCATTTGCCCTCCGCGGCGCGCCAGTTATGTAGGGATGACTTACTCAGATGCTAATGTAAGGCGCGTCGTAAAACAATATGGGCAGGAAAACTTGAGCGTCATGCCTCGAATGCGTTTCCGTGTTCTCTCCGGAGACCTTTCGTATATCGACTTGTCAATCACCTGCAGGAGGTGAAGCGATTCCGCAACTCTGGAAAGGACGCCGCCAGGTCCGAGCCACCGGCATCTGCACCCGGAAAGGGCCGGGCAGAAAGTCGTCGTCCTGCTTCCCGGCGTTCGCTTTGCCGCAAGGAGGAGTGTTCGACTACTTCGATGAAATTCGCCAGGTCATTTGTTGACAGGACCGCCTGCTACCAATCCGGGGCGTCATTCAAGGACGGAGCAAAGCGGGCTCCCACTACGCTCACCCAAATTACAGATGCATTTGAGGCAGTGTGGAATACGTATGAGAAGGCCTGGGCCGCCGCAAAAATCGAGCGATAAGCGTCGACCAGCCTGCCTAACATTGGGATTGCCCTACAACGGAATCTGGTCGGTGCCGGTTTTTCCGGGGCAAGGTTCAAAGATGTCCGCTTCCCCAGTGATTCCTATCACCGGCCCCGTATCATTGGGCTCGATCTTGACCGCGAAGGCACGATGCAACTCGACCCATGGAGGCTCCTCATTCCCGGTGCCAAATACCTGCCCTTTGTACATGGGGGTCGGTAGTCGGCCGAAGCCCCGGAGTCTGTTCAAGCTGGAAGGAATTTATGATCCTGGGAACGGAGAGAGGATCAGTCATTCTGGGCGGCGTGATGCCGTCCCTCTGAATCCCAGGTCCGTGCTCAAAGCCGGGCGTCTCGTGGAGTCCTCGTCCCGAACTGGATATCCCTCCCCGTGCGACAGCCTCCGCGTTCGCTTCCACACAGTCAACAGCAGCATGGTCTTCGAGCCGGATTGCCTATGAATTAACTATGAGTGACCGGGCCGTGAGGCCCCGTGAGGGTCGGTGTAGTTTGGTGAGCTACGTCGCGCGTTTCTGTAATAGGCCCTTTGTTTGCAGTGCGCGAGAATTTGTTCCTAAGTCTTGCGCGTCTGCCAGTTCCGCCACTCCCGCACGCGGACTAACTCACTCGCAGTCTCGCGGATTAATTGTTTATTCCCATCTCCATCAGGACGTACGCGTAATCAAAGGCAGCCTCATGCAAACGATCATACCGCCCAGATGCGCCGCCATGTCCGGCAGGGCTCATGTCCGTTTTTAGGATCAAGATATTGTGATCGGTTCGGACAGCCCGCATCTTGGCAACGTACTTGGCCGGCTCCCAGTACATTACCTGACTGTCGTTGAAAGAGGTCCTCACAAGCATATTGGGATAGGCCCTTGCCTCAATGTTGTCGTAGGGCGAATAGGTCAGCATGTAGTCGAATGCCGGCTTTTCTTTTGGATTGCCCCATTCCTCGAACTCGGTAACGGTTAGAGGCAGGGATTCATCCAACATCGTATTCATGACGTCCACAAAGGGAACTCCGACCAAAGCCGCATGGAACAAATCCGGGCGCATATTCAGAACCGCCCCCATCAACAGGCCGCCAGCGCTTCGTCCTTCGATCACCAAGCGATCCTTCGACCCGTACCCTTGGGCGAGCAGGTATTCGGCAGAGGTAATGAAGTCGGTGAAAGTGTTTTTCTTGTGCATCATGCGGCCGTCATCGTGCCACGCCTTCCCCATTTCCCCACCGCCGCGAATATGGGCCACCGCAACGACCACACCACGATCGACCATGCTGAATCTGTTGGAGTCGAAGCGGATGTCATAGGGAAAACCGTAAGAACCGTAACCGGTCAGATAGATTGGCCCTTTGCCGTCCAGCTTGGCGCCTTTCAAATGGACGACCGAGATCGGTATCTTCATACCATCGGCAGACGTTGCGAAAATGCGCTCGACCTGATATCGCGTGCGGTCATAACCGCCTGGTACCTCTTTCTGCTTAAGCAACGCGGAAGTGCCTTTTGACATGTCGTACTCAAAAACCGAGGGAGGAGTGATGAACGACTGGTAGCTATATCGGAACCTGCTGGTGTCATATTCGTGATTGACATAGGGATTGTCCACATAAGCCGGTTCCGGAAATGCGATACGCCGGGACTCCCCGCTTTGCAGGCTGGTGACGCGCATCTGTGGCAACCCCTTCTCCCGTTCATAGCAGATGTAGTAGCTCTTGAAGAAGTCCGTATCATCGAGCATAACATCGGCGCGATACGGCACGACCTCCTGCCAATTCTTGCTGGCTGGGTCGGAGACCGATGCCTTGACCAGGCGGAAGTTGCGTCCCGTGTCGTTCACGCGAATATAAAAGAAATTGCCATTGTGATCGGGATAGTACTCGACGCCCTGTTTGCGAGGTTCCATCACTTTCCATTCGGCCATGGGCTGATCGGCAGGAATGTACCGTGCTTCGCTGGTCGTATGGCTGCCTGAGATGAGAAATAAGTAGGCTTTGCTGCGCGTCTTGCCGGCGCCTATATCAAACCTTTCGTCTTTTTCTTCATAGATGAGGGTGTCGGGACCGCTCGTGCCGACAGCGTGGCGATAAAATTGATAGGATCGCTTTGAGACCTCGTCTTCGATGGTATAGAAGATCGTCTTGTTGTCGTTCGCCCAAGCGACCGAGTCCACGCGCTCGGCGTGGTCCACCAGGAGTTTCCCTGTGCGCAAATCCTTCACGGCAAGCGTGTATTGCCGGAATCCAGTGTTGTCCGTCGTATAAGCCAGCAGATTCCCGTCATCACTGACTTCGAAAGCTCCGACGGACATGAAGGCCTGTCCCTTGCCGAGTTCATTCACATCGAGCACTATTTCTTCCGGGGCGTCAAGGCTGCCCTTTCTCCGGCACCGAATTCCATATTGTTTTCCCGCCTCCGTTCGCACGTAATAGAAGTAGCCACCCTCTTCGTAAGGCACCTCCACGTCAGTTTCCTTGATCCGGCTAAGCATTTCGTCATAGAGTTTCTTCTGCAATGGCGCGGTCGGCTTCATCACCGCTTCGGTGTAGGCATTTTCGGCTTCCAGATATGCTTTCACGTCTGGATTACTCTTTTCTCGCAACCAATAGTAGTTGTCCACCAGCTTGTGCCCATTGATCTCGGTGACCTTCGGTACTTTGTTCGCAACTGGGGGTGCGGGCAGCGAAGCAGAATTGTCGGCTGCAGGAAGAACGAGTATAGAAGTAAAGACCAGAGAGGCTAGGAGCAGCAATCCGAGATAGACATTACGCGATTGGAATTGACTCATAGGAATCTCC
>JBAVHY010000386.1:0-3036 GCA_049686315.1 Candidatus Acidiferrum sp. | reverse complement strand
TCGAAGAGAGGCAACCGCCGTGCGCATTTCACTAAGCCGAATCGCACCGCGAAATGCGTTGAGAAGTGCAGCATTTAACTCTGTCTTTTCGAGATGTTCGACAATTTCAGGTTGGCTAAGCACCTTCGTGAGTGCTTGGGCGACCTTAGAGGGGTCGTGCGTACCCAAGTGGGCGGTTCCTTCCGCCACTTTGACAACTATGTAGCTTCCCTCTTCTCCAGTTTCCGCGACTTGCAAATGTGTCTGTAGAGACCGGAGGAGCTTTCTGGAGGATTGTTCTCCCAATGAGATCGATTTGTTTTCAACAGGCACTAAGATTCCTCCCGTTTTGATATACGTTACGATTTTGATTGCGAGTTCCGTGTGGTCTGAGTGTCGGACGAAGAATGGAACGAGCAAAACCCGATTCTTCGACGATTCATGCAGGAGAACCGAATCACTGTAGCTGACGCGCCCCGACTTTGCCGGACGGGTGTGTATCGTCTCAAATTTGTCGGTTTCATCGCTCATTGTTATTTCCTGTGTTCGCTACATCGCCGTCATTCCCAAGCAAGTTCGCTAGGAAGTATCGTGGGGCAACTGACCTTGTGATATTCTATCCCTTCGCCTTCGGGCGAGCGGTATAAGTCCGAGGGGGGTCGTGAGGACTTCGCGGGACCGAACCCCGCGTCTGCCTTTGTTGGAAAACCGCCGACAAGGCACGATGTTGGGCTCAGATAAGTCGTGGCACTTGTCGGCCATCTGAGCGCAAAGAGTAGGACTCGACCCCCAAGGCTTTCTTCGTTTTCCCCTGCCTAAGCTAATTTATTTTCGCGGAAAACGAATTCACAATCGTAGGCCATCACGCATCAATTCGTTTAAGGATGAAGGCAGCATCCCAAAGCTGATCCAGCCGCCTCTGCCACCCGTCGATAGGTGCAACGAACATGCTTTTATCGGTCCATGCGATTCCGAAGATTGATCCGCTACGGAGTATGGACCTGCGGTGCTGCTCAACCTCCGGGCTCGAAGGCGCTGGCGACACATTCAGGCCATCACAGCGTCCTCTTCTTCCCATCGAACCACTTCCTCAGGTCAGTGACACCGATGCTGTATGCATTCCCGAGCCTCGCTGCGGGAAGCTCTCTGGCATACAGAGCTTTGCGGATTTGTTTGTCATTCGTTCCAATGAGAATGGCGGCCTCTTTGACGGTTATAGCGATGCGGTCGAGCAATGGCGACTTGAACGACATAGTTCCTCCCTTGTGCTATGGCTTTGGGATCGACCCACGAGCAGAGTACAAGTGCTTCAAGAAAGCCTTTTCAGAGCCATCCTGAACGAGTAAGCATTTCGTACGGCATTTCTTTATTCTGCCCGGAGCGAAGCTGTCTCGTGTTCCGAACCGCTGAATGAAGGCTGTGATAAGCCATGGCATGTTGAACGTTGGCGTTGGACGGGCCGCAATCCAAAATCAAACCTAGCGGCTCATCGCAGCACGTGATGCATGCTAGAATCCGGTGCATGTTTCACCTGATGCCCGGCATAAGTGGCTTGATTGTTGGCGCAGCCATCTTTATCGGAATCGGAACAGGAGTCTATTTCACAAGAGAGCATGAATCTTACAATCTTGACCCACAAGGGAAACCCGGAGCGTTTGAGCCATTCTTAGCGAGGTACATCCGGGCTTCCGAGTTCATCATTGGGCTGGCTACAGGTTCAATCGTACTGTTGGTAGGGTCTTCTGCTCTGCACGCCCAAGGTGGACGCTTGCCGTGGTTCTATGCCTCGCCCCTGCTTTTGCTTGCGCTGTGCGTTGTTTTTGGTATTGCGTTTATGGTCTGGCTTGTCTATCACTATGAAGAACATCAGCACGGGACGCCCCATACCCGCATCGCCTACACTTTGAGCCTCACCTTGGGTTTTACGGCTCTAACGTGCTTCTGTGTCGGATACGTGTGGCTGATCCTTTGCGTTACCGGATAAGACCCCAGCGCCCGCGCAATCCGCTTCTTGAATTCAGTTTGCCCTTGAGCGACCACCGGGTCACAAACGTCAGGCCAGCGGCTTTGTGAGATAATCCCGCCCAAGCTAAAACAAGGACATGAGTGACCTTAAAGCGTGCAACCAGACCACGACCATTATTGCTGCGACTGTGCCGCCTACTGGGGATGCCCGGATGAGTACTGTCATTTGCCAACAGAGGAACTGTGCGCCGAACACGGCGGCGCGTGGAATACCGATGCAATCGAACATGTTCACGAGTGTCTAGATTGCAAGGACCACGATGGCGAATTTGTCAGCAGTTTTGATTGGATTCACAAGCAAGCGAACTGCAAGCTCCTAAGACGATGGCCCTGTTGCGAGCATCGAAGCAAGGACCAACTGGAGACGAAGGACGTGAAGCCACAACCGCCAAGCTCAGCAGAGAAAGAACCCTTCTGGTGGGCGGCACACGTGAACTCCCTCGTACAAAAGAAAAGGACAGGAACGGCACTTCGAGTTCTCAATCGGCTGCTGGACCTGAACATCGATAGACCGTACGTGTTGCTCTACAAAGTCCGGCTGTTGCAAAGAATCGGAAGGCTTAAAGAAGCCATCGCGTGGGTGTGCCTAGAAGCGCACCTTCACTCCGAAGACCCCGAGATACTGGCTCTGCGGGACGAGTTGATGGAATTCTATCCCTATTCCCTTTTTGATTCCCGGCCCCCCTCCCCCGACATTTTGGCCGCATTTAGCAGAACGGACACCGATTGGCCTGATGTCGCCGGAATGAGCGAAGTGAAAATCCAATTGCACAATGACATCATCCTTCCCCTTCGGCACCCGGAGAGATTTCAGCGATTCAAAGTGGGCCTCCCGAACGGCATCCTCCTTTATGGCCCACCCGGCTGTGGGAAGACTTTCCTCGTCAAGAAGGTTGCAGAAAAAGTAGGCTACAACTTCCGGGAAGTCAGAATGTCGGACGTGGGGAGTCCGTACATTCATCAGACTGGAACGCTTCTACGCCAAGTGTTTGAAGATGCAGAAAAGAACAGACCCACTATCCTTTTTTTAGA
>JBAVHY010000385.1:0-3085 GCA_049686315.1 Candidatus Acidiferrum sp. | reverse complement strand
CGTCCTTCCAGACAAGTTTCCACTGACGCCTACATCCCCTCAGCGTTAAATCTTTTATCACCGCTAGCCCCTTTTTGAAATCAATCCCATGTAGCGGAATGTAGCGGCCGGTCTTCAGACCGGCTCTTTTCTCTTGGGTTCGCCCGTCTCCCTCATCCATCTGCCATCTGCGGGTCTTGGGTTTCTCCGCCACGGGACCGCCGATCTCCCGATCGGCCTCTTGGGTCTCTCCTTCCGGCCGCCCCATCCTCGGGTCGGAGCTCAGCCCAGAGCGCGAAGCGCCGCTGAGGGCCGCCTTCTCTTGTTCTCACACAGACTCTTCACCTCTTCCTGCGGGTGGCTCTGCGCCGCCAGTAACGGAACCTGTCTGTACTTCCCTCTTCGGGCTATGCGAAACTCAAAGAATAATCCTGGAAAAAGATTAATCCGGTTGATTGCAGGAGTTGACTCCATGAAACTGCAGAAACTTGCGCAAAAGCTGGGGTGCCGGCTGGAAGGAAACCCGGAAATTGAAATCACTGGGGTGGCGGGAATCGACCACGCGGCGCCGGGACAATTGACGTTTCTTGCTAACCGCCGGTATTCGCCGCTCTTGAAAACGACGCAAGCCTCCGCGGTGCTGGTCGAGGAGGGCATCGGGCTCCAACGCGAGCCCGGGCTGGCACCTTTGACCGCATTGCGAACGGAAAATCCGTACCTTGCGTTTGCCCATGCAATCCAACTTTTCTTTCAGGCTCCTGTGTTCAAGCCCGGAGTGCATCCGACGGCCGTGATCGCGGCTTCGGCAAAGATCGGCTCAGGCTCGCATATCGGCCCGTATTGCTTCATTGATGAAGAAGTAGAGATCGGAGAGCACGCGGTGTTGCATAGTTTCGTCACGATTTACCGCGGCGTGAAGATCGGGGCAAATTTTTTCGCCCATGCGCACGCCGTGGTGCGGGAAGATTGCCGCATCGGAGACCGCGTGATCCTGCAAAACGGGGTAATCATCGGCGGGGACGGATTGGGGTTCGCCAAGCGTGCGGATGGCACCTGGGACAAGATGATCCAGACTGGCCCGGCGGTGTTAGAGGACGATGTGGAGGTGCAGGCCAACGCGTGCATCGACCGGGCGACCGTCGGAGAGACGCGCATCGGACGAGGAACGAAAATCGATGACCTGGTGGTGGTCGGCCATGCATGCCAGGTAGGCGCCAATTCGATGCTGTGCGGGCAGGTGGGGCTTGCGGGTTCAACCAAAATTGGGGAGAACTGCATCCTGGCGGGGCAAGTGGGCACCGCCGGACATTTGACCGTGGGCGACGGCACGGTAATTACGGCTCAGAGCGGCGTGCCCAACGATGTTCCCGCGCGGTCGCTGTACTCGGGCTACCCGGCGGTGGAGAACCGCGAATGGTTGAAGATGATGGCCGCGCTGAACCGCTTGCCTGACCTGCAGAAAAGAGTGCAGCAGTTGGAAGCGGAGTTGGGGGCAAGAAAGAGCTAAGAAGGAATCGCGATTCGAGGGTGGTTGACAGCAGAGCAGCGGCAAACGTCCCGTTGTCCCCGATTTCCGTCCCCGATTTCCCAAGTCGCAGCCGACCACGCGAACTGTTTTTGCGCTTATGGTTTTGTTGCTTGCCATAACTTCCAGTCGAGACCAGAAGTGCGCAGTGGAATTAATTCGGTGCCCCACCGCCCTGGGTCTATTCGAATGATGGGACTGGCTTGAGCGACTGAGGTGCTTGCAGGCACCCCTCAGGCTGAAAGGAGTCTCTTGGAATGAACACACTAATGGACTCCACTGCACGATATTTCCCCCGTGCGCCATAATAAAGCCCAAAGGCGATTCCCTTTTCTTTGTCAATTAGATAATAAACGTCTCTTCCACCGTTTATTTTGGATCCGCTGTTAGTCCACCGGAACAGCTTCGCATCGCGATGCATTTTCTTAGCTTGGTGGAGAGACGCCCCAAGTCGAACGCCATCGGGCGTCCTGTACCTGTCAGTTCGCATATCAACTTGGTACACCCGCCCGTCTCGTAAATATACCCAGACTCCATTCTCGTCTTTTTCCATGTCCAAAAAGTGTAGTTCCTCAAAATTGCAGGGTCGTCGTATGTATACATCTCATCGGGTTTCTCACGCCATTGAACAGCGCCAATAATATCGGTTTTTGTTTCTCCGAGCTCCAAGGGCCCAACAGCTTTCCCTGGCACGATCACCCCGTTCTGCAGATTGCTCGGGACTGATTACCGCCCGCAAAGAAGAAATGGAGAGCCAACAAGGAGACCGAGGCCAAGAAGCATCATGTGAAGAGATCTTGTTTTCATTCCCGCTTTCTCTTTTCTAGAAACAGTCCATTAAGAGGACCACATTCATTCCGTAATTGTTTCCCGTCGTGCCCACATCGATTGTGTTGGGCGCGTGGCGCATCCTTTTTGGTTCTCTTCATGGCGCGCTGTTAGAATACCACTTTTAGACGTAGCCCCAGAGTGATACAACGAGGGTGGCCTACCCTTTGCGGTTTGGGCAAAGGGTCGTGATGAAGTGCAGGTCCCCGCTTCTGCTGCTATCAGCGGCGAGCGCTTCTGGGGACAGTGCGCGTGCGAAATCTGGCGGCGCAGATTCTGGGTGAAGTGCGGAGCAAGTATGGATTCCCGCTGGTAGGCTACGTGATCATGCCGGAACATGTACATCTTCTGATCGGAGAATCGCGAACCGTGTCGCCGGCGAAAGTCGTGCAGATTTTCAAACAAAGACTTTCGCGACGATCAGGGGAAAGAGGCACGGAGAGACAAAGCAGCTCTCGCTACGATTTCCAGAGGAGGCAGGAGAATTAATGCGATTTTGGGAGAGGCGCTATTACGACTTCAACGTGTACACGCGGAGAAAGCTGAGAGAGAAATTGGAGTACATGCATGCGAACCCGGTCGTAGAGAAACTGGTGAAGCATCCCAGGGACTGGCCGTGGAGCAGTTGGTCGTATTACGCGATCGGGGAAGGGATTTTGCCGATAGATACGATGTGAACGGGAAAAAGGAAGATACAGAAGATTGAAGGAGGACGAGGAGCCCACCCTTTGCACAAACCGCAAAGGGTAGGCC
>JBAVHY010000384.1:0-2819 GCA_049686315.1 Candidatus Acidiferrum sp. | reverse complement strand
GCTCGAAGAATACCAGCGAAAACGCCGCTTCGACCGGACCCCGGAACCGTCCGGCGAGCCCGAGTGCGCCGCCGACACCGCCCAGGACATCCCCTCTCCAACCGCCAAACGCACACGCCTGCCAAAGCCGAAGCTGCCACACCTGGAAGTCCGTCCGGGGGCCGAACATGGCGACACGTTCGTGGTTCAGAAGCATCGAGCAACGCGCTTGCACTACGATTTCCGGCTGGCAATCGACGGAACGCTAAAGTCCTGGGCCGTGCCCAAGGGACCTTCCCAGAGCCACGCCGACAAGCGCCTGGCGGTGCAAACCGAAGATCATCCGCTGGACTACGCCAACTTCGAAGGAAAAATCCCGGAGGGCAGCTACGGTGCTGGCACGGTAATGGTATGGGACCGCGGAACCTTCCGGGTTGAGGGCAACCTCGATGCGCTCAAACAAATCGAGCGTGGAGAAATCAAGTTCAATCTGAATGGAGAGAAACTGCGCGGGAGCTTCGTTCTCGTCAAGCTTAAACACAGCGAGAAGGGCAACGAATGGCTGATGATCAAACATAAGGATGCGGCCGAGGATCCCACCTGGGATGTCGAACAGCACGATGGTTCCGTCCTTACAGGGCGCACGCTGGATGAGATTAAGGAAGAGCTGCCGCCGAAACGGCAGGCAAGCCCTCTAGAAGTGGCCGAGCTGCAAGGTGCGCGCAAGAGTGCTGTGCCGCCCCGCGTCGAGCCTATGCTCGCAACACTCGCCGAGCATCCTTTCTCCGACCCCAATTGGCTGTTTGAGATCAAGTGGGACGGTGTGCGCGCGATAGCACGAATCGAAAATGGCGCCTTGACCTTGCGCTCCCGTACAGGTGCGGACATCACCAAACGTTACCCCGAACTTGCCTCCCTTCCTCAAGCCTTCGCCGCCCGCCAGGCAATTGTTGATGGAGAAATCGCGGCCTTGGATACCCGAAGCCACAGCGACTTCGAACGCCTCCAGGAACGCATGCACGTGCGCGCTCCGAGCGACAATCTGGTATCGCAAATACCTGTCGTTTACTTCGCCTTCGATCTTCTCTACTGCGACGGATACGACCTTCGTCAAGCGCCTCTGCTTGCGCGCAAGCAACTTCTGCAGCGCCTGCTGCACGCATCCGAACGGTTTCGCTACTCCGATCACCAGATGGAACACGGCAAAGAACTCTTCGAACTGGCGAACGAGACCGGCTTGGAAGGGATCGTCGCCAAGCGAATCGACAGCCCGTACGTTTCTGATCGCAGCGCGTACTGGATGAAGTTGAAGGTGAGGAAGACGCTCGATGCGGTTGTCGCCGGCTGGACCGAATCTCGCACTGCTGCTCTTCCCTTTGGCTCGCTGCTCTTGGGTTTGTACCAAAGCAAAAAGCTTCGCTTCATCGGCCACGTGGGCAGCGGCTTTGACGCCAAGAAGCTCGAGGAATTGAGTGGCAAGTTCAAGGAACTGGCGGTTTCCACTTGCCCATTTGACGCCGTGCCGGAAACCAACGAAAAGCCATCGTGGGTTTCTCCCGAGTTGGTCGCCCGTGTCAAGTTCAGCGGATGGACACAAGAGCACTCGCTGCGGCACCCTGTTTTCGTTGCTCTTCGCGAAGACGCGCGTTCTGCGGACTGCCAATGGGAGAACGAAGTCTCCCCTGGCACGGCCACTCCAACCACAGTTCGGGTTCCTCAGGTTGTGGGCCGGGTGCTCAGCACAAAAGCGCACATTGAAGCGGAGTTGTTCAAGGGCCGGTCGGAAACGGTCACCATCGAGTTGGACGGCAAGCGTCTCCGCCTAAGCAACCTGAACAAAGTCTATTTCCCTGAATCCGGTTATACCAAACGAGACCTGCTCGCCTACTACTATCGCGTCGCCGACTACCTCATGCCTTTCCTCCGTGACCGGCCCTTGGTCTTGCGCCGCTATCCCGACGGAATCAGGGGGCAGGCTTTCTTTCAAAAAGACCTGCGCGAGGGCATACCGGAGTGGTTCACAACCGTCCCGCTCGAGTCCGAAGAACGCGGGAAGGAAATTCATTACGCGACTGCCAATGACCGCGCTTCCCTTCTCTTTTTAACCAGCCTCGGCTGCATCGATCACAATCCGTGGTCCAACCGCTATGCCGATCTCGGGCATCCGGACTATTTCTTCTTCGACCTCGATCCTTCCGAAGGCACGGAATTCTCCGTGGTGGTCACCGTCGCTGGAGCCCTGCATCAAAAGTTGGAAGAGTTGCGTTTAGTGAGCTTTCTGAAAACTTCCGGCGCAACAGGAATGCACCTGTACATCCCCGTCGAGCCTGTCTACACCTACGAGCAGTTGCGGACCTTCGCCGAGATCGTGGCGCGAACGGTAACCGCTGAGCATCCGAATCTCGTGACCAACGAACGGTCCGTCGCGCGGCGACCCGCGGGCCGCGTTTTGATCGACGTCCAGCAGAACGCTCATGGCCGGCCGCTGGCCGCACCTTATTCCGTGCGAGCTTTTCCAAGGGCGCCTGTTTCAACGCCCATCTTGCCGCGTGAGCTAAGAAGAAGTCTCCAGCCCGAAACACTGAACATTCAAACTGTCTTTGCGCGGCTCAGGGAGAAAGGTGATCTGTGGGGCGATTTCTGGAAGCGCCGGCAAAAACTGGAACAAGCCATCGAACTTCTCAGTGAACGTCTGCCCGCGAGAACCAAGAAGGCACTTTAGTCTCTTCATTCTCCACTTCTGGGCCCACCACTTTCGACCTTTTTTTGGGGGCCTCTTTCTTGGTGTTCCTCTTTCCATTTTGGATTGCTCCTGCACCAGTAGCACAGGCTTCAGCCTG
>JBAVHY010000383.1:0-30190 GCA_049686315.1 Candidatus Acidiferrum sp. | reverse complement strand
TGGTTGATTGAGGTTTCTGGGTTAGCTGGATAAAACTTAGTACATGCCGCCCATGCCGCCCGGGCCACCGGGACCGCCGGCAGCGGCAGACTTCTTGTCGTCTTCCTTGAGTTCGGCAACGAGGGCTTCCGTGGTGAGCATCAGGCCTGCGATGGACGCGGCGTTCTGCAGCGCCAAGCGGGTGACCTTCGCTGGATCGATGACGCCCATCTTGACCATGTCGCCGTAGTCGCCAGTCTCCGCGTTGAAGCCGAAGTTGTCTTCCTTGGACTCGCGGATCTTGCCGATCACTACCGCCCCTTCAGAGCCGGCGTTGAGCGCAATCTGGCGGGCAGGTTCTTCGAGAGCGCGCTTGACGATACCGATGCCGACAAGCTCATCGCCTTCCGCCTTGATTTTGTCGAGTGCTGTAAGGCAGCGGAGCAGCGCCGAGCCGCCACCGGGAACGATGCCTTCCTCCACGGCTGCACGAGTGGCGTGCATGGCGTCTTCCACACGCGCCTTCTTTTCCTTCAGTTCGGTTTCGGTAGCAGCGCCCACCTTGATAACGGCCACGCCGCCGACGAGTTTGGCCAGGCGTTCCTGGAGCTTCTCGCGGTCGTAGTCGGAAGTGGTGTTTTCCACTTGCTGTCGGATCTGCTTCACGCGGCCTTCGATTTCGCCAGCCTTGCCGGCGCCCTCGACGAGGGTGGTGTTGTCCTTGTCAATGGTGACCTTCTTGGCCTTGCCGAGGTCTTCAATCTTGACGTTTTCAAGCTTGATGCCGAGGTCTTCGGTGATGGCTTTGCCGCCGGTGAGGGTGGCAATGTCCTCAAGCATGGCTTTGCGGCGGTCGCCAAAGCCAGGGGCCTTGACGGCGCTGCACTGCAGCGTGCCGCGCAGTTTGTTCACCACAAGGGTCGCCAAGGCTTCGCCTTCGACTTCCTCCGCGATGATGAGCAAAGGCTTGCCGAGCTTGGCAATCTGCTCCAGCAAAGGCAGCAGGTCCTTCATCGAGCTGATCTTCTTCTCATGGATGAGGATCAGCGCATTCTCCAGGACGCACTCCATGCGCTCCGGATCGGTAATGAAGTAGGGCGAGAGGTAGCCGCGGTCAAACTGCATGCCTTCCACGACTTCCAGTGTGGTGTCCATGGTCTTGGACTCTTCCACGGTGATCACGCCGTCCTTGCCGACCTTCTTCATAGCTTCGGCGATGATTCCGCCGATCTGCTTGTCATTGTTGGCGGAAATAGTGCCGACCTGAGCGATCATGTCGCCCTTCACGTCCTTGTGCAGCTTCTTGATTTCCTCGACGGCAACTTCCACGGCCCGGTCAATGCCGCGCTTGAGAGCGGTGGGGCTCGCGCCGGCGGCAACCGTCTTCACGCCTTCGCGGAAGATGGCCTGCGCCAGAACGGTGGCGGTGGTGGTGCCATCGCCGGCGACGTCGCTGGTCTTGCTGGCGACTTCGCGAACCATCTGCGCGCCCATGTTCTCGAGTGGATCTCTTAGCTCGATTTCCTTGGCCACTGTCACGCCGTCCTTGGTGATGATCGGCGCGCCGAACTTCTTTTCAATCACCGCATTGCGGCCCTTGGGGCCTAGGGTGATTTTTACCGCATCCGCGAGGGCATTCACGCCACGTAGAATTGCTTGGCGGGAATTCTCCCCAGTAACAATCTGCTTCGCCATTGATTCATTCCTCCTAAGATTTGCTTCTGAAACTTTGCGCTGACCAAAAAGCCAGTTTTAATCCTTGGTTCCGGATATCTGATATCAGATATCTGATATCCATTCTCCTTACCTCTTCGCGGCTTTGGCCGCGCCGCCCAGCTTCGCCAGAATCTCTTCTTCCCGAAGGATGAGGAGTTCTTCGCCTTCGATCTTGATTTCGCTGCCGCTGTACTTGCCGAACAGCACGCGGTCGCCGACATTTACGTCCAGGGGAATCCGCTCGCCCTTCTCGCGCTTGCCCGCACCGACGGCAATGACTTCGCCCTCTTGCGGTTTTTCTTTCGCGGAGTCGGGGATGATGATCCCGCCCTTCACAGTTTCCTTCTCTTCAATGCGCCTCACGATGACACGGTCGTGCAGCGGTGTCAGATTGACTGCCATCTTGGAAAAACCTCCATTTTGATGATCCTGCGGTGTGACTGATAAACGGCGGTGTAGGGTGCTGGATGGGTTTTAGCACTCCTCACTACCGAGTGCTAATATATCAGTTTTCCCTTCTCCGTCAAGTGTTTTCCTGACTTTTGGCCCAGGGTCACGCCTTCCCCTGTTTCGACAATATGCTGGTAACCCTTTTGAGTGCAATAGATACAGCCGCCAGATTTTCCTTGCACTTGGTCATTGCCCTGCTTTCCCCTCCAGAGTTAGACTCGCGGCATTGCCCTCATGCACTGGCTCCTCTATCTCCGACTAATCGTCCTCACCGCCGGAACGTTGCTCCCCTTTTTCTGGATGGTGGTGATTTTAGGTCATCGCCGTCAACGCAATTTTGAGCGCGTCTTCTTCTTCCTCTGTTTAGCACTCACCTGTTTCTTCGGCAGCAGCCTCCTCGCATTAAACGCGGAGCTCTACTATGGCACTCCCCCCCAGGGCCTGCTGCGGTTCGCGTGGACGTTTCTGTGCCTCGGCCTCTGGTTTATTCCACCGCTCGTCGTGCATTTGCATGCGGAGTACGCTTCGATACGCGTATTCATCTCGGCGGGAAAAGAGAAGGTGGCATGGTTGCTGCTTGCCTGGCTCCCGGCCTTGTTGCTCTCGCCACTGATTCTGGCCGCCTTGAGATCTGGGAATGGTTTTCAATTTGAAACGCCTTCTAGGCAGTTGGGCTTGCCTTTTCAAGTCTGGTTGGTGGCCGCGGTCGCTGTCGGAGCGTATTGGCAGCGGCGCTTCGCAAAAACTGCACCAAACGATGAGCAGCGCGCATTCCATGCAAGACTCGAGTGGGATCTGGAAGGGATTGCATTTTGGCTGCTGATGCTGTTCTGGTGGACTCGTCACCCCGGCGTTGAAGTCGCGGCTTGGTCCTCCGTTTTCGCATTGCTTCTAGCCCTCGCGCCTCTTGGCCTACTGATTGGGAAAGTCCAAAGATTCAACTTTTTGCAGATCGGGCGCCAGCGGAACTTGATCTACGCGGTGTTCATCGTGTTTGTGGCGCTGCTATACCTGAGTTTCGTGCGGCGGGCGAGCTTGTGGCTGGAGCCATTCCTTCCGCCGGAAGCGACGGCGGCGCTGTTGCTCTTTTTGCCGGTTGTTTTCCTGGAACCGTTGCAACGGATGATGAGAAGGTTGTTGCGGCAGACGGCACAGACCGAAGTGGATCGCGCGCAGAAGTTGATGGGGCCAATCAATGAGGTAGCGCGGATTGGCGACCAGAGCAAACTGGAGAAATTCAGCGAGCAGTGGATTGCGGAGGAGTTGCAGCTTGCGGAAGTGCAACTGAAACTCGACGCAACGGGTGACTCGGCGCGTAGTTCAGACGCGACAAAGAGCAGTTCGACGGAAACCTTCGAGATACGGCGTGGCGAGCGGCACATTGGTTCGCTGCACGTACGCTCGCATGGAGCGATGATTTCGGGGGAAACCTATGCGGCGCTGGAATTCCTTTGCGAGCAATTGCCGGCGGCCTTCGACCTTTGCCGCTTGATCGAAGAGAAGCTGCAGCTCGAAAGGGAACTCGCCGAACGCGAACGCATGGCGCTCGTAGGCCAGATGGCCGCTAGCATCTCTCACAACCTGAAAAACCCCCTCGGTTCCATCAAGACCATTCTGCAAGTCCAAATGGAGAGCGCGGAACTGCCCGCCGCCTTGCGAGGCGAGACTCAGATGGTTCTCGACGAGATTAATCGCCTCTCGGCGAAGCTCAATCAACTGCTGCAGTTCAGCCGCCCCGGCGTGCGCCCTTCGAACAAGGGCGACCACTGTAATATCGTCTCTGTCGCTGTCAGCATCGCCGAAGTTCTATGCCGCGAGGCCGATTCCAGCGGAGTCTCGCTCGACCTGTCTGACCACCCCAGCTCCTGCGAGGTGGCAGCCAGCGCCGAAGCCGTCAATGACATCCTTTCCAATATCATTCTCAACGCCATTGAAGCCGTGGGCCGCTCCGGCCGCGTTACAATCGGTTTCCACTGCGAACTGCGGGCCTGCACTGTTGCCGTGGAGGATAACGGTCCCGGCCTTACTTCCGCCCTGCGCGAGAAAATACTGCAGCCCTTCTTCACCACCAAGCCCCGCGGCACGGGTCTCGGCCTCGCCATCGTGACCCGCCGCCTCGAAGAACTCGGCGGCAAACTCGAAATTGACAGCCCCCTTCGCGATAACCGCGGCAGCCGATTCAGCGTCACGCTGCCCCTCGCTACAAAGGAAACGCAGCCATGAAGACAATTCTCATCGTGGATGATGAGCCCGCCGCGCGCTACGGAATGCGGCGCGCACTGGAAGGCCGGTGTCGCGTGCTGGAAGCCGATTCGGCGGCAGCGGCGCGCGCAACGCTGGCCGCGGATCCGCCGGATTTGCTACTTCTGGACGTAGTCATGCCCGGTGAAGACGGGCTGACGTTTCTGAAATGGTTGCGCGGCGAGGGCCACGAGGTGCCGGTGCTGATGGTTTCCGCGCTGGACACGGCGAAGACAGCAGTGGAGGCGCTTCAGTTCGGGGCCGCGGATTACCTCGTCAAAGGGTTCGAACTCGACGAATTGCGCCAGCGCGTTGGGAATTTGCTGAAGATGACCACGCTCGAACAGGAAAACAGCGCACTGCGGCGCAGGCTAGCCATGGAAGGAAACTTCGGCCAGATGATTGGCCGCTCGGCGGCAATGCGCCGCGCGTTTGAAATGGCGGATCGCGTGGCGGCGACGGATTCAACCGTGCTGATTCTGGGAGAGAGCGGCACGGGAAAGGATTTACTGGCTCAGGAAATCCACGCGCGTTCGCCGCGCAACGGAAAAGCCTATGTGGCGGTGAATTGCGCGGCATTGCCGGAAACCCTGATCGAGTCCGAATTATTCGGCTACGAGCGTGGTGCGTTCACCGGCGCCGCGCAACAGAAGAAGGGGCGCTTCGAACAGGCCCATGGCGGCACGCTCTTCCTTGACGAAATCGGCGACATGAACCCGGTCACGCAATCGAAAGTGCTGCGGGCGCTCGAGAATCGCACCATTGAACGGCTCGGAGGCACGCAATCCATTCCGGTGGATGTGCGCGTAATCAGTGCGACGCATCGCAATTTGCCGCTCGCCATCCGCGATGGGAAATTCCGCGAGGACCTTTTCTATCGCCTGCGCGTAGTAACCATCGAATTGCCCTCGCTTCGCGCGCACAAGGAGGATATTCCGCTACTTACCCAGGCCTTCCTGCAACTCCATGGCGCGCGTTTGGGCCGCCCCGCGCGTCTGGCCAAAGAAGCTCTGGCGACCCTCGAACGCTACGACTGGCCTGGCAATATCCGCGAATTGAAGAATGCCCTCGAACGCGCCATGGTCCTTTGCCGCGGCGAGGAACTGGGTGTCGGTGATTTGCCTGAAGAAGTGGTGAAAGGTTCACCGATTTTGCCAAAAAGCGCCGAGGATGGCGCCGATCTCGGAATGGGCGAACCCGATTTTCGCGAAGCAAAGCGCAAATTCGAGATCGCCTACCTCCGCCGCCAGCTCGGCGCGCATCGCTGGAATATCTCGCGCACCGCCGCAACCATCGGGCTTCACCGCCAGAGCCTGCAAGAGCGCCTGCGCGAACTGGGGATTCGCCGCCCCGGCCAGGAAATCCGCGGGGAGGATGACGAAGCGTGATCCTGAGAGGCTTTCTACAGGCGGGAGGAGGCAGCACGCGTTTCGGAACCGACAAGGCGCTCGTGCAACTCTCCGGCAAAAGCATGCTGCGGCGAGCCGGCGACCTACTGGCCAGTGTCTGCGACGAGTTGTCCATCGTCGCTCCGGCCGGGAGGTACGCGAACGAAACGTGGCCGGTGATCTCCGATCGCTGGCCGGGGGAAGGACCGTTGGGAGGGATACTCACCGCCTTGGCTACGATAAGGACCTCCGAGCCCGGCGCGGCTTGGGCCCTGATCGTGAGCTGCGACATGCCCTTTCTGTCGCGAGAATTCCTGGCCTACTTGTCTGAGCGCGCCATGGAGAGCAACGCAGAGGTGGTCGTGCCACAATCTGCCGGCGGGCTAGAACCACTCTGTGCTTGCTGGCGCGCCAGTGCAGTTGCGGGAGTCCAATCGGCCTTCGATTCCGGCGTGCGAAAAGTCACCGAAGCAATGAAGCTCCTGACTAGGGAAGTGCTTGACGAGTCGGCCTGGAAACGCTTTGATACAGATGGCCGCCTTTTCTGGAACATGAATACGCCAGAGGACTTTGCCGAAGCGCGCCGCATTCTAGAGACACCCAATCGATGAGCGAAGAAATCCACCACGCCGGCCTGACCGCCGCGAATACAGGGGAAAGCACGGCGGAATACTATTTTGAATTTCGCGGGGTTTCCAAGGGCTTCGACGACCGCATTGTGCTCAACAACGTCAGTTTCAAGGTCAGGCGCGGGGAAACCTGCGTCATCATGGGTCGCAGCGGCGTGGGCAAGTCGGTCTCCCTGAAACACATCATGGGATTCCTGCAAGCGGATTCGGGGCGGGTTTTCATCGATGGCGTGGACGTCACGGAATTCACGGAGCGCCAGTTCGAGGAAATCCGCCGCAAGGTCACCATGGTTTTTCAATCCGGCGCTTTGTTTGATTCTCTCACCGTTGCGGAGAACATCGCCTTCCCCCTGGAACACCAGCCTGGCCTCACCGGCGAGGACGTCGACGCTTACGTGGGCAAGCTCGCGCACATGCTGGAAGTGGAGGAGGTCCTTGAGAAAATTCCCAGCGAACTTTCCACTGGAATGAAGCGTGCGGTGGCCATTGCCCGCGCGCTGGCGCAGAACCCGGAAGCGATTCTCTACGATGAGCCAACCACGATGGTCGATCCCATCATGGCGGGGCACATGGGCGATCTGATCTTGCGGCTCAAGGAGGCCTTCCACAAGACCTCCGTCGTCGTGACCCACGACACGCATTTGGCCAAGCGCCTTGCGGACACCGTTGTGTTCCTGCAAGACGGTAAAGTGCAGGTTTTCGGCTCGTGGGCTGAATTTGAAGGCTCCCAAGACCCGTTCCTCCGCGATTTTCTGATCCAAGATGAACTCATCCCCGCCCTGGACGTAACCTTGTGACAACATCGTCTCCCGCCTTAAAGGATCCCAAGGCGCAACTTCGCAAGACCATGGGTTTTTGGGATGTCCTGCTATTCAATATCGCCACTGTCCTTGGGCCTCGTTGGATCGCCGCCGCAGGGCACAACGGCACCTCCTCAATCAGCCTGTGGGTGATCGCGGCTCTTTTCTTTTTCGTGCCCGGAGCCTTTGTCATCAATGAACTGTCTTCCCGCTTTCCGGATGAAGGCGGCTTGTACGTGTGGGCAAAGGAAGCGTTTGGGGATTTCCACGGCTTCGTCGCCGGCTGGACCTATTGGATCTACACGGTTTTTTATTTTCCCGGATTGCTGCTGGCCAGTGCCTCCATGAGCGCGTACGTGCTGGGCGAAAAAGGGGCGCCGCTTTCGCAGGACCGCACCTTCCTACTTGCCGTCTCCCTCGTCCTTCTGCTGATCGCGGTCTGGCTGAACATCATTGGCTTGAACATCGGAAAGTGGCTGCAGAATGCCGGTGGCGTCGGCACTTACCTGCCCCTGCTCATGCTTGTGGCCGTTGGGTTGATTGTCTATTTCAAACACGGCTCGGTGACCCAATTCACCTGGTCGAACATGATGCCCACATGGAACTGGGACACGGTGAATTTCTGGTCGCAAATTGCCTTCGCGTTCACTGGCCTCGAGCTGGTCTCCGCGATGAGCGAAGAGGTGCGCGATCCACGCCGCACGCTGCCGCAGGCCGTGTTCGGGGCGGGCGCGATGATTGCTTTCATGTACATCGTCGGCACCTTCGCGATTCTCTCGCTTGTGCCCGCCGCGGACCTGGATCCCAAAAGCGGCGTGTTTCACGCGATTACGTTGGGCTCGGTTGCGCTGAAACTCGGTTTTCTGGGTGTTCTGGCAGCGCTGCTGGTTTCGGTTGGCAATGCGGGTGGTGTGGGCAGCACCGTGGCGGGAATAGCGCGCGTGCCATTCGTGGTCGGCATTGATCGCTATCTACCGGCCGCTTTCGGCAAAATTCATCCGAAGTGGAAGACGCCGTACGTTTCGATTCTGGTGCAGGCGGGCGTTTCCGGAGCGATTCTACTGCTCAGCCAAATTAATGAGACCACGCGCGGGGCCTACCAATTTCTCATCGATGCCGCCATCATTCTCTACTTCATCCCGTTCCTTTACATGTTTGCTGCAGTCATTAAACTGGCGCGCCGCAAGGATCGCGCGGAAAACGAGCACGCCGTCCTGGTGCCAGGAGGGATGCCCGGAGTATGGCTATTCGGCGGCCTCGGCTTCCTTGTCGTTCTGCTGGGGATTTTTGTCTCGCTCGTTCCGCCAGGTGATTCCTCAGACAAACTCGGTTTCGAGCTAAAGCTTGTGGGCGGGACGCTCGGTTCAATTTTCCTGGGCCTCATTCTCTACTGGCGGGGAGCGCGGCAGAAGAGCGGCGGAATGGTGAACTCACGTTAGACCGATGCGCAAGGAGGCGCGTTGCCAGACTGGAAGCGACTGATAATTGGGGACGCATTCGCACTGCAGTCGCGCAATCTGAATTTTTATCGCGACATGTTCCTGGTCGTCCCCTTCCTCTTGTCCACGATAGTGGCGGTTACCAGTCTTTTTGGTCCGGCGCATGACTACCGGGTTGCGATGAAGTGTGGGCTATTGTCTCTGCTGGCTATCTTGCTCGCCCGCGAGCGATTCGTGTTAATCGGAGGGTCTCTGGGATTTGTGTGTGCAATGCCAGGTGTCGTTCATCCTGAAACATGACCCGCTAGCACTCGCTGTATCGATTGTTTCAGGCGTGGCATTTCTTTTGCTTATTCGTTCGTTGAGGGATTACAAACCAAGCTACTCCGTCGCCCGAGGTATCACAATCCTGTCTCTCATCCTTGTGTTGGCCTCGGGGGCGATCACGTTTGCCATCTTCCATTATTGGGTCCGGCCCTGAAAGAGTGAGCCAGCTAGAAGCCCTGGCTGACCAGTTGTTCGATGCTCAGATTCGAGACGGGCTTCGCTGCGCTGCGCGCTTCCAAATAGCGCTCCACATATTTCCCGAGGACATCGCCTTCCAAATTCACCGCGTCGCCGATTTTCTTGTCGCGGATGTTGGTGTGTTCGTAGGTAAACGGGATGATGGCAATTTCCGCCACGCGGCCGTTCCACCGCGCCACCGTCAGGCTAATCCCATCGATGGCAATCGAGCCCTGCGGCACGATGTTTTTCACGAACGATTCGGGCACCTCGACGCCGTACCACCAGTTTTCTCCTTCGGCATCCAGCCGGGTCACGCGCCCGATCGTATCCACGTGCCCGAGAACGAAGTGGCCGCCAAATTCCTTGCCCGCCGTCATGGGTTGTTCCAGATTCACACGCGTGCCGCGCTTCCATTCGCCCATGGAGGTCTTGCGAATCGTCTCCGTGGAAAGGTCGGCGGAAAACCGCTCACCATCCAGGGACACTACCGTCAGGCAGCATCCGTCCACGGCAATGCTGTTGGCAATCGCCAGGTGCGGCGCCACCGTTGGAGCGTGAATGGTAAGCCGCCCGCCTTCTGCATGAAGATTCAGCGAATCGATGGTGCCAAGATGATCGATGATGCCTGTAAACATGCATTCCTCACGCGGATCTAAACAGCAAGAGCCACTACTGCGGCTCGTGGACTCTTCTCTTTACTTATAACTTACCACTTAAAACTCATAACTTTATAGCTTTCAACCCCCACCCGGGGAATCGTGATGGACGCCCTTGACGAGAAACGGATCAGAGTGGAAGATGAAGACAGGCCACGCTCCTGGTCGGAGGTGGTCCATGTTTGAACCTAAACTGACCGACCCGAATCCAGTATCAGCTAGAACCTACCCGCAAAAGGTACATTGCTCCGTGCACAACCGCGACGCAGAGGTCATCGTCGCCAACTGGCCGTTCAGCGAAGAAGGTTGGAGCGGCTGGCGCGTCATCGATTGCTCGCTTCTGCCACCGGGCGCGGTACATTGCGGAATGGATTGCTTGTCGCAGGCGCGGGCGAAGGGAGAATAGCCAGCGCGCGAAGTCGTTGCTCCTCAAGGAGCTGTAGGCAGAGTTTTTGTGCGTTTGTGCGCCCTTAGGGACAGTGGAAGTGCGTCACGCAACGAGGAGAATCAGACCCGTTTAAACACTCTTGACGGAGGAGAGGAATGACCGACCCGGAAATTCTCGACCGCATCCTGCAGGGCTATTGCTTCCGTTTTCGAAACGTCGTTTGCCCCAACAAAGGCAAGATGGCCAGTATCACCGCGGTGCAAATTCAGGGGGAAGATGCGGACTGGTCGGTCGCCGAGTGCTCCTTGCTTCCTGACGACAGAGTAGAATGCGCGATGACCTGCCTCTTGCGTGACTATGATTCCAATGTGTAAGGCTCAACTCTTTGGTGGGTCGAATAGCGCTCAAGCAGGCTGCGCAGCGCGGCGCAACGCCTTCAGAAATCTTACAATTTAGGATTGCTGGCTTTCAGGTACAGTAAACCCACTGCAAGGAAAAAACCGATCATCCCCGTGAGCGCAGCCAATGGCGGTGCGGCCCATGCTCCACAGAACCCACCAAGAAGGGTCCCCGCGAAGGTGTATCGCAGGCTTTTGGGAAAGCCTGCGCGAAATACAACCAAGTAGTACGCCAAGCCTCCGGCAATAGCTCCGAGCAGCGCGCCGTACAGTGCTCCATTGAAAAGCGCGGCTTGCGAAATGGTTCCCACCGGCGCTGCAGGCGTTTCGCCGCTCCGGCCAATAAAGTAACAAAAGCTGAGGATCAGGCCACCGCAGATTGCGCCGCCGACAAAACCAAGAGCTGCGGAAACCAGGAATGGAACTGCGCGTCGTTGGCCGGAGGCATCAAGGAGCATACTTCACCATTACTTCGATGGCGATGTCTGGGCCGAATTGCTGGAAGGAGCGGACGTGCAGTGGAGGAAAATTACCGTTTGTCGCAACCAGGGAGTGGGCGGCGGAATGTCCCGCCAGTTTAGGAGCGTAGAAGAGGACGAGTTTACGTACGGCGCCCGCGGCGATCGCCGCGCCATTGAGCCGTGGACCTGCCTCCAGCAGGACGCTCAGGATTTCGCGCTTGCCCAGTTCTTTCAGGACCGCATTCAGCTCAATCTTTCCGCCTCTTGCATTCGCTTGGACCAGCTCGGCGCCGGCATTCCGCAGCTTTCGGGCCTTTGGGGATTTCAGCGATGCCGCGGTGAACACGAGGAGGTCATCATCCGCGGTTTCGACGATGCGTGCTTTCGACGAGAGCCGCAGCTTCGTATCCAGGATGACGCGCAGAAGCCTCCGCCGGCGCTGCAAGCCACTGCGGTCCGTCAGCAGTGGATCATCGGCGAGGATCGTGCCGATGCCTGTAAGCAGCGCGTCGGAAGCATGCCGCATTCGCTGCACCTCGGCGCGCGATTCTTCGCTGGTGATCCATGCGCGCTTCTTGCTTCCCCGCACTTGTGGAATTGTGAGTTGCCCATCCAGTGTCAGTGCTGATTTCAGCGTGACGAACGGTTTGTGGGCCGTAATCCAGCACGCAAATGCTTCATTCAACTTATCGGCTTCGGCTTCGAGCACGCCGGTTTCTACTTCGATTCCCGCGCCGCGCAGCCGGGTGAATCCGCTGCCGCGCGTTTTGGGATTGGGGTCTTCCATCGCCGCCACCACGCGCGAAACCCCGGCTGCGATGATGGCTTCCGAGCAAGGTCCGCTGCGCCCGGTGTGGTTGCACGGCTCCAGCGTGACGTACAGAGTGGCTCCGCGCGCTTTCTCTTTTGCCTGCTTCAGGGCCACAATTTCCGCGTGGTCGTGCCAGGCGTACTGGTGAAAGCCGTCACCCACAATCGCGCCGTCCTTCACGATGACGCATCCCACCGTGGGATTCGGGCTTGCCAGCCCAATGCCCTTGCGCGCCAATTCCAGCGCGTGCTCCATGAAGTGCAAATCGTGATTATTCACGGTACTAGTTGAAGAGCGAATCCACGTACGTTTGCGCGTCGAAAGGGACGAGGTCGTTCAGCTGTTCGCCGGTACCTACGAAGCGAATCGGCAATCCCAACTCCCGTGAGATTGCCACAACAATGCCGCCTTTGGCTGTGCCGTCAAGCTTGGTCAGGATGATGCCCGTCACACCCACCGTCGAGGTAAATTCCCTCGCCTGCGCCAACCCGTTCTGGCCCGTAGTGGCATCCAGCACCAGCAACACGTCGTGTGGCGCGCCGGGAATCACTTTCGCCGCCGTGCGCTTCATCTTTTCCAGTTCCGCCATCAGGTTCGACTTCGTATGCAGGCGGCCCGCGGTATCGACAATTACCGCGTCCGCATGGCGCGCCTTGGCTGCGGCCATGGCATCGAAAACCACCGCCGCCGGATCCGCCCCCGATTTTTGCTTGATCACTTCGATACCGTTCCGCTGCGCCCAAATCTCCAGTTGCTCGACCGCCGCCGCGCGAAACGTATCCGCCGCGCAGAGCACCACGCTTCGTCCCTCTAGCCGCAACCGGTTGGCCAGCTTCCCGATGCTAGTGGTTTTCCCGGCGCCATTCACGCCCACAATAAAAATCACCCGCGGATTGTCGCCGTTCGCCGACCCAGCCAGGGTAGGCGTATTGCCATACACATTGAGCGTCCGGAAGACGTGCGCCTGGATCTCCCGCTTTAACTGCGCGCCGTCAGAAAGAGCATTCCGCGCCAGCCGCTCCTTCACTGAATCGAGAATTTCCCGGGTAGTCTTCACTCCCATGTCGGCGGAAAGCAGCGCGTTTTCCACTTCCTTCAGGACCGACGGATCGATCTGGCGCCCGCCCTGGGTGATGTCATCCAGCGTGTCCGCCAGCGCATTTTTCGTCTTGCTGACGGAATCCTTCAGGCGCTCCAACAGTGTCGGTTCGGGTTTGCCAAAAAGGGTAATCATACAGTTCGGTGCGCATCCAGGAGCGCAACACAAAATTGTAACAGATGGGAGAGAAGGGAAGAGTTAGACGTGCGCTTCGACGGCTGACAAGCGAAGTTTGCCGGATTTCACCGCGGACTCCAGGGCGCTAACCACCGCCTGGTCGAATTTCGAGCCGGTAAGCGCCTTGATTCGTCCCAGCGCGTACTCCAAATCCATGGCCGATTGGTACGGACGATTCGTGGTCATGGCATCCAGGGTGTCCGCCACGGAAATGATCCGCGCCATCAATGGAATCTGTGGTCCGGACAAGCCGTAGGGATACCCGCGGCCGTCCAGATGCTCGTGGTGGAGTTCGATGCCGGGCAGCATGTCCTTTAGCTGCGAAACCGGGCGCATGATGTTCGCACCCTTGGTGGTGTGCGTTTTCATGACCTCAAACTCTTCCGGAGTCAGCGAGCCGGGCTTTTTCAAAACACGGTCATCCACGCCGATCTTGCCCACGTCATGCAGCAGGGCGGAGATCTTCAGTTTGTCCAATTCATCGGTGGACATCCGCAACTCCTGCGCAATTACGGTGGAATACTTGGCCACGCGTCCGGAATGGCCGCGTGTGTACGGGTCCTTTTCGTCGATCGCGGCCGAGAGCATGCGGATGGAGCCGATAAACAGCTCGCGGTTTTCTTCCGCCGCTTCTTTCAGCCGCTCGATGTACTCCTCGATGTCATTGGCCATCAAATTGAAGTTTTCGGCCAGTTCGCTGATTTCCGCGGCCCCACGCACAGGCGTGCGCTGGTGAAATTCTCCTCGGCTGATGGCTCGGGTGGATGCTGCCAGGCTGCGGATCGGCCCGCTGATGCCGACGGCGAAGAAATAGCCGAACAGCACCGCGATGAGCACCACGACGCTTACGAAGGCCAGGGCCTGCCGGTTCAATTCCGTCACCCCGGCATCCACGCGCGCGTCATTCACTCTTCGCTCCGCGATCACCGCCCAGTTCACTTCCGGGAACGTGCTGTAGGTTCCGACCATTTCCACTTCGCGCTTGTTTTCTATTTCCGTGAAGCGCACGGTTTCCGTGTTGCGCAATTCCCGCGGCAGCGCCTTGACCTGCCTGACCAGGTGCGACTTTTCGCTGAGATCCTCACCGGGGACAAAGTGCTTCGTATCCGGGTGCGCGACGATGTGGCCGAAATGATCGATCACAAAGACGTTGCGCCCGCGCACGCTGGCATCCTGCAAACGGCGCAAAATCGGATCCAGCGACACAACCGCCGCCAGCATTCCCGTGAAATTATCCTGGGAATCCTTGAGGGGCACGGCGATCACGAAGGCGGGCCGGTTATCCGGCGCCAGCGCCAAAGGATCGCTGCGAAACTTCACCGATTGCATGCAACTTACAAACCCCCGCTGCAGGGCCTTGGCCACAAACGGATCCTGGTCAGCGCGGAAATTACCCTGCGAAGCGGTTTCGCCCTTGCCATCGCGCCCTACAGCCGTCAGGTAGATGAAGGTATTGCGGTTGGAATCAACGAAATTTTCAAGCAGCCGGGTGACTTTGGGTTCCGCCACCGGATCGGTGACATTGTCGACCAACCCTGTTAGCTCGAGAATATGCCTCTGGCTGATGAGTTGTTGCGTCAGATTCGATTCGAAGAATTGAACTTCCTGAGCGAGAGACCGCGTCATTTCTGTTTGCTGCACGCGCTCCGTATCCACCAATTTATCCTGGCTGAGCTGCAGCACTTGCCGGTGGTACAAACCAATAGGGAGCGCGCTGACAAGCAGCAGCGCGCCGAGCACGAGCCACAAGATGCGCACCCGGCCCGAACGGAGGCGCGCCAACAGGGATGGAAGTGAGACCGCCATCGTAACATCTAGATTTTACGGTACTAATCTGTACCGGATGGCTGGCCTAAGGGACAGGCGACGCGCAAGTGCAACTGGGACCAAGGTACCACGGCAGCTGGGAGGTAGTTCTAAGTTGTAAGTTTTCAGTTTGAAGTAAGCCCCTCGTTCTTGCTCCCACTTGGCGAAATTTCGTTGAGCCTGGCGGAAAGAAACGTCCTTATCGTTCATTTCCCTAAGCCGTGACATCACTCTTCAAACTTATCACTGAAAACTTACGACTGAAAACCGCATTACTCCGGCTTCAGTGGCCGCTCCATGATGGCCCGGATTGCATCTCGCGGAGAGTTGCCCAGGTACAGAATGCTGTGGACCTGCTCCGTTATCGGCAGCTCGATGTGGTGCTCTCGCGCCAGCGCCAACAACTCCTCCGTGGTTCCCACGCCCTCTGCCACCATCCTCATCTCATTCAGGATTTCCTGGAGGGGGCGGCCCCGGCCAAGCTCAAATCCCACGTGGCGATTCCGGCTTAGCACCCCGTTACACGTCAGCACCAAGTCTCCTAGTCCCGCAAGGCCGCTAAGCGTTTCTGGTTTGCCGCCGAGTGCGACGGTCAGCCGCGCCATTTCCGCCAGGCCGCGAGTAATCAACGCCGCCAGCGAATTGGCACCCAGGCCCAATCCTTGGCACGCTCCGGCCGCAATTGCCACCACGTTCTTCATCGCTCCGGCCAACTCCACTCCCAGCACGTCCTCGTTTGTATACAGCCGGAAATTCGAGCCCGCGAATTCCTCCTGGAGATACATGGCTAGCGCGCGATCTTTTGAGGCCAGGACCACGGCGGTCGGCTCCCCGCGCGCCGCTTCAAGTGCAAACGACGGGCCGGAAAGCACTGCTATCTGAGGTATGAATTTCAGCGCAAAAACTTGCTCAATGACCTCGCTCATCCGCAGGTGCGTTGCCAGCTCCAACCCCTTCGTCGCGCTCACGATGGCCATTTCCGCCGAGATGTGTGGGACCGCCTGAAGGTAGACGCTCCGTGCGTGCGCTGAAGGCACCACACCAACTACAATCTGCGCTCCGTGAAGCACTTCACCGAGATCGCTGGATGCCTGGACGCATGGGGGAATGGGGATCCCCGGCAGGTAGGTTGGGTTTTCGCGACTTTCCTGGATGGCTTCGACGATCGAGGGTTCCCTGGCCCAAATCCGGATTTCGTGTTTGCGCCGGCCGTGCCCCAGAACTACAGAGAGCCCGGTTCCCCAACTCCCGCCGCCCAGAATCGCGATTCTGCTCATGGCAAGTGACTCTTCGATTTGCGCAGAGAGAATTTGGGCTCCGAACCTTGGGTCAACCGCTGAAGGTTTGCGTCATGCTTGTAGAAAATCAGCGCGGCGGAGAAGAGCGTGCCAAGCGTGATCACCAGGGGCGGAGCATGCCCGGGCGCCCAAAGAAAGTAGACGAGCAAGGGCATCGCTGCGGCCGCCGACAATGATGCCAGCGAGACATAGCGCCAGTACAGCGACACCAGCAAAAACAATACGAACGCCGCCAGCGCTGCCAATGGGCAAAGCGCGATAAAGATGCCGAGCGCGGTTGCCACTCCTTTACCGCCCTTGAACCGGAGCCACACGGGGAAGCAGTGGCCGAGGAGCGCTGCCAAGCCGGCGAAGATCATTGCGGTTGCGCTTTGATCAGAGAAGCTCGCCGCCAGCCAAACCGCCGCGGCGCCCTTAGCGGCGTCCAAAACCAGCGTAAGGATTCCGGCCAGCGGTCCTGCCACCCGGGAAACGTTGGCCGCGCCAATGTTGCCGCTGCCGTGCTCTCGGATGTCCTTTCCGCCGAGGATTCTCGCAAGGATCAGTCCGAACGGGATCGAGCCGAGCAGATACCCGGCGAACACGAGGAGCAAATTTGTTGCAGACACTCCGGCCATCGAACGCTAGGTCTCCGTCACAAAAGGGAACGACTGCACGGTAGTGTACTCCGCTCCGGTGGATTTGAGCTTGCTTTCGATGAGATGAAACTCGCGTGCGGTGAAAGCACCGAAATTTCGCGAGGACTGGTCCGTTGCGGCGGAGCCGAGTTTCGGTGGGAGACCTGGGGGACTAAAGCGCGCCAGCGTAAGGTGCGGTGTAAAGGGGCGATCCTCCAGAGGGAAACCCATCTCGTGCATGCTACGGTCTATCTCGTCGGCGAAAGCTTGCAGATTCGAGGAAGACTCCATCCCCACCCAGAATACGCGTGGCCGTTTTTCATTTGGGAAAAAGCCAAGTCCACGGAATTCCAGTGTGACGGGCTGCATGCTACGGATCGAGCCCAGGGCGCTTTCGATCGCGCTTATCTTGGCAGGTTCCGTTTCGCCCAGAAACTTCAGCGTCACGTGAAGATTTTCCGTGCGCACCCATTTTGCGTGGGGTGCAATACCGCGCAGCTCTTTGAGAAATGCTGAGAGCGCGCTGCGGATTTCCGTGGAAATTTCAATGGCAATGAATAAGCGCACGGCGCGCAACCCTTGTCAGGAGTTTGAGACCCGGCGCGGCTGGGCCTGAGTGTTATACAGAAAGTGGACGCGCACCATGTCCAGGGCCAGCTGCGAGGCATAGAACCGGATTGCCTCTCGGTCCCCGGGCAGGTGCACAAGCCGTTCCTTTACTCCGTTCGGCCCCGTCAACGCGATATGTACCGTACCCACAGGTTTTTCTTCGCTGCCGCCACTCGGCCCGGCAATGCCGGTAATGCCTACTCCAAATGTGCTCCTCACGTGGCGGCGAATGCCTTCCGCTAACGCAATCGCCACTTCACCGCTTACTGCCCCCTTTGCGGCGATCAACTCCGGCGGCACGTCGGCCCACGCGGTCTTCATTTCATTGCTGTAGCAGACCACGCCGCCAAGAAAATAATTCGAGCTGCCGGGAATGCGCGTAAGTCTTTCCGCCAGCAAGCCGCCGGTACAGCTTTCGGCCGCCGCAATCGTGGCGCGGTGTTCGATCAGAAGCCGGGCAACTACCTCCTCAAGCGAAGCCGCCGCGTGCGCGAAGATGCGATCACCCAACGCCAGTTCGAAGCTGCGTACCATCTCGTCCAGCAGGGTATTGGATTGGGCCGCGTCGTCGCTCCACGACCGGAGATGAATCTGTATTTCGCCCGGTGTCGCAAGAATCGTTGTGGTGACATCCTGGTAGCGCGTGTAGATCGGTTTGATGCGTTCCTCGACATGCGATTCGCCGAGCCCGGTCACACGTAATTCGCGATGGAACATGCGCACGCCGGAAGCGCGCCTCTGCAGGCGAGGCAGCACCTGCTCAAGGAACAGCGGTTTCAATTCCCTCGGAGGGCCTGGGAGCAGCGCAATCATGCGCCCTTTGTCTTCCAGCCATAAGCCGGGCGCGGTGCCGCGCGGGTTTTCCAGCACTTCGGCACCTTCCGGCACCATCGCCTGGCGAAGATTTACGGCCGGCATATCTCGCTTGAAGCTGCGAAAGCGCGCTTCGATGGCGCGCACAACGGCGTCATTTCGCTGCAGCTTGCGGCTCAGAAGTTCGGCAACCGTTTCTCGGGTCAAGTCGTCTTCTGTGGGGCCGAGCCCGCCGCTCGCAATAACCACCGGCACGCGGTTCAACGCATCGCGAAACGCTTCCGCCAGCAATTCCCGGTTGTCGCCGACGATGGTCTTGCGCAGCACCTCGATGCCCAGCTTGTTCAGCTCTTCTGTGAGAAACAGAGAATTCGTATCGATGCGATCCGGTGTCAACAGCTCCGAACCAACGGCAATGATTTCCGCTTTCATGCCAAGTATTGTAGCTCACCGCTGGTAGATAGACGGAGATACGCTCACCGCGGCCGTTGATGCGTGGCTGGCGGATTAGCCGAGGAGCGGCAACCCGCGGACATTCCAGTCCAGCGTGAACAGGGCGCTATTTGCCGCGACAATGGCGCGGCCATTGGGAAGGAGCGCCAATCCTACCAGCGCCGGCCCGCTTAGCACATGTTCGGCGTGGCCCTGCGGGGAGATACGCACGATGCCACGGCGTCCGCGGAGCGACGCCGCGATATAAAGATTGCCGTCCTTATCGAAGGCCATCCCTTGTGGACGCCCCAGTCCGCGATAAAACACGTGCACTTCTCCGCCTTGTGTGATGCGGTACACGCGGTCATAACTGGATGTCGTCGGGCCGGTGACATACAGGTCACCAGTGGGATGAAACGCCAGGTGGTACGCCGCCATGGAAGGTTCCAACGTCGCGAAAACAAAAATCTCGCGCGTGGAGCTGATTTTGAAAATCGTGCCGCTGCGGTCCCCGACAAAAAGATTCCCCGCGCGATCAAACGCCAATCCCGTGGCAATGCCCATGCCCTCGACCCACTGTTCGGTTTGTCCACTTTGCGCCACACGGTGAATCGTGCCATCGTGCCGGCAGGAGACGAACAGGTCGCCACTCGGGCCCATCGCCAGGCCGGTCGGATTGATCAACGAAGTCACGTAGGGCTTGACCGCGTAGTTCGTGCCGATTTTATACAACGACACAGGGACACGCTGCCCGCGAGGACCGCTGAATGTCACATAGATATTTCCCTGCGCATCCACTGCTGGATTCGCGACCGGGTGCAGGTTGTCCGCGATTTGATACCCGAGGGCCACGGGAAATGGCTGGCTTTCGTTCTTTGCGTTGACCACTTGAATCGTGCCCGCCGTCACGTTTTCGGGCACGCGCGCTATCAGGCGGTTACTGCTCGCCAGAGCGAGTGGCGCATCAATCTCGCCAAAGCGAACCACGGGCCGTGCCCCCGGGCGCGAAACAAATGCACTCCCATAGACGGCAATCTCGCCCCCAGGGAGGGCTGCCGCAGGCGCAATGCGCTCAATATGCGGGATGCCGTTCTTTTCTGTCGTGCTTCCAAGCCCAAACTTCATAGCACATGAAAGTGTAACGCGAGACGCAAGCAAATGGCACTATAGATGCCTGCCATCCAGTCGTCCGCCATGATCCCCCACCCTCCCGTCAGCATTTCCAGGCGCCGGCATGGAAAGGGCTTCGAAATGTCGAAGAGCCGGAAGAGCAGAAATCCCGCGAGGAGATATTTCCAATTCAGCAAGCTCATGCCCGTGTACAGTGCGAACATTCCTGCATCGGAGGCATGTAAAAAGGTGCCCGGAGCCGTTAGCGGAGCCAGCCCCAAAATCAATGCCAGATGCACGCCAGAGACTTCATCGATAACCACGTACTGTGGATCTTTCACCTCCGCAAATTCCGCTACCTGCGTGCTGCAGTGAACTCCCAAATACGCCAGCACAACCCACACCGCAATGGACGGCACCAGCAAAATCAACGCACCGAAAGGGCCAGAGAGCAGCGGAGCATTGGCTCCCACGCTGAGAATGAGACCCTTGCCCACGATCAGAAACCATGTGTAGGGATGCGAAATCACCGCGATGATCAATCCGGCCAGTGAGCCCCAGGTCCCCGGGCCGGGCTTCAAATAACCCGTGCCGAACACCGTGGCGACGACATGGGCAAAGCGCAGTTTCACGGCAGCGCCGCTTGCGGGCTCTTCACTGGAGGGTTTCATCCGTCTTTTGTCTGCCTTCCCGCAAAGTGCGCTGCTCTGGCTCGTCAATTTCTTCTTCGTCGAAAATCGGTTCAGAGACCACGTATTTCTCCGCCGCCCATGCGCCCAGGTCGAGCAGCCGGCAACGTTCCGAGCAGAACGGGAAGTCCGCATCCGTCTCCGAATCCGTCGGTTTCTTGCAAATGGGGCATTTGTGTTTCATGGCAAAGAAAGTGTTTTACCACAGAGCGCACAAAGAGCACAGAGGATAAGAGAGAACAATCCTATCCAAGGACGCGCAGGGCCGCGCCAGTGGCAATGCGCGTTAGTTTTTCTACCTCCGGCGCAGCGGGGACCGCAGCTATGGATTGCTGGGTTGGTCGGGGAAGAATCTCCACCACGCGGCCGATCAGGTCGTACGCGTCGGTCTTGGTTATTTCCACCTTGACTGCGTCGCCCGCCGCAGCCACTTCGCCGCTTGGCAGTTCAATGTCGGTCAGGTAGACCTTGCCGTCAATGTCCGGAGCCATTCCCTCCAGCCGCGCTTCCCAGACGAGGGGATTGTCCTTCGAAGGACCTTCCACTAGCGCGATTTTCGTGTGTCCCTTGAAGGCCCGCAGATTCTGGAGAGAAATCTTGCGTTGCAAGGCCATTAACCGCGCGCGCCGCTCCGCGATGGTGTCCACATCCACTTTTTTGTCGAGGAGATAACTGGCCGCATTGTCGACGTCGGAGTATTCGAACACGCCCATCCAATCGATTTTCGCTGCGGCCACAAATTGGTAGAGCTCCTCGAAATCGGCGTTGGTTTCACCGGGGAATCCGACGATGAAACTGGTGCGCAGCGCCACGCCCGGAATGGTGCGGCGGATGCGTTCCAGCAGTTTCAAGAAGGCGTCGCCATTGGAGCCGCGCTTCATGCGCGCCAGCACGTTACGGCTGGAGTGTTGCAGCGGCATGTCAAAGTATTTCGCCAACCGCGGATGCGCCGCCAAAGTGTCCAGCATCTTTTGTGTGACGCGGTTGGGATACGCGTATAGAAAACGTACCCACAGCAGCTGTTCGATCCCCGCCAGTTTCTCAAGCAATCGCGCAAGTCCGTCGCGCAAACCAAGATCTTCGCCATAGGAAGTGGTGTCCTGCCCGATTAGCGTAATCTCCCTCACACCCGCCGCGGCCAGGTTTTCGGCTTCGTGCACCACGGATTCAAATCGCCGGCTGCGGAACGCCCCGCGCAATTGGGGAATGATGCAGAACGAACACGGGTGGTCGCAGCCCTCGGCAATCTTGATGTAGGCCTGGTGCTTGGGCGTAGTGATAATTCGCGGTGTCAGGTCGTGGTACAGGAACGAAGGTGGTTGCGCAGGCAGAACTTTCAGCATGCCTTCCACCGCTTCCAGGATGCGTTCCACTTGGCCCGTGCCCACCACGGCATCGACTTCGGGCACCTGCTCCAGGATCTGGTTGCGGTAGCGTTCCACCAGGCAGCCGGCCACAATCAAACGTTTTGCCGCGCCGAACTTCTTGTGCTCCGCCATCTCCAGGATGGCATCCACTGATTCTTTTTGTGCCGGCTCGATGAAGCTGCAGGTATTGACGACCAGGATCTCGGCTTCGTCCGCGCGCGGCGTTAACTCGTAGCCTTCGCGCGCGAGAATGCCCATCATCACCTCGCTATCGACGAGGTTCTTCGGGCAGCCCAACGAAATGAATCCCACTTTTGGCATGGAGCGATGCGCATCAGTGCGCAACTACTGATTTTAGCATGTGCGGTAGGACGGCCCTAATCGCCGCTTTCGCGTAGGAATTAGCGGGGACGAGGAGCGGAGCGAACCTGCTCGAGCAGCGCGCGCAAGCGCAACCCGTCACATGGCATGCCGCCGAAGCGCGACTGCGCGTAGATGTCCGTGAATTCCCTCACGGTGGGAGCCAATCCGTCCTGCAAGGCCAAGGAAGCGGCGAACTCACGGGGCGTCTGCGTATCGCGCCGGGAAAAGCCGCGCTTCTCAAGCAGTCGCAAAAGCTCCGTATACAGACGAGAGGACAGTTGAGGATTATTGCGCTCGGTTGCCGGTAGATTGACTTGCCACACAAGGCTCAGCCACCGGAAGAATAAGCGCAACCAATCCAATCGCAGCACCAGCAGCAAAAGGACCAGCAAAACCGGAAAGACAAAACGCAGCATACTATGGGAACGCTGCCATTGCGTGAGGCGTTCCATGCCGCGGTCTTGAAATCGGCGAAACTTATCGCGCCACGCTTCCTTCCAATCGGTTGAAATCTGTCCTACGTTTCGCGCCAGCGCGATCTGATGAGTAAAATCGTAATTGATGACCCACTCATTCCAGGTCAGCTGGAACCAGTCGACATACAGCGCCAAGCGCGAAAAAATTCCTACGGCTTGCTCGGCGCCGGGAGGAGTGGGATCGAAGGTGATCCATCCGCTCCCAGGAAAGTAGGCTTCCACCCAGCTATGCGCGTCGCTGGCCCGCACGATGTAGTCTCCCCCCAGGTCGTTGTATTCACCTGGCAGAAAACCATTCACTTCGCGCGTAGGAATTCCCAAGGTGCGAAGCATTACCGCCATCGCCGAAGCGAAATACTCGCAGTGCCCCGCCTTCGTCTCGAACAGAAAATGCGCCAGGGGGTCGGCTCCCGGCTTTCCCGCCAGGTTGAGGGTGTAAGTGAAATTGTTGCGCAGGTAACTTTCCATGGCGAGCGCTTGGTCGTAGGGATTGTTTGCTCCGGCGGATATTTTGCGCGCCAGTTGGGGAATTCGCGCGTCGAGGTTCACCGGAAGCTGCAGGTATGCGTCGCGCATCTCCTTCGGATAATCTGTCCCCGCGGTGCGGGCCTGCGCCGGCCGGGCCACCGGAAGGATGGATACTCCCTCGTATCGGATCTGAGAGAAGTTTCGCAGTGGGTTAGAGATAGAACCGGTCGAATCAACGCTAAGAAAACTGTGCCGCATAGCGCCATAGTAGGTACCAGCGTCACCGGAAAAATTGCCCCGCAACTCCAGCACTTGCGTGGGAGCGAATAGTGCTTCGCTTGCCATCGGCTCCAGCAGGATCACGAATTCGACTTTACCCGCGGGCCGGCTCTCCAGTTCCGCTCTCGTTGTGACGGTGATCCAACCATTTCCCACGGCTTCTCGCGTTTGCCCCTTCATATTCGCGGAATACCATCGATGCCCGTCGAAATGCGTGAGGGCGATCCCGCGCCAACGAAGCAAAGGATAGTTGACCGGGCCGCCCGTCTGAATGCGCATCACTACCGAGCTGTTCTTCTTGATTTCCCCGATCTGGCCGAGCTCGACGTTGTCCGTGAACCCGCTCATCAACGAAGGCCGCAGGCCGGTGCGCGCAAAATACCCTGCGCTGAATCGTGGAAACACGAAAAACAACACCGAACCTAAGGTGATGGCCCCGAATGCCACGCTCAAGACCGCCAGGGAGAGCGCCTGATGAAATCGCCGTTCCCGGCGGGCGTCAGCGCTCATCGGTGGAGACACCGCTCCGAAGGCGCCGCGGCGGATTTCCAATCCCACGAAAACGGCCACCGCAAAAAGAAGAAAAACCGCGAAGAAGGCCAGGAAAGAAGTGTCCACGGTGAAAACCGCGGAGACCAGGACGCATGCGAAAGCCAGCATCGAGAGGAACACGGCATCGCGGTCCGTGACCACGCTGTAAAACCGCACCAGCGTCACAAACAAGAGAAAATGAACGGCAGCCAGCAGCGCGGCATACAGCGCGGGATTTTGTGTGTCGCCTGCAAGGATGCGCGACACAAAGAGAATATCCACGGGAAACGCGAAAAGGTATGCCACCACCAGGCGCGTCGCCACCTGTTGGCGCAGTTCGGCCGGTTCCCCTCGCCACCAGCGCACGCCTTTGTACAAAACCAGGGTTGGCGCAAGGATGGTGGTGAAAAGGTCTAACTTTCCCGTGGACACAAGCGTCATCACCGACGTCAGCACAAGGAAAAAAAGCGCTGTGCGGTAAAAACGGTCCGCTGGCAGGGAATTGGCGGGAATGGCAGTCGACGAAGCCATGGGGTGGCATTCAGAATACCATTTAGAGGCGCGCGCCAGCAGCGCACAATCCAAAGGATAACGGTTCGGGGCTATCGCGCGGCGTTTGCAACTTTGCGAGTCAGATTCGAGATTGGCACGGCGGAGAGCCCCGAAAGGGGCAACGCTTTGGCATGTGGAATCTGGGGAAGCTTCGCGACGTCCAGGCGAAAAGGATGTAGCGTAATCTGCCGATAGGTGACTGTGTGGCGGACCTTTGCTAGTGCTTGCAGGTCCCACGAAAAGCGCTGGCCGGAAAAAATTGTGTCCCTCGCAAATTCACGGAGCTCGATGCCTGGGTCGTTTTGCACTCGCGTCGTAGGGAAGTGCCACATCCGGGAGAGCAGAGCCGCAACATCATTCGTGATCGCGTGCTTTGCTCCCGGCTTCGGCGGCGGTAGCAGGAGCGTCCGCCCCTTTGGGTCCACCAGGACAAGAGCCGCCAGCGTGATTTCCACCGCCGAGCGCTTGTTTCGTTTTTCAGGGATCGCATCCGTCAGGCCCAGCTTCCGGGCCTGGCAGAACTCCGCCACCGGGCAAAGCAGGCATTGCGGCGAGCGGGGCGTGCAGATGGTCGCGCCCAGTTCCATCATCGCTTCATTCCAATCGCCGGGTGCATGCGGCGCAAGCAAACTGTCGGCTGTCCTTTGAAGTTGCTGCCAGCGCGCGCCGGCTTGCAGGTCGCCGCGAATGGCGCACAGCCGCGCAATCACCCGCGCGACGTTGCCATCGAGAACCGCCAACTTCCTTCCGTACGCAATGCTGAGGATTGCCGCCGCCGTGTACGTACCAATCCCCGAGAGGGCCAATGCATCTTCGGGGGCATCAGGGAAGTGGGAATTGTGTTCGGCCACGATCTGCCGCGCGGCCTTCTGCAAGTTCCTTGCGCGGGAGTAGTAGCCCAGCCCGGCCCACAAGCGAAGGACTTCCTCCTCGGGAGCCTTCGCGAGGGCTTTGACGTTGGGGAAGCGCTCCAGAAACCGCAGGTAGTAAGGAATCGCGGCCGTTACGCGCGTCTGCTGGAGCATGATCTCCGATAGCCAGATGCGATAAGAGTCTTTCGTGCGGCGCCACGGCAGATCGCGTTGAAATTCAGAAAACCATGCACAGAGTTTCTTCCGAAAGCGAGAGAGCGCCGGGCCGGTCAGCATAAGGTGCAGATAGTTTCGCACATTAAAATGCAAACCTCGCGGTCGCCAACTAGCCGCAGCACCAATGTTTAGGACGTCAGGAAGGATCTTCCTCGGCAAACACAACGTAGGAGGAGTTCCATACTTCTATGGGGATGGAACCCCGGGGCTGTGAAGTCACGATGATCTTGAAGGACTCGGACTCGGCTGCGAGCTCGGTGAGCAGGTGCTGCCGCGCATCAAGCGGGAGCGGCTGTACCAGCGCCAGGTGTCGCAGCACGGCGAAAATATTATCCGTGGCGGGAGCCAGCGGAACATTGCCGGACGCGCTACGAAACTCCAGCATCGCCCCTCGCTCATGAAAATTCCAAGCGATTGCCGCGCACAGCTCGACCGTCCGCTCGAAGCGCTCCGTCTCAACTGTTGCCTGTCTACTAGCCTCGCTATGCGGATCGAGGACCAGCAGCACCTGGCAATCGTCCTCGCGCGCAAACTCCCGCACCATAAGCGAGCCTAAGCGAGCCGACGCCTTCCAGTGAACATGCCGCGCGCTATCCGTGGGCAAGTAATCCCGCAAGGCATACAGATCCTGTCCGCGGCCCTTCGCCAGGCTCTCGATTGCGCCCTGAATGCCGGGCAATATTTCCAGAAATTCCGGTGTCGCTTCAACAGACGGATACACCAGAGCTTCGGACGCCAGATCCAGGCGGCGCGCTTTTTGTACAAAGCCAAATGGAAAACGCGTGACGATCCGGAAAGCCTCTTGCCGGTACACCCCGCGCCGGGCAAAGAGCAATGGCACGGATTGCTTTACGGATTCGCGCCGTGCCAGGTAGGGAAAGTAAACCGGCGTGGCAAGAACGGGCGGGTTCGCCTCTTTTTGCTTTGTGCCCTCCACGCGCAACGAAAAAGAGGGCAGCGTTTGCTTTTCGTTTTTGAGTTCCACGGTACCGCGAACCGCTTGCCCCGCAAAAATATGCTCTGGAAGCTGCAGGTGCAATTCAACACCCGCAAGCGTGACGGACGAAAGAATTCCGGACATGAGGATGCTGGCAATCAGGCAGGCAAGCACCAGGAACAAAAGATTGTTCCCGGTGTTGATCGCGGCCATCGCCACCAGGACAATCCCGCCGAGGTAGATCCACCCCAGGCGCGTAAGCCGGTACTCCATTCGGTAGGTGATCCAGCGCAGCGGCGTTCGCTTCGCCAGGACGGGCACCAGCGTTACCGCGACCCAGCCCGCCACCAGCAGCGCGGACAAGGCTGTAGCGCTTGCGAGCGCCAAATTCCCCAGCCTTGAGGCTGCACCGGAGTACAGCGCCAATACAAATGCCACGCTGAGTGCTGCCATGGAAAGAAGAAACGCGCGCACTCCCGGGCGGTCGGCCTTATCCCAGAAGTTCGCGAGCGATGGGCGCAGGTTCACAGGGGTACGCGGACGGAATCGACAATCTCGCGGAGAACTGTTTCCGTGGTCTCCGATTTCTTTTGCAGGGAAGCGTGCCGCGTGCTGGCCACTACGCGGTGGGAGAAGACCGCGACAGCCAATTGCTTGAAGTCGTCGGGCAGGCAATACTCCCGCGCTTCCAGAAAGGCGCGTGCTTGCGCGGCCCGCTGCAGCATCAGCGTTCCCCTGGGGCTCACGCCCAGCGCCAACTGGTCGGATTTCCGCGTGCGATTCACAATCTCCAGCGCGTAGTCGTGCAGGCTGCTATCCACCTTGATGTGCGTCACGGCTTCCTGCATCGCCAGCACATCGGACACGTCGGCAATGGGCTCGAGCGCGCCGGCCGCGGTGTCGGTCGCGCGGCTTCGAAGAATCTGGCGCTCGGTTTCGTGCGAGGGATAGCCCATTTTGATGCGCATCAGGAAGCGGTCCAGTTGCGATTCGGGCAATGGATAAGTGCCGTGATGTTCAACGGGGTTCTGCGTGGCAATCACCAGGAACGGCTGCGGCAAGGGGAGTGTGCGGCCGTCCACGGTAACCTGGGCTTCGTTCATTGCTTCCAGCAGCGCCGACTGCGTTCGAGGGGTGGTGCGGTTGATCTCATCGGCCAGAACCACGTTCGCGAAAACCGGGCCGGGGCGAAATTCAAATTCGCGCGACTCGGGATTGTACACGCTCACGCCGAGCACATCACTGGGCAGAAGATCGGAAGTGAATTGGATGCGCTGAAAAGTGCAGTGGAACGACTTGGCCAGCGCCTGCGCCAGTGTTGTTTTCCCGACCCCCGGAACGTCCTCGATCAGCAAGTGGCCGCGGGCGAGGAGAGTGATCAACGCCAGTTGAATGACATCTTCCTTGCCAAAAATAGCGCGCGCAATGGAGCGCTGCAGTTGCGAGACCACCTGAGAGGTGACGGTCGGCATCGGTTGAAAACCCTGACTCTTCCTGTTACAAATAGACGCAGGGAGTTGCGCTGGCGTTTCTTTCCGTGCCGCAACCACCTCACCCGTTCACACACGGGCGATTAGCTCAGCGGTTAGAGCGCTCGCCTCACACGCGAGAGGTCAAAGGTTCAAATCCTTTATCGCCCACCACTTCATTGAATTCTCCCATATTTGAAGGCGTGAGTGCTGTTTCATCCTGCCTGTTTTGTGACTTAGTGGCTATTTGGCCGCTGGGGCAGGCAGGGATTGCAACCACTCCAAGACGGCGATTTGCAGGGCGATGCGGTGATCGGAGAACGCGTGGTCGGTCTCAATGAATTTTTCGATTACACGGGAGTCACCTGCCTTGCGAAGCGCTTCGGCCATCGCCTGATTGGCGCTGGTATTGCGGTCTTTGCATTCGACGATAAGAACAGGCCGGGATTTGAGGAGGCTCGCGTATTCGACGTAATCCCATTGCGCCGCGTGTGTCTTGGCTTCGGCGATCAAGCCTTCGGGAGTCGTGCCAGTCAGCCTGGGCGACGCGTCCACAAAAGTATCGGTGCGGGTTGATAGCGAATGCGAGACGGCTGCTCCTAGGTTCCAAGCCGCAAGCATTGCCAAACCGTAAACATCTGGGTCATGGGCGGCCACGTTGGCCGCCAGGAACCCGCCCATGCTATGGCCGATAAGCACAATGCGTTTTGGATCGACCCGGTACTTCTTGGCGTTGGTGGGATCTCGCAAAAATAGTATGCCGGCCTGAGTGTCTTCGATCGCATTCCCGAACGAAAAATTACCCGCGCTGCCCCAAGAACCTCGATAGTTCGGGAACAGCACGTTCCAGCCGGCACGCCGCAATACGTAAGCCAAATCGAGGTTCTTTTCATTTCCGGGGAAGCCGTGGAGCAAAAGTACAGTCGGATGCGGTCCTGCTCCGGAGGCGAGATAGAACACAGCGTTGAGCCGCGCTCCATGGCTCAGGATATCTGGTGCTTCCATGGCAGCGGGGAAGTCTTTGTCCGGTGGCGGGTCGGTGGTGATGGCGGAGGGAAGCTGTTGGGGGAAGGCATTACCCGCTACGCAGAGCAGCAAAGCGGCAAGTCGCAAGCGAGGTCTAAAGATTAGCATCCCGGCATTTTGCTCCACGGAGAGCGGTCTTGTATAGTGGCCGCATGCAGACCGTTCTTCGCTCGATTGAGTTTTTGTGCTTGAGCCTGTGGCTGGGCGCGGATGTGTTCCTCAGCTTTGTGGTGGCGCCAGGAGCGTTTACGCTGTTGGGAAGCCGCGATCTGGCGGGCATGTTTGTGGGCTATTCTCTTGCGCGTCTGCACCTTGCGGGGATATTTCTGGGGCTGCTTTTTCTGCTCGCACGCCTCGTTCGCACCCGCGATTTCGCCAGTTTTACGACCGCCGCTGCGCTCTGCGTTGTGCTCATGGTGGTTCTGACCGCGGCATCTCAATTCATCGTCAGCAGCCGCATGGAAAATCTGAAAAAGCAAATGGTCTCCGTGCAAAACACGCCGGAAACGGATCCCCGGCGCGTCGAGTTCAACAAGTTGCACCACACCTCCGTCGCCTTTGAAAGCGCCGTCCTGCTTCTGGGCCTGGCAGGGATGTTTCTGTTGGTCAGGGACATCACCGCAAAGCCGTGACGGCGCCAACATGTTCCGACGGTTTTGTAGGGGCCGCCTTCTGAGGCGGGCCGTTGGTTGTCAGATTCACTCAACAAAAACGCGTCGGCGTGATTGTTCCATGGTGGTTGCAAGCTCGATTTTTGCCACGACGTTGGAATTTTCATCCCCGTGAACGAGCCCGAATGCTCAAAGTCCTCTGGCTTACAAACGATGCCGCGACGGACTGGATTTAACCAGATGTACCATGCCACGCTCTCCAATGAATCCACTGGGCGCAGTAAATGTTCGTAGAACCCCTTCTGCCATAGAATTATGTCCAAACTGTGCGGCATGCGCGCGGCTACTTTTGAGCTTGATACATTTCACGAAGCGGAGCAGATCACTGATGGGTTGAGTCCCTTCCGTCAAGAAATGCAGATGGTCCGGCATCACACAGTAAGCGTGCGTCCGAAAGGAAAGTCGAGCGCCTTCCGTTTGCAAGAGATTAAGCAGCCAGAGCGCCTTTTG
>JBAVHY010000382.1:0-19095 GCA_049686315.1 Candidatus Acidiferrum sp. | reverse complement strand
CTTCTAAGCCCGGTGGAGTCATTCCACTTCCTCCGGAGCTCTCGGAGCTCACACCCAACTTCTACGCCTCGGTGTTGTGGTCTGCAAGGGAATTCTTCTCCATTCAAGGAGGCGCGCCTATCCCTAGCCTGCTCAATGAATTGACCTGTCAGTAGGGTGGATTTACTTGATAAAGAGAGTTTCCCGCAACTGGTCCCGGCCCACGTAGGACTTCACGGTGCGGAACCTGCCAAACAGTTCCTGGATTTCCCGGTTCTGATAGAGCCTCTGTGCCGGGACAATTACCTTGCTTCCCAGGACTTGGACGGTGCTCGTATCCATCACCCGGTAGCGCTGAAAGCTTTCCGGCTTCTTGCTGTGGAACATCGCCAGCACCACGCCGCCCGGCCGCAGCATTTCCGTCAGGCGGCCAACCAGGTGCTTTGCGAGCGTGGGCTCAAGATAATCGAGTAAATCCCACAACAACATGGCGTCAAAGGATGCCGAAGCATAATCAAGATTCTCGTCCAGGAATTTCTTTGCGAGTGTTTCGGGTGTTCGCTGTGCGTAATCTTCGGCGGTCAACTCTTCCTTGCTACGCGCCGCTTCTTTGGATTGGAATTCTGCCCAACTGCGCAATACATCGTCTGAAGTCACCCGGAATCCCCGCTCGATGAAAAAGCTGAGTGTCGTCTGCCACGCCGGGCCGAGGTCCAGCAAGGTGCCCCGGCCGAGGCCTTCCAGGTTCCACAAAAACTCCTTGAGGCCGTTCGAAACCCGCGTAGTCTCCCGCATTTCCGGCTCGCGGTGCGTTCCCGCGACAACCGTGCCAACGTGCCCGTGGCTTGCGTTTCTTCCATGGGGCAGGGACCTTGCCGCGTCCCGTGAGGCGTGCCCGCCAATCGCGATTCCAAGCTTATTCAGGAGCCCCATCGCCTAATCCGCCTTGGCGGTTGCCACACCTGACACCGCCGCCTTTTCGTTTGTAGTAGCGTCCTTTGCCCTGCCGCTCTCGCCCTTTTTGCCGTGCCCTATGGAATCACCAGACGCTACAGTGAGTGTGGCACTTCCCGCTTCCACTTTGCCCCTCAATTCGGCACCGTCTTCAATCACGATGCTTCCGCATCGTATATCTCCGTGCACGCGAGCCGTGTGCCAAATCTGGATTCGCGCCGTGGTCGAGAATTTCCCCTCCGCACGTCCCCGCACCACCAAGTCACGTGAGGAGATTTCCGCTTTCACCGTGGCATTTGGCCCGACGGTTAGGGTGGAATTGGTCAGCGTGATCTTCCCGTCAACCACGCCGTCGACGAACAGGTCCTCAGTCCCAGTGACCTCGCCTCGAATCTTGATTCCCTGGCTCACGCATGCCGAGGGCTTTGCCGACAGAGGTAACGAAGCAACTGAGTTTGCTCCAGATTTACCAGAAGTAGTGGCACTCATAGAACTAGGTGAAACATCGGGAGGAACTTGCAAATTTGTATCGTCCTTACGCCACACGGGGACACCTCGAAGGAACTATCTCGGTTCCTAAGTCGCTTGTCGTAGGCTGGTTGGGCAGGGCGACTCGCGAACTTGATGTTAGTACAGCAATTAGGGGATGTAAAGCGGAAGTAAAGTTTTTCCACAGGGAATGTGCCGTTAGGGTGCATCCCTACCTCTTGATTTGGGCCTCATTTCGCCGGGCTCCCTGCGTCCGCGCGGGCTTTACCCTTTCCCGTGCAACTCCCAAATCGCTTCGGGCATTCCAGTCAACTCTCGCACAAAAAGTTTGATCGACTTTCTCTTTTCCCACCATCGCTCGGGGTCAAAATCTCCGTCCTTTGCACTCGCTACACTCACTGCTATCCCAAGAGGAAACACCTTTTGATAGATATAACGAGTCCGGCGCGCGTGGTAGTTCGAGGTCACGATCACCAACCTTTTCCAGTGGTGCCCAACCGCCAGCTTGGCTACGGCTTCCGCCTCCTCGCGTGTACTATCGGCATCATGAGTGAAACGGATGATTTTGTCTTTCGGCACTCCCCGCTCGACCAGGTCGTGTTCCATCAGCTCGCTGACCCCGGCATTAGGCCGCAGCCTCCTGCCACTGGCCACTACTTCCGGCGCGACATCCTGACGGTATAATTCCGCCGCGTGTGTTGCGCGGTCGGCGTAAAAATTGTCGTCTCCGAGTACAACGATGGCGTCCGCGCGAACCGCTGGCTCGTCGACCACCCAGGATTCCGCCACAAACCGCATGATGGGATGGCGCGCGAAATACACCAGGGCGCACAAGGCGACGACAAAAAGCAGAGCAATGAGATTAGCTATTGCTCCACCGCGCTCGCCGACTCGCTGCAGCCTCTTGTTCATGTATTCGGATCAATTGCGCGAAGTTGTTCGGCGGCCTGCTCCGGCACAACGGCGTTGAAATACACCTCTTTGATGCTGTAGGACTTGCTGCGCTTCTCAAGGATAGGCATGACTTCGATGTGCCAGTGATAATCGTCCGCAAGCGTCTTCCAGTAACCCGCCAGTTCGCCCTTTTTGCTTCTCGTATTTGGCGCGGTATGTACTACCAAGTGATAGGACGGAGCCACTTTTTCCAATCTTCTGAGTACCCGGCCGAGTAACGCCGCCAACTGCCGGCGGTTCGCACCCGGCTTTGGCTGTTCGAACAAGTGATTGTGCCTCCGGTGCATCACCCAAACTTCGAACGGCACGCGAGAGGCATACGGGCACAGCGCGTAATACTCGCCCTGCACATCCACGATACGCTTCCCCTGTTTTTCTTCTTGTCTGACGATGTCGCAAAACACGCATCGTTCCCGGTCCTTGTACCATTCGTGAGCCGCGCTCAATTCATACTTGATTCGCCGGGGCACGAAGATCGTAGCCGTCACTTCCGAATGGGCATGGGCCCACTCCTCTCCCGCCATCGTGCCTTGATTCTTGAACACGCTCACGTATTTGAATCGCAAGTCTTTCTTCAAATCCGCGATGCGGGATGCCCACACCCACAACACGCGATCGATCTCATCATCATTCAATTGCGACAGGCGTTTATCGTGCTGCCGCGTTTCCACGATTACTTCGTGAGCCCCCAACGGCCCCATCTTGTCGTAAATCCCCTCGGCCGCGCGGCCGGGGTCATTTTCTACACGGTATAACGGGTTGGGATGTGGGAGCACGCGCACCTGCCAGGTTCCGTCCGGCGGCCATGTGAGAATGCTTTTCGTTTCTTCAACGCCACCGGGATCGAACGGGCAAGGTGGTTCACTTTCCTCGCTTTGCTCGCGTTGCCCACTTACAACCCAACTTTGTGAAACCGGATCCCTTCGGATTTCCATGTATTCTTTAACGCGTATAACGCGTAGGCGTGGGGCCCTCTTCGAGCCGATGGCGGTCCCAGATCGCACCTTCCCGGCTGTAGTACGCCATCTCGAAATCCTGCGTCAGCTCTAGAGCATCGGTCGGGCAGGCATCCTCGCACAACCCACAGAACATGCAGCGCGAAGTGTCGTAGGTGAACGCCGTCAATACCTTCCGCCGCGTGGCGTCGTCTCGTTCCCAGCCAACCACAATGAGGTTCTCCGGACACGCGAGCGTACACAGGTTGCAGGCAATGCACAGGGTCTCGCCCGTCTCCGGGTTCTTGTTCAGCCGCGGAGCCCCGCGGAATCGTTCCGCGACCATGGGCCGTTCAAGGGGGTACTGCTCGGTATAAATGTTACTGGGAAACTGGGTCCGGAAAGTGACGCCCATTCCCTTCAGAAAATCAGCCTGAAATATCCGCGAGACAAGTTCTTTCATGCACTCAGTCTCTTTCTCCCCTGCGCAGTTGTCAAGGGCCCTCGCGACGCTCGTTGCACTTCACCTATGTTTGCGCTCTCGTAAACTGAAGTTACCCCGCCCTCACTGGGGCGGATGGCGTGCTATTCTCATCCTCTCCATGCCGGACGACAAGCATTTCATGGACCTCGCTCTGGAGGAGGCACGCGCTTCCGCAGTTGCTGGGGAGGTTCCGATCGGCGCGCTCCTCGTTCAGAACGAAACGGTCCTTGCCCGCTCAGGTAACCGCACTATCCGAGACAACGATCCCACGGCCCACGCCGAAATTGTCGTTATCCGCGAGAGCGCTCGCCTTCTCGGCAACTACCGCCTTGGCGGCACCACTCTGTACGTCACTCTCGAGCCCTGCGCCATGTGTGCCGGTGCCATTATTCAGGCGCGCATCTCCCGGCTCGTATACGCCGCCGACGATCCAAAGGGGGGTGCATTCCGATCCTGCTTCGAAATTCTCACCCACCCCAAGCTGAATCATCAAGTCGAAGTAATCTCCGGCCTGCTTGCTCAAGAGTCCGCTTCCCTGCTCCAAGGATTTTTTTCCTCTCGGCGTTAGGTCTCGCGATTTTTCTCAGGGTTGTCGACGCTTGTGTGGCAAACTGGCCATTCCCGCCATAGCCTTCTAGAAGTGAGGTCTGCTAAAATGCAGTTTGCGACCACTGCGGAGAGGTGACTGAGTGGTTGAAAGTACTCGCCTCGAAAGCGAGCGTACGGGGAACCGTACCGTGGGTTCGAATCCCACCCTCTCCGCCATTCCCTTTATTTTCTTGTATTAAGAGACCGTGGCATTTCTCACATGAAGTCGCATTGCGCGGCAAACGCAGCGGCTACGGCAGCAAAGATCGCGTCAACACTCCCAAGAAAGCAAAACTCGGGACTAACTAACTGCTGTTCCGCCGAATTAGCTCAGGCGGTTTAGAGCATCCACGTAAGCTTTTGCGCTGGCCTCGATGATATCGGTGGAAGCGCCGCGACCCATGACGCGGCGGTTGGCGACCTCCAGATGCACGGTGACCTCTCCCATGGCTTCCGTGCCTTCGGTTACGGCTCGAATGTCGTAGCGCAAGAGTTTCGCGTGGGTGCCGGTGAGGCTGGCAATGGCCTTGTACACGGCGTCGACCGGCCCATCGCCAACCGAAGCTCCTTCCCTGGTCTTCCCCTTCACCAACAGGCGCACGGTCGCGGTCGGAATCGCGGTCGTGCCGCTGTAACTGTGCAGGTACTCGAGCTTGAGGTTCTGCTGCACCGGAGGCAACTCATCGTGAACCAGTGCGAGCAGGTCTTCGTCGAGCACTTCCTGCTTTTTATCCGCCACGGCGAGGAAGCGTTGGTACATGGAGTCAAGCTCTTGCTTGGAGAGATCGTAGCCGAGTTTCTCCAGCCGCGAGCGGAGCCCCGCCCGGCCCGTGCGCGCCGTCAGAACGACCCGGCTCTCTGTCAGTCCGACGTCCGCGGGACACATGATTTCGTAGGTCTGCCGGTCTTTCAGGACTCCGTCCACATGGATGCCTGAACTGTGCGCAAACGCATTCGAGCCGATGACGGCTTTATTGGCTGGAACGGGCATTCCGAGCATGTCGGCGACCATGCGGCTGGTGCGGAAGAACTCTCGCGGTTCGATTCCCGTGCTCACTCCGTAGTAGTCGGCGCGCGTGCGGATGCCCATGACGATTTCTTCCAGCGCGGCGTTGCCTGCCCGTTCGCCAATTCCGTTGATCGTGCCTTCCACCTGGCGCGCGCCATTGCGAATGCCTGCCAAAGAGTTGGCTACCGCGAGACCAAGGTCGTCGTGGCAGTGGACGCTGATGGTAGCGCGCGCAATGTTCGGAACGTTCTCGCGAATGCTGCGAATCAGTTCACCGTACTGCTCGGGAACGGTGTAGCCAGTGGTGTCAGGAATGTTGACCACCGTTGCGCCCGCATCGATGACGGCTTCCAGCATCTCGAAGAGGTACGACGGAACGGCGCGGCCGGCATCTTCGGCGTAGAACTGAACGTCGTCGACGCAGTTGCGTGCACGCTTTACGGCATCCACGGCCTGAGCCACAAGATTTGCCCTTTTGCTCTCGAGTGTTTTGCCATACCGCTCGTCGCGGAATTTGCCCATGAGGTGAATATCGGAAACGCCAATGCCAGTGTGAATGCGGGGGCGCAAGGCTTTGGCCAGCGCTTTCCCGCAAGACTCGATGTCGGCGGCAACCGCGCGAGAAAGCGCACAGATCGTCGGCCCCTTGATTTCCTGCGCGATCTTGCGGACGGCATCAAAGTCCTCCGGAGACGACGCAGGAAAGCCGGCCTCGATAATATCCACCTTCAAGCGAGCGAGCTGGCGCGCGAGGGTGATCTTGTCTCGACTCCCCAGGCGGGTACCTGCCGCCTGTTCGCCATCTCTTAGCGTGGTATCAAACACCGCGATCTTTGACGTATCCTTCATTCCCCCCATCCTCGATGCACGTTTTGCGTAGGTTATCGGAGCAGAGCAGCCGATTCCCCTTAGCATACCGCAGGAAGGCTTTCAGGAATAAAGACAACTCGGAGAAGGGTGAAGCAGTACGCGAACCCATGCCGGCTAGCGAGGTGACAACCGTCGTCAAGGAATGTAGCCCTCGTCACTTGTCCAGTACTGCTGGCCCGAACATTGCCGCCGTCCAGCCTCAGTCCAAGGGGTTTGGGCCCTGAACTTTCATCTAAAAGCTTCGGGTCTACTCGCCAATGCCTTTTTTTGGAACGGTGGTGACGGCCATCACTGAAAACATTCAGGTTTTGGAGCGAGATGTGGTTACACCTCCCTGTAGTCGCGCGGCAGCCGTGCCCACGCAGCAGCGGAAGCGGCAATTATTTGAGATATTACTCAGAAAGTTAAGCGCCCTCTCATGCCAGCATCTCGTTCATTTCGAAATGAAAGTGTGGGGTATATGAAACATGTGCTGATTTGCGTCCTTGCGATATTCGCTTGCCTGCCTGCGGCGGCGCAGCAGGGTGATACAAATATAAATCGTTACACCATCTATACCGGGTTCGACTATATGCTCAGCCCAGCACGTAACCTGACACAGCGCGGCTTCGACGTTGATTTCGGCGTCACCGCGAAGCCATGGCTGGGCCTGGGCGGGGATTTCAGTGCCAGCGGGAACGGCATTATAAGTGGCGGTGGGACGATCAACGGAAGCGAAACGGTTTATGCCCCAAAGCTGACAGCGGCCAACGCTCTGATGCCGTTCGTGCCGCTTCCGAACTCGATTTACGTGCCTTTCAAATCGACCACCTATACCTTTGCGGTGGGACCGCAGATTTATATCCGCAGGTTCAAGCAGGTCACCTTCCTGATCCGTCCTGGGCTCGGGGGCATCCACGAGTCGGCAAATCTCACCCTCCCGCCGGCGCTGGGGCAATTGTTCCCACTGCTCCAAATTCCTGTCCCGGCTTCCCACCAGACCGACACAACTTACTTCCTCGGTTTGGGCGGCGGCTTCGACCTCAACTTGTCTCGACGGGTGGGATTCCGGTTTACGGCAGATTGGATAAATACTCACCTATTCTCTGATTTGCTTTCGAACCGGCAAAACTATGTCAGGTTTACCGTCGGACCGACGTTCCGCTGGGGCCAGTTGAAATAACGAGCAGCTGGGACATGTAAGTTGTTTGTGGGCGGTGAATAACCCTTCTCTGAAAGCGCCCAGGAGGCCCTGCCCAGTCATGAAGCCTCGAACCATTAACGATATCTTCTTTGCCATTGTGGAACGCGGGCAGGGACGGGTGATGCTGGTTCGCGCGGCAAACCATTGGGTACCTATCAGCGCGAACGAGTTTTACCGGAATGTCGCCGGCTTGGCACGGGCGCTCCGGCAATGGGGCCTGGCCAAGGGAGACCGCCTGGCCATCCTGAGTGAAAACCGGCCGGAGTGGGCGGTCGCGGACTTCGCCTCTCTCCTGTTGGGCGTGGTAGTTGTGCCCATCTACACGACGCTTACAGCCCGGCAAACAGCCTACATTTTGCGAGACTCGGGGGCGAGAGTTGTAGCCGTCTCGACGGAGAAGCAACTCGAAAAGGTCCTCTCCATAAAAGACCAGACGGCCGTGGAACAAGTCATCGTGATGGATCCGGTGCCAACTGCTGACGCCGTGCACATGGGCCGATTGATGGAAGCAGGCCCGGCGGAGCGCGATCCGGAACTGGACGCCCTGGCGCACACCATCGCCGGTGGGGATTTGGCATCCATCATTTACACCTCAGGAACCACCGGCGAATCCAAGGGCGTGCAGTTGACTCACAGTAATTTGACCTCGAATATCCAGTGTTCGCTTGACGGTTTCCATGTTGGCCCCGGGCAAATCAGTATTTCCTTTCTGCCGCTATCGCATGTCACCGCGCGTCACGCGGATTTCGCCCTGCTCTACCGCGGAGTAACGCTGGCGTATTGTCCGTTCATCGAACAGCTGCCTCAGGTTCTTCTGGAAGTTCAGCCCGCCATTTTCGTTGCTGTGCCGCGCGTGTACGAGAAGATCTACACCCAGGTGGAACAGAAAACGAAGACATTTCCAAAGCGGACAATTTATCGCTGGGCCCTTTCTGTGGGCCAGGCACATAGACCCGAGATTCTGGCCGGCAAGAAACCCGCGTCACTCAGTTGGAAGCTGGCGAATAAGCTGGTGTATTCGCAGGTGCGCTCGCGAATGGGCGGCAAGGCTGAGATATTCGTCTCTGGCGGAGCGCCTCTAGGCAAGGAGTTGGCGGAGTGGTACGCAAACATCGGGATTCGAATCCACGAGGGCTATGGCTTGACGGAAACCTCGCCGGTGATTGCGCTCAACACGCCGGGCGCGCACAAAATAGGAACTGTGGGCCGTCCCCTGCCCAACGTCGAGGTGCAGATTGCGAACGACTGGGAAATTCTGGTACGCGGCCCTTCGGTTTTCGATGCTTACTGGAACCGCCCCGAAGAGACCAAAAACGCATTTGAGGATGGCTGGTTCAAAACCGGAGATATCGGCAAGCTGGATGAGGACGGATTTTTGGTGGTCACCGATCGAAAGAAGGATTTGCTCAAGACCTCCGGTGGAAAATTCATCGCACCGCAACCGATCGAGAATTCCCTTAACCTTCATACCCTGATAGGAACTTCGGTTGTACTCGGAGACCGGAGGAAGTTCGCCTCAGTGATTATTTCGCCGCACTTCCCTGCCCTAGAGGATTGGGCGCGTGCCAACCACATTCCGTTTTCCTCCCGGCAAGAGTTGGTTGCTAACGCCAGGGTCAAAGAGCTTTACGATAGCATTGTTATCGAGGTGAACCGGGGTCTGGCGCGTTACGAAACGCTGAAGAAAGTCCTGCTGGTGGCGGAAGAATTCTCGGCGGACAATGGCACGCTCACCCCAACCATGAAACTCCGCCGCAAAGTCGTTGAGGAACGGTACCACAAGCGGATCAGTGAGCTGTACGAAGAAGCAGAAGTTCCCGCCGTTGAGAACAAAAAGGCCTTCCGGCAGTCGGCATGACAGCCTGTGGTTAATCGAGAGCCTAACCCGGATTTCTCCCGAGCCGGACAAGCGATATGCCCGCCGCACGCGCGGACACTGTCATCCTGAGCGAAGCGAAGGATCTCAGCCGACCTACAATTCGCGGCTTGGTCTCGATTGAGATTCTTCGCTCATCCTCGCGGGATGCACTCAGAATGACAGCGTTTTTTTGTTGGATACGAATACCAGGCTTGGTGAAAACCTGGTCTAAGCTTCAGCCTGCGGTGGTTCCATCGCGGCTTCCGCTCTGCGTATCGCTTTCTCATGCAATTCCCAGGAATGAATGGCTTTCTTGCATCCTTCGCGAGCCAGGCTGGTGCTCAGCTCCCGCTCTGCCTCGTCGAAGGTTTCCTCCGCATCCATCCTCGCACGGCGCGCCGCGTCGTCTGCCTGTTTCACTTTTTCGACCAAAAGCTTGATCTGAGGGTCGGATGTTTGCGAAGGTGGCTGGACTTTTTTGTGCGGTCGGGCAGACAAATCGCTATAAGCTGCTTTGAGCTGATCGCTCCAGCGTGCTTTTACACTTCGCTCCAATCGGTCCAGGGTGTCGTTGGCTCGATCCGTGGTCTTCCGCACTCTCGGTTTCTCAAACATCCATTTGAAGACCGACCAGTCGATCGCCTCGTTCATCAACTCCTTGGCTTGCTGGACCTCAGGCAACTTTCTCATACAGGTTTAAGTTTTAGGGATATCCGCAAAGCCCAGGGAGGACCTTCGGAGGAACTTTTTTTGCAGATCTTTATCCTTTTCCAGTTCAATGAAATATCTTTCCACCGCAATTCGGAAGTCGGCGTAAAAATTTTCGAAGTTTATGATCCTTTCTCCACGGGACCCAAGAGGATCATGCGCCGCCGGATTAAGGTGGATCAATGCGACTTTATCCCCAACTGTAAAGTGGTGCGCAAGCTGGCAGCGGATGCTGCGATAAACATCCTTGGAGTCATACTGGCGCATATAGCGTTCCAAGAATCTCTTGTAGATTTTCCCGGAGGACTTGAGTTCAAAAGTGTCGATACCCTCGAGAAAGCCCGCCATGAAGTCGATTGCGCAAGACACCAGAATAAAAGCAGTCAAAGGAGTGCTGCCATTCTGGCCCTCCCTGGTGGCATCGTAGGTTTCGTCGATGCTCCCAAGAATCCATGTGGCGTATTTTTCCTTTAATCTTTTTAAGGACGGATGGAAATTCTCGCTCATTTTAGGTTTGTGTCCATTTCTGTTGCACGACTCTCTATGCTGTGAATTCTACTCTTCGGAACGAAGAAGTTATAGGTGGGCCAAGCTGGAATTGCGAGGATTTATCGAGCTGCGGAATCGCTCCAATCGTTTTCCGCTGCCGGAGGGATAAAGCTCATCGCTCGTTCGGTCAGGGCGGTAATGGTCAGGCTGGGGTTGACGCCAAGATTTGCCGCCACCACGGACCCGTCACAGATGTACATATTCTTGTAGTGGAAGACACGGTGACGGGAATCAACTACGCCGTGGCGGGAAGAATCCGCGATCACGCAACCTCCGATGCAGTGCGCAGTACCTGGAACGTCAAAGAGGATTTCCGGAAGCATGCTCATGGCAAAACCACCGGTGAGTTGTGCAAATTTCTGCGCGAATTCGTTGGCTTTCGGAATGTAAGTAGGCACCTTCTCGCCCCGGCTCACCAGAAACTTCCTGAAGGGCCAGAACCATGGGCGTTGCCAGTGCATCTCGATCTCTCCATCCAGCGCCTGCATGCAAAGGAGAATCACGAACTCCCGCGCCCATCCCAGCGGTTGCAGCACGCGAACCGTCTTGAACGGGTGACGGAGCAGAGAAGCCACAATGTTCTTCAGCCACAGTGCAATCCGCCGCGGACCTGGGCGGCCATCGGTGAGAATGGTGGTCAGAAACCCCATGGCATCGGAGCCGCTTGGGTAGCGAACTGCTTCAATGTGGGTGTGCTCGTCAATATAGATGCCGGAACCGATCGCGATACCCTGTGACAGATCCTGGGAGTAGCCCGGTGTGCGAGCCCCAATGAGCGATTCGGAATTGGTGCGCACATGCTGGCCCAGTTGACTCCCAATGGCTGGCAAGGAGCCTTTTTCCCGGAGGCGAAACAGTAGTTCCATGGTGCCCAGAGAAGAGGCAGAGAAGACCACTCCGCGGCAGGTGAACCGCTGTGGCTGCTGTTGAATCCATGCCGTGGATTTAATTGTGCACACTTCATATCCGGCGCTGCCATCGCTTGCGGCGTCCAGCGGTTTGACATTCACCACCTTGGTTTCGGGAAAGACCCGCGCGCCATGCTTTTCAGCCAGATATAAGTAGCCAAGGTCCAGTGAATTTTTCGCCCCATACCGGCAACCCATGATGCAGCCACCGCAGCCGATGCAGGTGGTTCGCGCCGGACCTTCTCCTCCGAAGAACGGATCAGGAAAGGTCTGATTCCCCGGCTCTCCTTCCGCAGGTTGGAAGATGCCCACCTTGGTGCAGTAGAAAGTATGACCGGAGCCCGCAGCTTCCGCGGCTTTTTTCAGGAGATGATCAGCAGGTCCGAGAATTCGGTTTTCCGTCACCCCCAGCATCCGCGTGGCGGTCTCGTAATACTGGGGCATCTCCGTTTTCCAATTAGCCAATCCCGTCCAAGAGCCCGCTTCCCACACTTTCTGAGGCGGAGCAAGCAAGGTGCTGGCATAGGTGATTGATCCGCCGCCAACCGCACAACCATGAAAGATGGTTACGTGGCGGAAGAAGCGCATGTTGAAGAAGCCGCGCAGGCCGAGGTTGGGGCGCCAGAAATAGCGGTGGATCGACCAACTGGTGCGCGGCAGGTTGGCGGGGGTCCAGCGCCGGCCCATCTCCATAACCGCAACACGATAACCCTTCTCCACCAGCCGGTGAGCGGAAACACTGCCGCCAAAGCCCGAACCGATGATGATAAAATCGAAATCGAATTGGTTGTTACCGTGGACCATATGGCTTCACTACGTACAGATTGCGGTTGCTGCCACCGATCGAGCTACGTCGCTAGTACGCCCTCCTGCTCTCGAACCCTTAGGTCAATCACGTGCCCAATTCTCCGCAATGCTTCCGTGCTCTGAGGCGAATCGGGTCCAAACATTTGGAAGACATGGTTCATGTCCTCCCAAGTTTCGCGGACGACATCCGCTCCCTGCTTCTGGGCGCGATCCGCAAAAGCTTGAATGCTGTGGTACAGAATCTCTGCGCGGCCAGCCTGTATATAGATAGGAGGAAGGCCGCTCAGGTCAGCCCGTAGCGGCGACACCAGGGGATTCCGGCGCTCGGCAGAGTCGCAGTACCAGTCTGCCCACTGCTGAAGCATTCGCTTGTCGATCCAGTCGCAGTCCCCATTGCCAAGGCAATCTGGTTCGAAGTCAGTTGGCGGGGAAAGAGCAATGGCAAGTGCGGGGAGAGGAAGCTTGGATTCCCGTGCCACCAGAAGCAAAGCCAGCGCTAGATTGCCACCAGCCGAGTCACCAGCAAGAATCAGGCTGCCAGGATCGGCGCTTTCTTCGAGTAACCAAAGGTAGGCGTTGAGCGCGTCTTCAAGCTGAGCCGGGAACCGATGTTCCGGCGAAAGGCGATAATCGAGCGCGAAAGTTCTGCAGTTCGCGGCCAGGGTGAGCTGGGCGATGAAGTTGGCGTAGGCCTGCGGGTAAAACGAGTATCCGCCGCCATGAAAATACAGGACGCTGAGGCGCGTCTCTGTGTTTCTTTCGGTAAACCAACTTCCACTAAACTTCTTTTGCACGACCGGCGTGATGATTACTTCCGACAACGCAGATGAGCTAATCTCCACGGTGTCGAGATAGCGGCGCGCTTCCTTAACATCTTTCATCCGCATGGCAGCACGCGTATGCCACTTCAACATTTGTGTGGCCAGCTCAACGAACCAGTTCCAACTGGGAAGGCGTGGACCTTTGAGCGCACGGCGAGTGGACACTTCGAGAACGGATTTGCCCAACTCAGCGGCGCAGCGGAACCGGTAGCGGCGCGGGCCGCTAAAATGTATCCGGGCATTCATGGCCAAGCACCAATCCTCTATGCGCACCGGGAAGCGGCGGCGGGAGCGTATTCGGGGATCCGCAAACGAATCGGCGGGTCTGGTGGCGGCGCAGCCACTAAAGTCCGCACAATACTGTCCTCATGTTGCCACCAGCCGTGGAACGTTCGGCGGTCCGTCTGACGAACTTGCATCGGGCTCCAGCCATGCAAATCGGGTGCGGCATCACTGGGCCTCACGACCACGCTCCGCGCGTCCAGGCGCAAGCCCTCGTGCAAAGCTTTGAGCGCGCTCTCTTTCCCGCTCCACAGCAAGGCCAAGTTCCGAGTCCGATCCGCCACCGACACGCGCGCGAACAGTTCTTGCTCTTCAAGGGTGAAATAGTCGGCGACAAAGGCATCGCTGCGCGGTTCGATGATTTCGAGATCGCAACCTAACTCCGCACCAGCAACGGCCACTGCGCAGGCGGCGATGCCAGCGCGGTGGCTGAGCGAGATAGTGACGGCCGCCGGTTGGTCGTCGAAAAAGGCCTCCGGCGCGCCCGACGGCGCTGGGCGCAACTCCATTTTCTTGAAAACTTGGAGACGCGAGGGTACATCAAGGTAAATGGACAAAGCGTGTTTCGCAGTCCAGCGCCCCAGCCGCCAGTCCACGCGACGCTTGGCGAAGCGCATGGCGTTCAGACACACAACTTCGTTTGCGCTCAGCCAATCGTTGTGTGCCGGTACGTCTGCCTGGGATTGTTCCAGCCAATATACTTCCATCAAAAAGCCCCCGATGTTGCGCCAGCCGCCACCACCAGCGCTTTCGGTTTTTCGCCTCCATGTTTCCCGGAATCCAATTTGCCTTCTGCCGCGATGCCCCGCTCAACCGCATCGATGAGATATGGGCGAAGGTTTGCTGGCGGCAAAATATGATGCAACGCAGCCACTTTCAGAGCTCGTTGCACGCTGTGCACGCGGTCGTATTCGCCGGCCACCTCGCCCAACTTCTCAGAATGCACGATCTTGAAAAGTTCCTCCCACTGGTTTCGCAGCCGATGTTTCTCGACGGTTTCAGCCGTGGCCATGGCCTGACTTAGCGCTTGCAGACGCGCATCTTTCCTCGCCCTGGCCTCGACTTCTCCGGCAAACACAACGGCAGCTGCCGGCGCACCGCCAATGACGGAGGCGTACGTTCCCTCCAATGCCGCGACCTCGAGATGTTCATTCAGCGCACGGGAGAAAACCACATACGCACCGCCGTGATAGCGGGAGATCACACAAAACACCATGGGACCCTTGAAATTCACCACCGCCCTGCCGATCTCGGCGCCATATTCAAGCTGCAGCTTGCGCATGGACTCCGGTGAGCCATCAAATCCCGACAAATTGGCGAGGATCACCACCGGCCGGTTGTTGCTGGCGGCATTGATCGCACGCGCCACCTTCTTCGAGGCTTGTGGAAAAAGTGTGCCGGCACACCATTGATCCGGTCCGTCGGCGGGGACAAATCCCAGGCGGGACACGGGCCGGGATTCAATCCCAAGCAAGCAGACAGGATAGCCACCAAGATGCGCGTCCCAGACGACCGCGGTCTCCGCAGAGCGCATTCCGGGCCAACGCTCCATGGGAGGATGGTCCTGGTCGACGCTAGCCATCATCACGGTGCGAATATCAAAGGATTTTTTTCGTCCAGGGTTTGTCGCGTCGGAGAAGATCTCGCCGACCTGGGCGAAGCTGTCTCCGTGCGCCTTGCCATGAGGATAAACTTGAACGTCGCGGTCGACGGGATCGGTGGTCAATGCCTTCCGAGGGAACCGCTCACCTGGAGCCACATAGGTGTGCTCATAGTGGCGAAAGAGAATTTGGCAGGCTTCATGGATATCCTTGGCCCAGTATTGCCCCTGGCCGTTGAGGCCCATGATGCGATCGTAGCCGCCAATCCCTTGATTGTCCTCGGCGGAGACACTGCCGGAATAGTCCAAAGCGCGCTTGCCGGTGAGCACCATGGCCGACTTCGGCGTCATCACCAGAATGCCCCGCGTGTGCATGAGCATGGTGGCTTCGGCGTTCCAGTATGGCTGCGCGCCGACGTTTATGCCGTTGACGATCAGGTTTACTTCCCCGCCCTTTTGCGTGAATTCAATCAAACCGCGCAGGACGCGGGCGATCCAATCCATGTTCTCGACGCCGCTCTCCATCGAAATCTTGGCGCCGGCCGAGATGGGAAACCATTCAAGGGACACACCCATCTCTTCGGCAAGATTCAGAGCCGCGATGATGCGCCGGCATTCCGGTTCGGCGATGGCGCCAAGATCCTTACTCGGATCGCCCATCAACAAAACTCGAGTCATGCCTTCGGGGTATCTTTCCGTATAATTGCGAATAGTACCTACGATAATATTCGACCTGTTTTGCCCATACGGGCGATCGACACGAATCAGCCGGCCTTCGGCGCTGAGATCGTGTTCCACAAAATCACCCGGCGGGAATTCGGCACGCGTGTCCGCGGGAGCCGGCGTGAGCATTTCGATGATTTCGTACGGGTAGGTCATCCCACGCTGGCGCATGCGAAGAACTTTTTGGTCGTATTCCGTCAGCGGCTTGATCGGCAACTGTTTAGTGGCGGGGCGGAAGGTAATGAGCAAGCCAGCGCCGCCCGGTCTCGAAATGCGCACCACCATATCGCGCAGCTCGCCAGTACCCGGATTGGGAAGGCGGGCACGCAGCACGACTTGTTCCAACCCCAAGCCGTCGGTCGAGGGGGCCAGTCTGTGGACAATGTCATGAAATTCATGCGGCTTAATTCGGAGTGGTGGCCACACGTAGAGGAGAATCCGATTCCAATGGAGGCGCTCCTGGTTCGAGCGCCGCGACTGAAACACCCGGATGCTTGCCAGCGCTTCCGCGAGCATGCGCTCCAAGTGCGGCAATTGCACGATGCGCCCGGCTTCATCACAGACAGGCGTTAGATCGCGGACTTCAGCGACAGCAAACAGCCGCTCGTCTTTCGGGTTGTCCCGAGCGACTGCGTGGAAAAGGTAGACATCTTCGACGGAAGGCAATCTTTCGATCTTGAAATTATTGAAACGCCAGAGATGCAGCCGCTGGCCCATCAGGGGATGGAGGCCACGGTAAAGCTTTTCCTCTTCGTAGGCAGTCTCGGAGGGACGATATGTGAAATGGAGTATCCCGCCCATGCCATGGTCGCATCCTGGACCCGCCACTACGACGACGATGCGCCGGATGGAACGAGGAAAGCCCGCTTGGTTAAGCATCGAGTGAACTTCCCGCTGGATAGCTTCCGGATCACGCAAAGAGCCGGTATGCGAAATGTAAAAATCGATGACGATATCGTGCTCGGCAGGCACTTCCTGGATTAGCGGGAACATCGCACGTGCCGCCTCACAGAGCCTGGAAGCGTCCGCTTGGGTGGTGAGGAGAAGGACTCGCTTTCCGTCCTCATCGTATTCGGTTGAGATGCAGTGCTGGGCGTCCACAGTGACGTAATGCAATTCCATTAATGATTGAATGCGATAGTACCGCCGCGTAAGGACTTCCAGCATCAACTGGCGCACGGCAAACTCCGCGTTCGCAAATCGGCCGGCGAGCAGACTGACGAGAGGCTGGGGACATTCGACCAGGGCCCGAATTCTCTCGTGGCGGTCCTCGGCCTCCTGGTCGGCGGCGAGATGGGCCAAGTGTTCTTCTGCCTGCGCGTAGACCTGTTTTCGTGCCAACTCAAACTGCGGCTGGTCAAAGCAGCGATAGCGGACCTCCCCCGCCAGATCGCTAAGTGCGGGGAAAAGCCCCTGAGTCATGAAGATCAGACGGTCGAGGAGCGTTCTAAAGGATTCTTCCGGGTGCGCCGCGAAGGTATCGACACTTCTCAAGCGCCTTTCGAGCACACCCAGAATCAGCGGAATTTGACGTTCCACGCGTTGGCGCGATTTATAGATCCAGAGCAAACTCTCCTCAAGTTCGGGCGAGCGATCCAGTGTCTTTACGCCAAAATGAGCAAGTGCATGACGGAGAGCTTCGATGAACTTTGGGGGGAGCCCATCGCCGCGCGTATCGATCATGCGTAGATAGGAAAATAAGTAAGCTTCCGAACTAGGCGCTTCACCGTTGGCCGGACCGTCCATCTCTGGTTCGCGGTGGAACAAATAGCCAATGTCCACGAAGATCCGGAGAATCTCATCCTCGCAGCGCCTCGTTTCCAGGCCATCGCCAGGCCCTTCATGGTACTGTTTGCACTCCGCCAGCAACCGCGCAGCGTGCGCGGGATCGACGTCAAAGCCCAGCATGAGCTGCCGGAGTTCTTCCAGATTCCTGCGGTAGCGGGAATGGCTATCCCCCGGGCTTTCCTCCGAGGCCTGTGACACTCCCAACGCCACCCGCTCACAAGAAGCCGTAGGTTTTTCCCCGCCGAGCGGTTCGACCTGCACGAGCGGGGCACCAGCGCCTACCTGCACGTTGGGAATTGCCATGACTTGCCGGACTTTCCCGGCAAATGGAGCGACAACCTGCATCTCCATCTTCATGGCCTCCAGCACAGCCAAGCGCTGCCCAGCCGAGACTGTTTCTCCGGGCTTCACGGCAATGGAGACAACTACCGCGGGCGCCGGCGCGTGTACCACGCCCCCATCATCGCGATCAATGCGGTGCGCAACCCCGTCGACTTCGATCAGAAAACTGAGATTTTGGACCGCGGAGACGACTTTGAAGCACTGCCCAAAGCAAGTGAGCGAGTATTCAAATTGACCAAGGCGATTGTTTTGCACATCGATCCGGGAACCATCCGCCTCCACCCGGTAGTGATGAGTGCCAAGACGATAAACTTTGAGTGAGTAGGAATTTCCTCGATACCGCAGGGCTACAGTCACGCCGACTTCAGAGCGGACCTGCGGGCGCCCACGAAGCGCCGAGGCGTAAAATTGCGCCTGTTCAACCGCCAAATGTGCATCGTAGGTTGCGATCGCGGCTTGCAGCAGAGCCACATCGGCGTATCGCCTGGAGAGGTGTTCGTTGCTGGCCACCAGGCGTTCCATCCATCCAACATCTACTTTCCCGCTTTGCACTTCCGGCCGGTTAAGCAACTCGAGAAGAAACGATTTGTTGCTCGCTCCACCCTTGATGACCACAACGCTTTGGCGCAGGGCCCGCTGGAGCCGAGCAAGCGCTTCTTCCCGAGTCTGACCGTAGCCGATGATTTTAGCGATCATGGAGTCAAAGTCCGGAGGGATGACGTCACCCTCGGTCACGCCAGCGTCAACCCGCACGCCAGGACCAGCGAGATTCCTGAAACGCTCGATGGTGCCGGGAGCCGGCGCAAAGCCGTTGTCCGGGTCCTCCGCATTCAACCGCAGCTCGATGGCGTGGCCGGTTGTGCGCGGCGGATCGCCTTCCAATCTGCCGCCAAGGGCAATGTGAATCTGAAGCTTCACCAGGTCGATCCCGGTGGTGCATTCGGTCACCGGATGTTCGACTTGCAGGCGGGTGTTCATTTCCATGAACAGGAAGCGACCGCTCTCCGGTACGAGCAGGAATTCCACTGTTCCCGCGTTTTGGTATCCCGCCGCTCGACTCAAGCGCACTGCTGCTTCACGCAAGGACTGGTCTTGCTCGGGGGATAGCGTCGGCGGAGGAGCCTCTTCGAGGATTTTCTGATTACGGCGTTGGATGGTGCAGTCGCGCAGGCCGACCGCCCAGGTTGTCCCGGCGTGGTCGGCGATGATCTGCACCTCGACGTGCCGGGCGCTTGGAACGAACTGCTCCATGAAGACAGTGGGG
>JBAVHY010000381.1:0-7991 GCA_049686315.1 Candidatus Acidiferrum sp. | reverse complement strand
GTGTATAAGCAGAAGCGCCGACTTCATCGCCAACCACCTCTCAGTTTACTTCGCCCCGAATACCCATCTCCTCGCCGAGGGATTTGCCTTATTCATCGTGGGAGCACTTTTCCCAGAACTCAAAGGCGCCCAGGGTTGGTACGACTTGGGGCAACACATTCTCACTGAAGAAATGCAAAAACAGGTGCGGGAGGATGGGTCGCATTTTGAACAGTCCCTCTTCTACCATCGCTATGCTTCTGAGTTCTTCTTGTGTGCTCTCATTCTGGCAAAGAGAAACAACATCGCGTTTCCTCCTTCCTACGCCGCACGCCTGGAGAGAATGCTCGAATACCTTTTGTTCACGGCATGGCCAAGTGGGATGCATCCTTCTGTCGGGGATTCGGATGGTGGCAGACTGATTCCATTTGGAGCTTTCGACGCTACGGACCATCGACCGGTGCTTTCAACCGCCGCTGTCTATTTTGCCCGCGGGGACTTCAAGAAGGCTAGCGGTGAATACCATGAACAGACTCTCTGGCTTTTGGGAAGGGCTTCACTTACAACCCATGCTGGCCTGACCGAAGAACTCCCCAATGAAACGTCGCGTGCCTTTTCCGATTCCGGGATAGTAACGCTGCGCAGCGACTGGGGTGATCGAGCCAAATTCCTACTATTTGATGCTGGCTCCCAGGGTATGGGCCTAAGTGGACATGGGCATAGCGACTCACTGAGTCTTCTCTGCGCCGCCAATGGCGTCGAATGGCTCGTGGATCCTGGAACTTATGTCTATAGCTCTTCCAGGGAATGGCGGAACTTCTTTCGCTCCACATGCGCGCACAATACGATTTCGCTAGACGGATTGAATCAGGCGGAAGAAGTTGATTGGTTCAAATGGCGCAAACTTCCCCGCGTCCGATTGCAGACGGAGTTCCTGCACCCCGCAGCGGATTTCGTCATTGGAAGCCACGACGGTTATGAACGGCTGGCGCAACCGGTAAACCACCGCCGCAAGGTGGTTTTTATCAAGCCAGACTACTGGCTGATCTCCGATGAACTGGCCGGCACGGGCCAACACCTAGTCAGGGCATTTTTTCATTTCGGCCCGGATATCGCGCTTCAACCTTACAAACAGGCATGGCTCGCCACCAAAGGGCGGGAGAGTTTCCTCCTGTGGCCACTCCGATCGGGCCTTAGGTTTGATGTGATTCGCGGGGATGCCTCTTCCCTTCAAGGTTGGGTTTCATCCGATTATGGACACAAGGAGCCAGCCTCTGTCTTGGTGGGAGAGGTCGATGAGCATTTGCCTCTGCAATTCCACTGGCTGTTGGTTCCTGTCTCCTCTCCCGAAGAAATGCCAGACGTTTTGGAATCGCCGTCAGATGGCGTGTCCTTTTCTGTGCGAACGGAGCGATGGGTGGACTTCGTCGAAGCGCATGGCTGGTCGAAACTGGATACCAACACCAATCTTCCGCCTGAAGCTTGCCTAAGTATAGTACGGAGAGATTCTCAGGGAAGGATTAAGCGCGTGGTGCTTTTCAATGGCAACCCGGTCGAGGAAGACGAACTGAGCGTCTCACGCGTCGAATACCCCTTCAGCTATTTTGTCGCCGACTGGGAGGACGATAGCTTGAAGATAGAAGCGAATCCCGTGCCTGAATTTCGTATTCAAACGGCTCGGGTGAAACACCTCAGTGTTAACGGCCGGATTCGCGATCTCTCCCACGAGACATCCATTCTTATTCCAAGGGAGAAGTAAACGATGTGTGGCATTTGTGGAATTGTGGACACGCGGGCTGGGCGCCATTTCACCAAAGAGGAACTGAGCGCGATGGCCAGAGTTATTCGCCATCGTGGCCCTGACGACCAAGGCGAGCTTGTCTCCGGCCCGGTTGGTTTTGGCTTCCGGCGGCTCAGCATCGTCGATCTCAAACTGGGCCATCAGCCGATGCCAAACGAAGATGGCACTGTTTGGATTATCTTCAACGGCGAGATCTACAATCATGCGGAACTTCGCCCTGATCTCGAACAACGCGGCCATCGTTATGCAACCACAAGTGACACGGAGACCATCATCCACTTGTACGAAGAGTACGGCGTGGATTGCGTGGACCGCTTGCGGGGTATGTTCGCGTTCGCCATTTGGGATATTCCGCGGCAAAGACTTTTTTGCGCCCGTGACCGCCTGGGTATCAAGCCCTTCTACTATGCAAACCTTCCCGGCATGTTCCTCTTTGCTTCAGAGATCAAGTCCCTCTTCCAGATCCCCGGGGTTCGCCCACAACTGAATCGGCAGGCTATTCCAGAGTTTCTTGCCTTCGGATATCTCTCTTCAGACGAGACCCTCTTCAGCGGCGTGCGCCGATTGATGCCTGGTCACCGTTTCGTTTTGGACTTAAAGCGCAATGATGCCCAGCCCAAAATTGAGAAGTACTGGGATTTGGAACTTTCCACGATTGAAGGGCCCACTAGTGAACGAGACCAGATTGCGCGATTCCAGCAGCTATTTGAAGAAACAGTGAGCTCGCACCTAATGAGTGATGTGCCTCTCGGTGTTTTCCTGAGTGGCGGCCTGGACTCGAGTGCAATTGCGGCTGTTATGGCTTCTCTCCGCAAGGATACGATCCAGACTTTTTCCGTCGGCTATGCGGAACAAGAATACAGCGAGTTACCCTATGCCAGGATGGTCGCCAAACATATTGGTGCAGAGTACAACGAGATCATTCTCGGGCCTTCGGAGTTCTACTCCAGTCTTCCAAATCTGATCTGGCACGAGGATGAGCCGCTGGTTTGGCCTTCGAGCGTGGCGCTCCATTTTGTCTCCCGGCTTGCGAGTGAAAAAGTGAAGGTCGTTCTGACCGGAGAGGGGGGCGACGAGATATTTGCAGGCTACCTGAAGTACCGCATGACCCTGTGGAATCTTCAGGGTGCTCCCCTGTACAGGAAAATGGTGCCTGATTCCGCGCAAGCACTGATTCGGGCATTCTTGGAATCGAACGCCCTTCCGGATGTGATTCGTAGAAAGCTTCGTCACACCTTTCTTTATTATCCGGACACTTTCGAACAGCTCTACTTTGACAACTTCTACTCAATCTTTCCGCAGAGCGTACAGTCCAGCTTGCTGACTCCCGGGTTTGCGCAAGAGCTGGGGGATTCCAGCGCCTATGCCAGCGCGATGAAATTCCTGTTGCCGGAAAGAAAAGGCCGTACAACGCTCGATCGGCTGCTCTACTTGGATATTAAGACTTATCTTGTCGAGCTTCTGATGAAGCAAGATCAGATGAGCATGTCTACTTCATTGGAGAGCCGAGTTCCACTGCTCGATCACAAGGTCGTAGAGTTTGCTATGGGCATTCCTGCAGATCAGAAAGTGCGTTACATGTCCGGGAAATACCTGTTGCGAAAATCAATGACCGGGCGCCTTCCCGCTGCGATTCTCAATCGCACAAAGAAAGGTTTTCCTACGCCGATCCGGCCTTGGCTCCGTACAGTCCTTTTTGAAAAGGTTGCGGCAGTACTCACGGATGCTCGTTTCAGGGATCGGGAACTCTTTCGGGCAGAGTTCGTCGACCACTTGCTTGAGGAACATCGTGGCGGCTCATCCCCGGCTACTGAAGGTGTCTGGAGGCTTCTGAATTTTGAACTATGGTGCCGGATTTTCCTGGATGGTGAAATGGATGCGTCAGTTATTCAAACGGAGACAGCTCACGGTCCGGCCACAGTGGGACACGGATCGAGATAGGCAACCGGTACTTATGCGCGTGTTATTGGCGTTTCCTCGACCACTTTTGCCAGCGGATACCGGCGGTAAAATCCGCAGTCTTCAGATTTTTACCCGGTTGGCGAAACGCCATGAAATCCATGCGATCTCATATGCCGATCCTCTTCACGACCAAGAGGGAATAGCTGCTATGCAGCGCATGTTCGCCACTTATACTTCCGTCGCTTGGAAGGAGAACGCCAAGTACTCCCCCGGCTTCTATTTTGATGTGCTTGCCAATCAGCTAAGCAACTTGCCCTTTTTTGTGGAGAAATGCTGCCGTCCCGAATTTGCCCAAGCCATGAAGACTATTTCCGGCCGATTCAGAGTGGACCTGCTTCTGTGCGACTTCCTGCACACCGCGGCGGCGGCAGTGGACCTGCCTCTTCGGCCACGCATCGTCTTTCAGCACAATGTGGAGTTCCTCCTCCGAAAGCGGCAATGGGAAACAGAATCCTCTCCCCTTAGAAAGTGGCTCTTTGCCAGGGAGTGGAAGAGAACTCAAACCATTGAAGCGCGGGTGTGCCGGTCCTTCAATCGTGTAATCGCCGTCTCTGACGAAGACCGACGTGTTTTCGAAAAAGAATTCCGGATTCAGAATGTCTCCACAATCCCGACTGGTGTGGATTCCGAATACTTTCATCCTCAGGAAGTCGAACAAAAACCAGGTAACCTCGCGTTCGTTGGCTCGATGGACTGGTATCCGAATGAAGATGGCATGCTCTGGTTTTTGCGCGACGTATATCCTCTCATCAGAAAATCAGTACCTTCGGCTGCTTGCAGAATCATTGGCCGCAATCCGTCTGCAGCGATGAGCGCAGCCGTTGCCAGCCTGGCCGGAGTGGAGCTGACTGGACGCGTTTCCGACGTGCGCCCTTTCCTGGCCGAGGCGGAAATCGTCATCGTGCCTTTGCGTGTCGGCGGGGGAACGCGCATCAAGATTCCTGAGGCGATGGCCATGGGCAAGGCAGTGGTCTCGACGACGATTGGGGCGGAAGGCCTGCCCTTCCGTGATCATCGTGAGCTCAGGCTAGCTGACGGCCCCGATGAATTCGCAAAGGCCGTGATTCAGCTTCTGCTGAACTCTGAACAAAGAAAAGAGATCGAGAGAGCTGCTCGAGAATGTGTGACTCGGGAAAACGGGTGGGATTCTGTCGTTGATCGGTTCGACGAAATCCTCTTGGCGCTTAAGGAAGAAAAGGGATCTGCTGGGGTCGTCACAGAAGAACCCACCTCGGCAAAATGCTAATCCAGAACTTGCTATGCAGCAATCACTAGTTCAACTCGGTTCCGTTTCAGCCGATTCCACGCGCCCATGGGACTATTTCGTCGTTGGCGCATTTTGCAGTCTTCGTTTTGTGTGCCGTAGGCCCCCGAAAGCGGATACTGCAAATACCAAGAGTAATCCTTCCGTCAGATTGACAGGTCTCGATGAGGCATGCCCATGCCTCTAGCATTCAAGATCGTTCTCTGGACATGCATTTGCGCGGTTGTTTACAACTACGCGGGCTACCCAATTCTGCTGTTCATCCTGGCGTCTATCTCCCAGGCATTTTCCGATCTGGGTTTTTTCCTTTCTCGACAATCTCGCCGCGCCCCCGCTGGAAGCGCCTATCAACCGCGCGTTGCTATCATTCTTTCCGTTTTCAACGAAGAAGCGGTGATACAGGACCGCATAGAGAACGTTTTATCGCTACGCTATCCCGAACACCTCACCGAAATTCTCGTTGGGCTCGATTCTCCAACAGATTCAACTGCCGATATCCTTCGAGAACTCGGGGCCCCTCGCACAAAACTTTTTTGTTTCAATGAACGTCGCGGCAAATTGGGTGTGATTTCTGAACTTGCTCAACATACATCTTCGGACATATTGATATTCACCGACGCTAACACGCATTTCGAGCCCGATTGCGTTGCGAACCTGGTTCGCCATTTTCAAAATCCTCGCGTAGGTGTCGTCAGCGGCGAGGAAGTGCGTACGAGTGGCCGGAACATCGATCCGGCGGCCGAGGGTATCTATTGGAAATATGAATCGGCTCTAAAGATTCTGGAAAGCCGGTTGGGGCTTTTGCATAGCGCGAATGGCGGAGTTTATGCCATCCGGCGCGAACTGTTCCATCCCGAGGCCAATCTCATTGTAGAGGACTTCCAGATTCCCTTGTCCGTCCGTTTCAAGAACTATTTCGTGGTGTACGATCCTGAAGCGATTGCCATTGAAGAAATTGCGCCAACCTTATCGTCTCAAGTCGAACGCCGGATCCGAATCGGCGCTGGAAATTGGCAGACACTTTTCCAGTATCCGCGCTACCTTAATCCTCTGCACGGCAGACCGTCGTTCGCCTATTGGTCACATCGGGTTTTACGCTGGCTCACACCCTTTCTATTGATCCTGGCCTATGGGCTTTCGGCTGGGTTGCTTCGCGATATGCCCTATCGCGTCCTGTTTGGGTTGCAGACGGTGTTCTACCTTTTCGCTCTGATCGGATACTGGCGCAAAAAACGGAACCAATCGCCCGGAATATGCAATATTCCTTTGTACTTCGTAACCATGAACACAACTATCCTGCTTGGATTCATACGATACGCAAGCGGTCGGCAGAGCATGGCGTGGAAAGCAACGCCACGCACCCAAAATAGCAGGGTCGAATGAGAGCATTCGGCGGAAAGAGTTACAAATCCGGTAAGTGCTGTCGGCGAAGGTTCCTAAGTAGAGGGCCTGAACTCTTCACCTGTAGATTGAAAGGAAATTGGCTTAGATAGGTGCCGCACATGCTTGATCTTTTTTTCATTGGAGGCAATGCACGCTTCGCAATCATGCTTCTGCGCGGGCTTGGAATACATGACCCGCGTGTGCGCATTTGTGGGGTCGCCTTTCAGACGAGTTTGCCTGTGCAGACTGGGTTCGGCGCGAAGGTTTTGTCAAAAACCAAGAAGGTCGCGGGCCGTGCCCTCAGGTCAGCACTCAACTTTGCCCACGGCACGTCGGGGCTTCTTCTTGGCAAGGAAGAAAGTGAGGTCCATCAACTATCAGACCTGTGTGCACGTTCGGGTTGGCAATTTGTTTCAACCTCCAGTTCCGCCAGTTCAGAGGTGCTCGAATGCGCCCGCAAGAATGGTGCTAGTTTAACCCTCATTCTTGGCCATGAGAGCCTTTCTCCAGTCTGGGCCAAAGAACTGGAGCGTGGTTGGATCCGGGGCGAAATTGTATATTTCGACGCTCAGCGCCAGGAGTTTTTTGACGTAAGCAAATGCAATTCAGCGGTGGCGCGAGCGGAGATTCGGGTCTTTCACGCCACCAAAATTCGCGCCGAGTACTTAGTGGCCTCAGTCGGCCTGGATGCCAGGCCCACCGATTGCACGGCTAGCCTGAAACTAAAAAGTGAACTGATTTTGCGCGACCTCCTGGTCCAAACCACATTTGCGTTTTCCCAGGCCGTGGATCCTGGAAAACACCTGAATCTCTGGATTCAACTGATGTTGCCCGCCCAACTAATTTGTAGCCATAGAAAAGTCAATGCTGAGGCTCGCCGTTTGTCTCCGCCACATCGGATTCGACCTTGGTGGAAACTGGTTATCTATCTGTTGATAGAATTTTCACCATTCATCATTGCGAGAAACTGGATCCGGCGTTGGCGGCGCAATTTCCCCGTTGTGATCCTCACGCACCATTTAATTTCTGACGACTACCATCACTTAAATATTTCCACCTCGGCCTCTTTCAAGCTGATCCGATTCCTCAAACGCCATTATCGGATAGTGAGTTTGCGCGAGGCGACTGAGCTGCTGAAGTCCGGTTTCGTTCTTGAACCGACAGTTGTGCTAACGTTTGATGACGGCTACGAAGATAATTTTCTGAATCTGCGCGCGGTTGCGGAGCAATTGGACGTTCCCGTTTCCCATTTCGTTTCCACGGAGATTGTCACGAAACATCAAGAGTTCGACCACGACCTTAAGCAAAATATTCCTGGTTTCCTCCCTCTCTCTTGGGAGCAGATTCGCTACTGGAGCCGGGAAGGAGCTGAATTCAGCAGCCATACGCGTTCACACTTTGATTGCGGGGGCACGGTAATTGAAAAATTAGACGAAGAAATCGTGCAGTCTAAACTCGACCTGGAGAACCGGCTGGGGCTTCCAGTCTGGGCTTTCGCATTCCCCTTCGGCAAGCCCGAAAACATGTCTTTGCCCGCGGTTGAACTGGCAAGCAAGCATTACGAATGTTTCGTGTCGTACTATGGCGGAGTGAATTTCCCTG
>JBAVHY010000380.1:0-4250 GCA_049686315.1 Candidatus Acidiferrum sp. | reverse complement strand
GCACATCGTGGTCATCCGCGACGTGACGCCGATTCCGCACAACGGCTGCCGCCCGCCAAAGCGCCGGCGGGTGTAGCACAGTTTTTAGTTCTAAGTTTTAAGTAATAAGTCGAAAACGATTTGAACTTAAAACTTACAACTTACTACTTAGAACTTGGAAAAGATTCGGGAAGGGAGAATAGAAGTTGGCAAGACATCGTGATGCAGTCTGCCGCCTGTGCCGCCGGGAAGGGCAGAAACTGTTTTTGAAAGGCCTGCGGTGCTTCACGGACAAATGCGCGATTGAGAAGCGCAATTTTGTACCGGGACAGCACGGGCAATCGCGGCGCGCCAAGATTGCGGGTTACGGCCTGCAACTGCGCGAGAAACAAAAAGTGAAGCGCACCTACGGCTTATTGGAACGGCAGTTTCGCAATTATTTTGAAAAGGCGGAGCGTTCCAAGGGTCCCACGGGTGAAAACCTGATCATCATGCTCGAACGCCGCCTGGACAACGTTGTCTGGCGCGCGGGCCTGGCGTCCTCGCGGTCCCAGGCGCGGCAACTCGTGCTGCACGGACACGTGCGGATCAGCGGGAAGAAAGTGAACATCCCGTCGTACCAGGTGAACGTCGGCGAAGAAATCGCCATCAAAGAGAAGATGCACCAGAATGCGATGGTCCTGGAGGCGCGCAACGTCGCCCAGAGCCAGAGCGCGGTGCCATGGCTGGAACAGGAGCGCGACCAGTTCAAGGCGAAGGTTGTGGCGTTGCCGAAGCGCGAAGACGTGCAGACGCCGCCCATCAACGAGCAACTGATCGTCGAACTGTACTCCAAGTAGGACAGCCACAAGCCGTTAGCTATTAGCCGACAGCTTTCGGCATTGCATTACGCGGGGAATTGGGCTGTTGGCTATCGGCTAATGGCTGGTATGGTTTTTCGGGCTGTTTTTGGGCAGCCCAGAAGGAAGGAACACGATGTGGAAGGGATTTCAGAAACCGAAGCGGCTTGCGCCAGAGTTTGAATCGCTGACCGAGAAGTACGGGCGGTTTTCGGCTCAGCCATTCGAGCGGGGTTGGGGCACGACGGTAGGGAACGCCTTGCGGCGCGCGCTGCTGAGCTCTATCGAAGGAGCGGCGATCACCGCGGTGAAGATCGAAGGGGTGCTGCACGAATTCTCCTCGATCCCGGGCGTGGTCGAAGACGCCACGGATATCATCCTGAATCTCAAGCAGGTGCCGATCAAGCTGAACAACGACCTGCCAAAGACGATTTATCTGAACGTCGAGCAGCCGGGCGTCGTGACCAGCGCGCAGGTTGAGGAAGACTCGGATTTCGCGGTTCTCGATAAGAGCGTGTACATTGCCACCGTCAGTGAGGGCGGCAAACTGCAGATCGAGATGCGCGTGAAGAACGGCCGAGGCTACGTGGCGGCGGACCGCAATTACGACGAAGATCTGCCGATCGGGTATATTCCCGTGGATAGCGTGCACTCTCCGGTGCGCAAGGTGAACTACGCGGTTGAGGCGGCTCGTCTTGGCCAGATGACGGATTACGAAAAGTTGATGCTGGAAGTCTGGACCAACGGGGCGATCACGCCTTCGGACGCCGTAGGCCTGGCCGCGAAGCTGGTGAAGGATCACATGAGTATCTTCATCAACTTCGAGGAACCAGTCGAAAACGTGGAAGTGCCGACCGACACGGTGAACGATCCGCGCCTCGAACACCTGGATCGCTCCGTGGAGGAGTTGGAGCTTTCCGTGCGCAGCTACAACTGCCTGAAGAACGCCAACATTCAGACCATCCGCGAACTGGTGCAGAAGAGCGAGAACGAAATGCTGAAGACCAAGAACTTCGGCCGCAAGTCGCTCAACGAGATCAAGGACATCCTGGTGAAAATGGGGCTCAGCCTGGGCATGAAGTTCGATGAGCACGGCCGGATTATCTGGCCGCCGCTGCCGAGCCAGACGGCGCCGCCGACATCGGACGAGAGCATCGGACTGTAGGAAAATCATGGCCGCAAGTTCTAAGTCCTAAGTCATAAGTTCGGAATTCTTTACTAAAAACTTAGAACTAAAAACTTGCAAGTTAGAGCTGGCAACTGAGAACGTTTTAGAGGAAGAGAGCATGCGACATCTGAAGTCAGGATCGAAGCTGGGACGCAACCCGTGGCACCGCCGCGCGACCTTGCGCAACCTTGTAACCAATCTGTTTGAACATGGACGGATCACCACAACGCTGACCCGCGCGAAGGCGACGCGGCCGGTAGCGGAAAAGATGATCACCCTCGGCAAGCGGGACACGCTGCAGTCTCGCCGCCAGGCTGCCGCCTACATCATGACCCCGGCGGTCACCAAGAAACTGTTCAGCGAGATCGCGCCGAAGTATGCTGACCGCGCTGGTGGCTATACGCGCATTATCCATGGGGGCATCCGTGTGGGGGACGGGGCGAAAGTGGCTATCCTGGAGCTGATTGGATACGAATTCAAAAAGAAGGAAAAGAAGGAAAAGAGCAAGGTGCAAGAAGCAGTCGAAGCAAAGAGTTAGACCCGCCTCCGCAAGGCAGACAAAACGGCCCGCTCCGACACTGTCGGGGTGGGCCTTTGTTCTGGACCAGGCACCGGGACAGTGAGGTGGGTGGACCTGTTCTAGAAGGGAGTTACCCGCGTGACCGCCGTCACGATTGACAGGTTGCGCGAACTGGCGGATGCTTAGACCCATGCTGCAGGAGTTTTGTGCCATGAATCGCAAACTGATTCTTACGTCGATCTTCGCCGCCCTCCCAGCCGTTTTGTGCGCTCAAGAACCGAAGCTGGTCAATTGCCGGACACTCGAATCCGTGGACAATTTTGTTGGCGCCGACGAGGTGCTGGACAATAACATGGTTTGCCAGAAGCTGAAGGCGGGTGCTGTCCAGCCAGCCAAACCGTTACCGTCGAAAGTGCTGCTGGGCGTGGTGATTTCTGATAGCGAGTCGGCGAACGTAACGGAGGCTGCGAAGGCGGCGGAAAAAAGAGCGGCGGCTGCAAAGGAAACAGTCGCCGCGGCTCGGCAAGCCGCAATCACCCCCAAGGGGAGTACGGAATCGACCACGGCAACTCCAGCTACAAATGCGGAACCTGCGACCGCTGTGTCCACTCCCGCGGCGCCGACGGACTCCGGAGCAACATTCGCGGTTGCGCCACCGGAAGAGGAGAAGCCGGAAATAGTCGTGCGCGCGAAATCGCCGACCAATGGAGATGTTGCCGCGCCTGAGCCCCCGCCCGCAAATGCGGCCGCGGAATCGGCGACTCCTGTGCAGGGCGCGACTCCACCAGAGCCGACGGAGATCGCAAAGCCGGCTACAACAGAGGATTCGGCTGCGCCGACGCCGGCCAGCGCGGAAGCCGCGAACCCACCAGCCGACGCGGGTGCACCGGCTGAGTCCAATACACTGCCTTCGACCGCTGCAGACACGACGCCCCCCGACGACCCAAATGCTGAGCGGGAGCGCGTTGTGCGCACGGGTGCATTCGACAAACCGCGGGAGGAAGGGCCGGACCCCTCAACCCTGGCGCACAAGACCACGTTTCAGCCTGGAGATGAAGATGGATTTCAGGAAGGGCAGCGGCCGGGGTGCACCAAGAACATCACGATGGGAGGCTTGAAGGACGAGAAGCTGGTGCTGGGCACGCCGGAGTGGGCGGAAAAGTGGATCGAGAAAAATCAGAAGCGCATGCCACAGGTATGCTTTTCCGATACACCGATGCCAGGCGCAAGAAATTACTTGATCGTGTTTTACACACAACCGCCGGCCGGTGCTACAGCGAATGGGGCTGGGCCGACAAACGCGGCGCCGGCCACGCCGCAGCAAACGCCGGCCTATGGAGAGGGTACATTCACAACCAGCTATGGATCGACTTGGCACTACTCGGTCGACCGGACTGTCGGCGTGACGGTTCTGACGAGCAATGAGGCGGACGAACCGCAAAGCCAACCAGGGCAAGCGTTGTACGCGACGGCGTACTCCGAAGAGGGTGTGCCGGTGGCGCAGCATTGGCCGGAACCGCCTAAGCATGCGGTGAAGCTGAACACGGGAAGCAAGAAAAAAGATCGTGCCGCACGCGAAGCGCTGGAACGCGTGTCCGAAGAATTGCTTAGCCAGATGACGGAGGATATCCTCAAGCTGTAGTAATGGGATCTGCAAGAGGCTTCGGCCCGCTCCGACGCTGTTGGGGCGGGCCTTTGTTTTGTACGCCGTGCATGTTCGACAACTTGGAGGTGCAAGTCCTCT
>JBAVHY010000379.1:0-2216 GCA_049686315.1 Candidatus Acidiferrum sp. | reverse complement strand
GTCGTTTCCTTGAAGGGTCTGGCGATCTCTGGATTCCGGATCGTCCACCTTCCCCGCGTCTGGGACGACCCCGACCGCCGCAAGGCAGAGAAGGACCCGCATGCCGAGATCGACCGACTGGTGCGGATGGAAAATGAGGCGGTAGCGTAAGTGCTTGATTTAATTGAGCGGCCTATGATAATCGAACTCACGCCTGAACCTTGGCAAGTCATCGAGTAACGGAGTATCAAGGACTTACGAGGACATTTCAGGACCCTTCGGTAGCGTTTGGAGCGGTCAGAAACCCCTAATGGTCGTTCAGTTGGTCCCGCGAAACGAAGAGTAATTAAGCGGTTCAGATGTACCGCACGGAAAGCGAGTTGGCACTCTCTATCCGTGACCGATGTCATGTCCGAACACAACAACCTCGTCTGCTGCAACGAAAGAGATTCAGGATTTCGAACGGTTCGTGCAGGGATTCGACTACCGACGCCATGGGACCACCTCTATTTGCCGCCCTGGACACGGCCAAGAAAAGCCTTCTCCCATCTCTGCCCGGCCAGGACATCGCTGAGTGAAACAGTCATTTGTTACGGTCTCTTAGATATACATCCAAGATCGCAAAAGCTCCGTCAACTGTTCCCGACAAGCCGCACTCTTTGGCCAGTGCTTCGTAAGGCTTCTTCCAATCTGAAGGAGGTTTCGGGAGTGCCTTCGGCAAGGTGTGAGTTCCGCGACGATCAAACGTGAGTCGGATTGCCTCACCAACATGGGCTTTATCCAGTGTGCCGGATTGAATCAAGAGAACCATGTCCACAAGGTCTCTCACGCGGGTATTTGCTGCACCCTTTCGTGGCAGAGTGTAGGCGTGAAGCTTTTCGGCAAACTGTTGCTCGCGAGGGATGAGGTACAATGACGGGCTCGCAATACCGGCAAAACCCAACCAGTCGCGCCCTTCGATGACTTCAAGCGGCTCCATCACAGCATCGCCGATTCCTACGTCTAGATGGAATCCAACAAACACGCGGCCATCCAGGCGAGCTTCGACAGGAAATCTTGCACCACCATATGGGGCAGCAGCTAGGTCAGAAATTGGCTCGCCTATCGTGAAAATGAAGAAGTCATCACTCCTGAATGTGGCGGCTTCTTGTAGCTTCTCCAACACAGCCAGATTCCTCTTGTCGTCTTTCTTTTCGCCGGGACTCAAGAAGCTGCGCATTGTCAGATCGATATCCTTCGTCGTCCGCGCGCCATTGATCCGCAACTCCATCGCATAACCACCTTTCAATACCCACGGCAGTGCGGGAGGCTGTGCCGCCTGAAACAGTCGCGCCAAGAGCCGGTCAAAGGCAACCTGACGCCGTAGCCGCTGCAAGTCAACGCCTCCCTTCCTAGCCATATCCTGCAGTCTGTCCTCCAGTGCCCTCCGAAAAGCCGCGGCTGTGGCATACCCTTTGGGCTCCATTAAGCGGCTACCTTCTGAAAAGAGGTTCGCAGGTGCTTACTACCGGCGAGATGCCTCTTAGCCTCTGCAATTTCACTTCTGCGAATGAGACCTCGCCGTAGTCCTTCACGGAGTGCCTGCCGAAGGGTTGCCGGCGGCACCTCTCCGCCTTCGAGCAGATCAAGAATCGTTCGCATAGGTTTTGTTACCCGAACTCCATTAGCATCCCCAGCGTCGCTCTGAGGAAGATCAGCGAGATGCAGGACGAGCACACGGGGGATTTCACTATTTCGCCGGAAGCTTTTTGGTACAGTCATGTGCAGCTTCGCCGGCATTAGGTCCGAAAGATCGTGAAGGCTCAGAGCAGTTTGATGGCTATAAACCCCCTGGGCGATCTCTTCGCGATTCCTAGACCAAAGCGACCAAAGCATCAGGTCGGGCCGCTCGGCTCGGGGAAAGCTGGCCAGCCGATAGATTCCCCGATGCTCACGAATCCAGTTCCCCGCCTGAACGTGGTACGGGTGAGTATTCTCTGCGAACCCCGCAGCTTTGGCCTGCTTCGTTGTGAAGAAACCCTGCTGGCTTTCCGCGATCTCGTAGAGCCGCTTGGCTGCTTCTTTCCGCTCTTTTCTCATAGCACAATACTACAACTTATTTGAGGTATTGTGTAGTACGGTTTTTGGGCGCGGACCGACTCCAACGGCTCCATTCCTTCCCTACTTTCGTTTCGCTGTGTTTTCAGCAATTTGGGGAAACATGCGACAGTGCCGTCAGGCGAGTGTCAGTCTCATTC
>JBAVHY010000378.1:0-12328 GCA_049686315.1 Candidatus Acidiferrum sp. | reverse complement strand
AGCCGCTTCTGCGGGGGAAGATCCACACCTGCGATACGTGCCATAATTTCTCCTCAACTTCCTAAACCGAGACTGAATTTCCGAGTATTAAGTCCTAAGTTTTAAGTAATAAGTAAAACAAAGACTCTACTTATGACTTATTACTTAAAACTTAGAACAACTTCATCCCTGACGCTGCTTGTGCTTCGGATTGACGCAGATTACCCGAACCACTCCACGGCGGTGGATGACTTTGCATTTATCACAAATCTTCTTGACGCTTGCCCGAACCTTCATGCTCACTCCTCGTTCGCGTTGCGAGTCTTAAGTCTTAAGTCCTAAGTCGTAAGTTCAAAGTGAAACCCTATCCGCTCACCACTCTCCGAATTACTTACAACTCAAAACTTATTGCTTAAAACTTCCGCTACTTCCACTAACTTCCGACTACTTGTATCTATATACGATGCGGCCCCGGGTCAAATCGTATGGCGAAAGTTCCACCGCCACTTTGTCCCCCGCCAAGATGCGGATGAAGTTCTTCCTCATCTTGCCGGAGACATGCGCCAAAACCCTGTGCTTGTTCTCCAACTCCACCCGGAACATCGCATTCGGCAACGGCTCAATCACCGTCGCCATCACTTCAATCGCGTCCTCCTTCGGATTCCCGGAGTCGCCTTTCTTCTTTTCTTCAAACGGCTGCTTCGCCATATGCTCCCGTAAAGTTCCTCAACCTTTGGTTCAAAGTTCCAAGTAGTCGTTCTAAGTTATAAGTTCTAAGTCTTAAGTTAAAGCTGGCCTTACTTATTACTTAAAACTGACAACTTAAAACTGCGTGCTCACCACGATGGCCCGGTCACTTCTTTCGGCCGAGTCAAAATCCAGGGGCCGTTTGCGGTGACAGCGATAGTGTGCTCGAAATGCGCCGAAGGACTGCCATCGGCCGTTTCCGCAACCCATTCGCCGCGCATTTGCACTTCCGGCCGGCCTGCATTCACCATCGGCTCGACCGCGATGACCATGCCTTCCTGCAAGCGCGCTCCGTGCCCCGGCTCGCCGTAGTTCGGGAGATTCGGTTCATCGTGCATCCTGGTTCCGATGCCGTGTCCCACGAACTCCCGCACTACCGAAAAGCCATGCTGCTCTACCCAACTCTGCACCGCGTGCCCGACGTCGCCCAACCGGTTTCCCGGGCGCATCTTGTCAATCGCGCGGTCCAGCGATTCGCGGGTCACATCCAGGAGCTTCCGCAGCTCCGGGCGAATCTGGCCCACGGGCACGGTGACCGCCGAATCGCCGTAGTAACCGTCGACTTCCATGCCAAAGTCGATCGAGACAATGTCGCCTTCGCGCAACTTGCGATTCGGCGAGGGAATCCCGTGCACGATCTCGCTGTTCACCGAAGTGCACAGCACGCACGGATACCCGCGATACCCCTTGAATGCGGCCTTTCCGGGGCTTTTCGCGATGATGCCCTCGGCAAATTCCTCGAGGTCCATCGTCGTGACTCCTGGCTTCACCTGCTCCCGGACCGCCTTCAAAACCTCATGCACGACCTGGCCGGCGCGATACATCTTTTCCAATTCAGCGGCGCTGCGTAATTGAATCGCCATCTCGTTAACGCGCTCCGCGGATACTCGCCAAGGCCTGCATAATTCCCTGCTCTACTTCCGCCACGCTCTTGCTGGCATCCATTTCATGCAAGAAGCCCAGCCGCCGGTAGTAGTTCACCAGAGGCGACGTCTGCTTTTCATAAGCATGCAGCCGCCGCCGGATTACTTCTTCGCGATCATCCGGCCTCTGGACCAACTCGCCGCCGTCGTTATCGCAAATCCCTTCCACTTTCGGCGGGCGGTCGTAAATATTGTAAATCTCCCCGCCAACCTTGCAGGTCCTTCTCCCGGTCAACCGCCGGATGAGCAGCGAGTTGCCGATGACCATGTGAATCACGAACGGCTGCTTGAACCCTTGCCTCTTCAGCAATTCACCCAGATATTTCGCCTGCGTGACCGTTCGCGGAAAACCGTCAAACACAAATCCTTGACTGCAATCCGGCCGCTCGATCCGCTCGGCGACTATCTTTAGAACCAGCGAATCCGGCACCAACTCGCCGCGCTCCATAATCGGCTTGGCCTTCAAGCCGAGCGGCGTGCCCTTGGCAACATGCTCGCGAAGCATATCACCCGTCGACAGGTGCGGCGCACCGTACTTTCCGGCCAGCACCTTCGCCTGGGTTCCTTTCCCGGAGCCCGGTGGCCCAAGAAAGATTACCGCGCGGTCGAGTTTTCCAACAGGACGCTGTTCCAGCGCCACGTTGTCGTCTCCCTTAGCTTTAGCGACGGCCGCGCAATCTTCCTTTACGCGCAAAACCTTCGTAGTTGCGCATGACGAGTTGTGCCTCGAGTTGCTGCACCGTGTCCATCGCCACGCCCACCACGATCAGGAGCGAAGTGCCACCAAAATAAAACTGCACGCCAAGTCCGTTCAAAACCCATTGCGGCCAGCGGTCAAACCAAGTGCCGCCCATCCACCAGGGCAAGTGATTCAGGTGAATACCGGCGATCATCCATTCCGGCAGCACGCAAACCACGGCCAGGTAGACCGCGCCGATAAAGGTCAAGCGCTTCAGAATTGTGCTGACATATTCCGAAGTCGTGCGTCCGGGGCGGATGCCGGGAATAAAACCGCCATTCTTGCGCATATTGTCCGCAAGCTCGGTGGGATTGAACACAATGCCCACGTAGAAGAAGGCGAACAAAATAATCATCGCCACGTACAGTGCGGTGTACAGCGGTTCGCCCCACCGAAGCGTGTTCTGAATGCCCTTGAGGAACGGCCACCGCGACCCGAGCATCAACGCCGCTGTAGCGGGAAATGCCAGCAGCGAGCTTGCGAAAATCGGCGGAATCACCCCGCCGGAATTCACACGCAGCGGAAGATAGGTGGCTTGCCCGCCCATCACGCGGCGGCCCACGACGCGCTTGGCGTACTGCACCGGGATGCGGCGTTGTGCGCCCTCGACGAAAACGATGAAGGCCACCACAGCAACCATCAGCGCAACCAGCAAAATCAAAACCATCGGCGTGAACGGGCCCCACGCCTGCGTCTTGGCCTTTTCAAACAGATCCACGATGGCGCGCGGCAGTCCGACCACGATTCCGACGAAAATAATGAGTGACATACCGTTGCCGATGCCGCGCTCGCTGATCTGTTCGCCCAGCCACATGATGAATGCCGAACCCGTGGTCAAGGTCAATACGGTCATCAGCCAAAAGGCCAATCCGGGGTGATATACGAGCGACTGCCCGCCGAGGTTTTGCGCCTGCAGCGTGGTGGCGATGGTGGATGCCTGAACGATGCTGAGCACAATCGTCAAGTAGCGCGTGTACTGCGTGATTTTGCGCCGGCCAAGCTCCCCTTCTTTTTGCAGCCGTTCCAGGTACGGGAACACCACGGTCATCAACTGCAGGATGATGGACGAGGTGATGTACGGCATGATGCCGAGGGCAAAAATAGTCATCCGGCGGAAGGTACCACCGCTGAACAGATCGAAAATGCCGAGCATCGAACTCGACGCGGACTGCTTGAATATTTCTTCCAGTACGCCGGTATTGATGCCGGGCGTGGGAATGTGCGCACCGAGGCGATAGACCGCGAGCAGCGCCAGCGTGAAGAACAGCCGGTTCCGCAGATCTTCGATCCGGAAGAGGTTCGTGAATGCTTGCCAGAAACGATTCATAGCGATTCCTCGGTGCTATCGATTACGCAACCACCTCAAAGCTGCCGCCGGCCTTGGTGATCTTTTCCTTGGCGGTGGCGCTGAATGCATGGGCCTGGATAGTGAGCTTGGTCTTCAGCTCGCCATCGCCGAGAACCTTGATGGAATCGGTTGCGCGGCGGATGAAGCCGTGCGCGCGCAACAGATCCGGGGTAACCGTTTCACCTTCGGGGAACACGTTCAGTTCCTCGAGGTTGATCACGGAATACTTCACGCCAAAGGGATTGTGGAAGCCGCGCTTTGGAATGCGCCGATGCAGCGGCATCTGTCCGCCTTCAAATCCACGACGCCGGGAATACCCGCGGCGGGACTTCTGCCCCTTGTTGCCCTTGCCGGAGGTTCTGCCGAGCTTCGAGCCGATGCCGCGCCCGACGCGCACTTTTTTCTTCCGCGAGCCCTTGGCCGGACCCAGCGTAGAGAGAGAAACCGTGTTGTGTTCTTTCTTCAGTTTATCCGCCATGACCTACTCCACCACTTCCACGAGATGACGCACCTTGTGAATCATGCCGCGCGTCTCCGGCGTATTCTCTCGCTCCACCACTTGATGCATTCTGCGCAGGCCGAGCCCGCGAATCGTTGCCCGCATGTCGTCCGTACAGCTGATGAAACTCACCACCCACTTGATCTTCACAGTGCCGGCGCTCTTCGCGCTCTTCTTTTCTGCCGCCATAATTTATTCCCCTGCCACCTTTTCCACTTTTTCCTGCTTCTCGACCCTGGGCGGTCTGCCAGTCATCTCTTCCACGGTCTTGGAGCGCGTCTCGGCAACTTGCGCGGCATCCTTCAAACCAAGAAGCGCGGCAAATGTCGCCTTGATCACGTTGTGCGGGTTGGAAGTGCCGAGAGACTTCGTCAGCACGTTCTGAATTCCCGCCACCTGCATAACCTTGCGTACCGGGCCACCCGCGATCACCCCAGTGCCTTCGGGCGCAGGTTTGAGCAGCACCTGAGCCGACCCGTACCAGCCGGTCACCTGGTGCGGAATGGTGGAGCCCTTCAGATTCAGCTTGATCAGGTTTTTCTTCGCCTGCTCGATGCCCTTCTTGATGGCCATGGGCACTTCGCGCGCCTTGCCCATGCCGAAGCCGGCGTGGCCACGGCTATCGCCCACAACCACGAGAGCCGAGAAGCTGAGGTTCTTGCCGCCCTTGACCACCTTGGTTACGCGGTTGATCGCAATGACGTCATCCTTCAGGTCCGAAGCGTTCACATCCAGGATCCGCCGTACCGCCAGACTGTCTCGCAAAATTTGCTTCGACATAAATTAGAACTGTAACCCCGCTTCCCGCGCCGCGTCCGCGAGCGCCTTGACGCGGCCGTGATACTTATACCCGCCGCGGTCGAACACCACTTTGACGACACCGGCCGCTTTGGCGCGCTCGGCAATAAACTTGCCGACGGCCTTGGCGGAAGCAATGTTGCCACCACCCTTCAAATTCTTTTTCGATTCCTTGTCGATCGAACTGGCGGAAACCAGCGTGCGCCCGCTGCGGTCGTCGATAATCTGCGCATAGATGTGCCCCAGAGAGCGGTAAACGCAAAGACGTGGCCGCTCCGCTGTGCCGGTAACGCGGGTGCGCACGCGAGCGTGAACCCGCCGGCGCTGCGCGTCTCTCGAAAGCTTGCGAACTGGTACCGATGCCACTGTTGTATCTCCCTTGCAGTTCTAAGTTATAAGTTCTAAGTTTTCAGTACTGCATTTCAAACTCATTACTTACAACTGAAAACTCAAAACTTTCTTCCCTACGCCGCGCCTGCTTTCGCTCCGGCCTTGCCCGCCTTCTTCTTCAGGCGTTCGCCGGTGATGCGAATACCCTTCTGCTTGTACGGATCAGGCGGACGCAACGCGCGGAGGTCCGCCGCCACCTGGCCAACCTGCGCTTTATCGGCGCCGGTGACCACGATGTGGGTCTGCTTGTCCACGGAAATCTGAATCCCCTCGGGGATCGGAAACTCCACGGGATGGGACTTGCCAAGGGCGAAGGCGACAATCTTGCCCTTCACTTCCGCGCGATAGCCCACACCGACGATGTCCAGATCCTTCTTGAACCCCTGGGTGACACCAAGAACCGCATTGGCGAGCAACGCGCGCGCCAAGCCATGCAAGGCGCGGTGTTCTTCGTTGTCGCGGATGGCGGTCAATACGCCGTCCTTCTGCTCCAAGCGAATTTGCCGCGGCACGAGGACGTGCAGCTTGCCTTTAGGCCCCTGCACTTCGACCTGACCGGCCGTGGTGTTGATCTTCACGCCCGCGGGCACTGGAATCGGTTTGCGACCAATACGTGACATTTGCGCTACTTCCTTCTCTTAAGCTTTGCTGCGTTGCGCGGAGCCATAAGCTCTTAGTTATAAGTTCTAAGTAAGAGCTATGACCTCTTCCCACATACTTTTTGCGAACGCTGCGTTTCTTTTCTTTCTTTACTTAAACTTATAACTTAAAACCGTCTTTACCAAACTTCACAAAGTATCTCACCGCCCACATTCGCCTTTCGTGCGGCCCGACCGGTCATCAAACCCCTCGGCGTGGTCAGGATGCTGATTCCCAGTCCACCCACGACGGGCTTCACTTCCTTTGCCCCGAGATAGTTCCGCTGGCCAGGGCGCGAAATGCGCTTCAGCCCGCTGATCACACTCCGGCGGTCGGGGGTGTACTTGAGGAAGATGCGCAAGGTCTTACGCGTCTTGTTCTCGTCGACCATTTTGTAGGTCGAAATATAACCCTCCTCCTTCAGAATGCGGGCGATCTCGGTCTTCAGCTTGGAGACGGGAACGTCCACGCGCTGGTGTTTGGCCGCCGTGGCGTTGCGGAGGCGCGTCAAAAAGTCGGCAATCGGATCCGTCTGCATAGTTATCTCTGGCTCCTACCAGCTTGCTTTCACGACTCCAGGGATTTCCCCCTTGAGCGCCATGCCGCGGAAACAGATACGGCACATTTGAAACTTGCGGATGTAGCCGCGAGCACGGCCGCAGCAACGGCAGCGGTTGCGCACGCGAACCTTGAACTTGGGCTTCTTCAGCGTTTTGGCGATTTTAGCGGTGCGTGCCATTTATTGTGGTGCTCCTTTTTCGCGCAACGGAAGGCCGAGGCCCTTGAGGAGTTCGCGGCCCTCCTCGTCGTTGCGCGCAGTCGTAGTCAGCGTGATGTTCATACCTCTGCTCTTGTCCACGCGCGCGTAGTCAATCTCCGGGAACACGAGTTGGTCTTTTAATCCCAGGGTGTAGTTGCCGCGGCCATCGAAGGCATTCGATGGCAGTCCGCGGAAGTCGCGCACGCGGGGCAGCACGACATTGCAGAGACGGTCGAGGAACTCGTACATCTTTTCCCCTCGCAGCGTAACCGCGCAACCGATGGGCATGCCCTTGCGGATTTTGAAATTCGCGATGGATTTCTTCGCGCGGGTAATCATGGCCTTCTGGCCGGTAATTTGCCCGAGTTCCACCACGGCGGTATCCAACAGTTTCGCGTTCTGACTGGCTTCGCCGAGGCCAATGTTGACGGTGATCTTCTGCAACTTGGGCACGGCCATCATGTTCTTCCAGCCAAAGCGCTTCATCAGCGCCGGCACCGTCTGCTTACTGTAAGATTCGTGCAATCGACTCTTCATCGCCTCACGGAGTCATAAGTTCTAAGTCATAAGTTCTAAGTAAGACCATCGAACTCACGCTTAAAACAAAGACTCAATCCTTTCTTCTCTTCTCCGAAACTTACAACTTAAGACCTCTTCTTATTACTTGTCGAGCGTGGTGGCGCAGCGCTTACAGACGCGCACCTTGCTCCCGTCCGGCAACACGTTGTGACCGATGCGCGCGTGCTTACCGCAACCGCTGCATACGATCAGGACGTTCGAAACGTTGATCGGTGCTTCCTTCTCCACGATGCCGCCCTTGATGTTCTTCGAAGGATTCGGCCGCGTGTGCCGCTTGATGATGTTAGCGTGCTCGACGATGACGGTATTTTTGCGCGGGTTCACGGAAAGCACCCGCCCGCTCTTTCCGACGTCTTTTCCGCTCATCACGCGCACGTTATCGCCCTTGCGAATGCTGATGGTGTAGCGCTTCACGACAGTCTGTGCCATGACTTACCAAACCTCCGGAGCCAGCGAAACAATCTTGGTGAACTTCTTCTCACGCAGTTCCCTGGCCACGGGCCCGAACACGCGCGTTCCCACGGGCTCGCCGGTGTCATTGATCAGGACCGCGGCGTTGTCATCGAAACGGATGTAGGTGCCATCCTTGCGGCGACACTCCTTACGCATCCTCACAATCACGCACTTCACAACCTTGCCTTCTTTGATCTGGCTTTCCGGCGTCGCTTCCTTCACCGAAGCTGTGACGATGTCTCCGAGTCCGGCCTTCAATCCCGCGTCGCCGCCAACCGGCAGTATGCACATGAGCTTCCGTGCTCCGGAATTGTCCGCCACCGTCAGCCAGGTTCGCATCTGAATCATGATTCGCTCCCCTGTCTCCTGTTACTTGGCCGACGCTTTAGGCGTCAGCACTTCCTTCAAGCGCCAGCGCTTGAGGCGCGAGAGCGGCCGGGAGGACACGATCCGAACGGTGTCACCCTGCTTGGCTTCGCGCTTTTCGTCGTGCGCATAGAACTTTTTCGAAATGCGAACCACGCGGCGGTATTTGGGGTGCTGCATCAGCCGTTGCACTTCGACTACAATCGTTTTTTCCATCTTCGCGCTGGTTACCTTGCCGATGAGCTCGTGCCGCTCACCTTGCTCGGTCTTCGGCACCGCCTGTGTTTCCGTTGTCATTACGCCTTACCTGCCTTCACCGGCTTGGGGCCGGCAGTCAATTCTTGTGCGCGGAGCAAAGTCTTCACCCGCGCGAGATCTTTTTTTGCTTCGCGCAGGCGCTTCAGCGCTTCCGCCTGTCCCGTGCTGAGTTGAAAGCGCAGCCGGAAAATCTGTTCGGTTAGGTCCTTTTCGCGCGCCACCAGTTCGGTCGCACCTTCTTCGCGAATCTTTTCAATGCGCCGGGGCATCTTTAGAGCCCTCCTGTGCGGCTAACAAATTTCGTGGGAATCGGCAGCTTGTGCGCCGCAAGTCCCAATGCCTGCCGGGCCGTGGCCTCGTCGATACCCGCCATTTCAAACATGATGCGTCCGGGCTTGACCACCGCCACCCAGCGCTCCGGCGCGCCCTTGCCTTTGCCCATGCGGGTTTCCGCGGGCTTCTTGGTGAACGGCTTGTCCGGAAATATGCGGATCCAGAGCTTGCCGCCGCGCTTGATAAAGCGCGTGATGGCGACGCGCGACGCTTCGATCTGGCGGTCGGTAATCCACGCATTTTCCATGGCCTTCAGTCCGTACTCTCCGAAGGACAAACTTCCCCCGCGCCAAGCCTTGCCCTTGCGCCGGCCGCGCTGTTGTTTTCTGTACTTCACTTTCTTCGGCATCAACATAGATATCAGTCCTGAGTTCTTTTTTAATTCCCGTTGTCAGTTATAAGTTCTAAGTTTTAAGTACAAAAACCCGGAACTTTGCTGCCTAAATTAACCTGAGCCTCTCCTTCTTCTTCTTCCGAAACTTACTACTTAGAACTAACTACTTAAAACTTTCCTACGCGGCGACAACAGCCGCGGGCTTATCGTCCTCACGTTTCACGCGCCGCGGAACGTTTTCGCCCTGGTAAATCCAACACTTCACGCCAATCACGCCGTAGGTGGTCTGCGCCTCGGCCGTGCCATAATCGATGTCCGCGCGCAAGGTTTGCAGCGGCAAACGACCCTGCAGGTACCACTCTTTGCGGGCAATTTCCGCGCCATTCAAACGCCCGGCCACGCGCACCTTGATTCCCTTGCAGCCAAAACGCAGCGCCGAATCCACGGCTTTACGCATTGCGCGGCGAAATGCTACGCGCTTTTCCAGTTGCAGGGCAATCGATTCCGCCACCAAAGTGGCATCGAGTTCGGGGCGGTGCACTTCCACGATGTCGATGTGCACTTCGCGCTTGGTGCGCTTGGAAACTTCCTGCTTGAGCTTGTCGATTTCCGCGCCTTTGCGCCCGATGATGATTCCGGGGCGCGCGGTGGAGATGCGCACCACAAGTTTGTTGGCGGCGCGCTCGATATCGATGGAGCTGACGCCCGCGCTCTTCAGCCGTTCCTTCAGTTCCTTGCGCAGCTTTACATCCTCGTGAAGCAGATCCGCATATTCGCGGTCCGCATACCAACGCGACTTCCAAGGCTTGTTGTAGCCGAGGCGAAATCCGTACGGGTGTGTTTTCTGTCCCATTACTTCTTTCCCTTCTTCCCTTGAGTCTGCTTCCCGGTTAAAGCCTTGCGAACGCGCCGCGCGGTGCCACGAACGCCCTTGGAGGCTTCTGCTTCGGCAATGTTGGCGGCAACGCGCTCGGCGGCGGCCACGTGATGCTCGCTTACGCCGACCCAGATGTGCGCGGTGCGCTTCTGGTAGCGGAACGCGCGGCCCATCGGCGCGGGGCGCAGACGCTTCCAGCGCGCGCCTTCGTTCACGAAACACTTGCTCACATAAAGCTGGTCCACATCGAGCGGAGCGCCGGAATCCTCGGCTTTGTGCTCGGCGTTAGAGATAGCGCTGCGCAGCACTTTTTCAATGTGCTTCGCGGCGCGCTTCGGGGTAAAGCGGAGCGATTGCAACGCATCCTGCGCTTTCTGTCCCCGGATCAGGTCGATCACCAGGCGCACCTTTTGCGGCGACATGCGGACGTGCCGCGCGATCGCGTGGGCTTCAATCGAAGTCTGTACCGCCTGTGAGTCAGCCATTTCTTATGCCTTCGGCGCGGGTGCCGCTGCTGCTGGCGCTGCGCCGCCTCCTGCCGGAGCCATGCCGGCTGCCTTCTCAAGAGCGGCCTTGACGGCGTGACCCTTGAACGTGCGCGTCGGCGAAAACTCTCCCAGCTTGTGCCCGATCATCTGCTCAGTCACATACACGGGGATGAATTTCTTCCCGTTGTGGACCGCGATGGTGTGCCCGATCATGTCCGGCACGATCGTTGACCGCCGCGACCACGTCTTCAGAACCTTTTTTTCATTCCGCGCGTTCAGTCCGTCGACCTTTTCGCGCAGGTGGCCATCGACAAACGGCCCCTTTTTCGTTGAGCGTGCCATTGCTTCCTTATTCCTCCACGCGGCGCAAACGGCCCCACTGGGCATGCCGCATCTTCTTGAACCCGCGCACCGGACCAGGCACACGGTGCGACTTCGGACAGAACGGGCAAACAAAGCGCGTGCCTAGCGCGTTGGGAATGCGTTCCACAATCACCGCCCAGCCCGGCTTGCACAGCTTGTACAGCACCGGTTCCGGCGGCGCGACCACGACTCTCGCCGCGGGTTTGGCGACGGCTTTCGCCGTGGTTCGCTTTGTTACTCGCTTCACGGGACGCGCGCGGCGTCCGGTGGAACGTGCTGTTCGTGCTGTTCGTGTCGCTCTCATGGTGTTCACCAGTTATTCAGTTCTCAGTTTTAAATTCTAAGTAAAACCTTTCAGAACTTAGATCTCGACCGAAAACTCTTGCTTCATTCCTCACTCTGCCTACTACTTGCTGCCTTCCAGCTGTCAGTTCCTAGTAGCAAAGGGTTCGTACTTAGAACTCAAAACTGAGAACTGAAAACTTTTTACTTCCGGCGCTCCACGATCATGCGATCGGTGCGCTTATTCCCGCGCGTCTTCTTGCCGAGGGTCGGAAAAGCCCACGGAGTTTGCGGGTGATTGCCCTTCACGCGGCCTTCACCACCGCCGTGCGGGTGATCCACCGGGTTCATAGCCACGCCACGAACTGTTGGTTTCTTACCGCGCCAACGGGTGCGGCCAGCCTTGCCGTATGTCTCGTTCTCGTGGTCCAGGTTGCCGACTTGTCCGATGGTCGCTTTGCAATCCACAGAAAACTTGCGCACTTCGCCGGAAGGCATCTTGATAAGCGCCAGGTCGCCTTCCTTGCTGAGCAATTGCGCGGAGGCGCCGGCCGTGCGAACTGCCTGGCCACCGCGGCCAGGATACAGCTCAAGGTTGTGCACCATGGTGCCGGGAGGAATATTGCGGATCTTCAGGGCATTGCCGGGAAGGATGTCCGCCGTTTCTCCCGTCGAAACCGTGGCCCCCACTTCAAGGCCCACCGGGTGAAGGATGTAGCGCTTTTCTCCATCGGCGTAATGCAAGAGCGCGATATTCGAGCTGCGATTCGGGTCGTATTCAATCGCGGCAACCTTGGCGGGCACGCCATCCTTGTCCCGCCGGAAATCGACCACGCGGTACTGCCTCTTGTGGCCGCCGCCGCGGTGCCAGATGACGATTTCGCCCTGATTATTGCGGCCGCCGGAGCGCTTCTTCGGCTCGAGCAAGCCCTTCTCGGGCGTTTGCTTCGTGATCTCGCTCTTATCGAGCACGGTCATGAACCGTCGTGACGCCGTGTATGGATTGAAGCTCTTGAGTCCCATTGCTGCCTCTTACCCTCTAAAACTTCCGCCGCCTTGGCGGTCTAGTGTTTCGAGCCCAGGTCCTACAAATTCTCCGCATACTCGATCATCTTCTCGCCTTCGGCGAGCTTGACGTACGCCTTCTTCCAATCGCGCCGGTAGCCTTCGGTC
>JBAVHY010000377.1:0-1882 GCA_049686315.1 Candidatus Acidiferrum sp. | reverse complement strand
ACAGTAGCGGAAATGCTCAAAGCCGCCTTGAGCTTGCGTTCAATCTCCGTCTTGAGTGTGGCGGTCTCCACCATTGCCTTCCCGAATTCGACGACCACTCTCAACGGCGGCACAACTCGGGGGCCAGGTTGATCGAGGACGATCTGGATTTCGCCCGTGGTGGCTGGAGAAAAACTTGAAACCACATCCTTCACCGCCGACGGAAAGACGTTTACGCCCAGGACGATCAGCATGTCATCCGTGCGCCCGAGGCAGCGCAGTTTGAAGCTGGTGCGCCCGCAGGGACAACAAGTGCCGGTTACGACAACGCGATCGCGGGTGCGAAATCGCAACAATGGCACGCACTCCCGCTCCAGACTGGTGTACACCAGTTCACCGGTCACGCCTGTTTCCACCAGGAGGACTTCGTTGGTGTCGGGATCGATGACCTCGACAGCAATAAACTCCTGGCCGTTGAAATGCATTCCGGATTGATTCGGACACTCGCTGAATATAATAGGCGCCATATCCGCATTGCCGAGCCCTTCGGTGACCCGCGCTCCCCATTCCTGCTGTAGCCTGGCGCGGACAGCCGGAATTCCCGCGCCCGGCTCAGCGCCGCAGAACAGCTTCCTCAAGCCAAGATCTTTGGGATCCAGACCCGCTTCGCGGCGCACGAAATCGGCAAAATACGTGGCGTAGGACGGCGTGCAATGCATGCCGTTCGCGCCCAGAAACTGGATGGCCGCCAGAGCCTTTTCGGAGGCTCCGGTTCCGATCGGGATGAAGACCGCTCCCAGCGATTCGATCGCATCTTTCGAGGAGAGCCCAGCCACGAACATAGTAAGCCCCGCCGCATGGATCACCGCGTCCGTTTTACGAAGGCCTTGGGTGTAGAACGAGCGGGCCGTGATTTTGGTCCATATTTCGGCGTCACGACGCGTGATTCCTACGAAGCTGGGTTTGTCGGTGGTGCCGGTGGAACTGTGGACCCGAATCACATCGACCCAGTCCGCGGCTATATGACGACCCAGAGGAGGGCACGCAGCCTGGCTTTCGCGTAGTTCTTCTTTTATGGTAAACGGAAAGCGGCGCAGGTCAGATAGTTCGCGGTAGTGTTCGCGTCTGATACTTGCTTTTTCGAACTTTTCGCGATAGAACGCGGAACGGGCAAAAAGGTAGTTGAGCTGTCTTGCCAGTTTGTTTTCCTGCAGCCGTTGGATTTCGGTGGGGGCGGCGGTTTCGATTTCGGCGTCGAGATAATCTTCAGTGGTCACGTGGTCTGGTCCGTCAGCGAGCCGGAATTGAAAAGCTTATCCCACAATGATGGTTACGGTCATCTATCGAACGTCCGTTATACTCCTAGGCGCGTTCGGCGGTAAGGTCCCTTTTGTCGAGGTCACGATGCAAGGCACCATGATGAATTGCCCGCTCACGCTCGTGCACATACTCGAGCGCGCGGGAAAGCTGTTTGCAAAGCGCGAGGTAGTCTCGCGCCTGCCGGACCGGTCTCTGCATGGCTGCACATTCGGGGATGTGTACCAGAGGGCGCGCGCTTTGGCCGCCGGTTTGCAGAAGGCCGGACTGGAACGGGGCGACCGCGTGGCTACGCTCATGTGGAACCACCACGCTCATCTCGAAGCCTATTTGGGCATTCCGGCATGTGGCGGGGTGATGCACACTCTGAACCTGCGCCTTGCCCCCGGAGAAATCGCCTACATCGCGCGGCACGGAGGTGGACGCTTTCTCATCGTAGACGATGTGCTCTTGCCGATTTACGAGCAGATCAAGGCGTCCGTAGAGTTCGAGCGCGTGTTTGTGGTGGCTTCGGCCAAGATTCCCCTGCCGCCAGCGGTGGAGGATTACGAAGACCTTTTGAGAGCGGGTGGGAACGGTTTTTGTT
>JBAVHY010000376.1:0-6360 GCA_049686315.1 Candidatus Acidiferrum sp. | reverse complement strand
GGCCTCCGTTTCCGGGAGTAGCCAGTGGAAACCTAACATGCTTTAATGGCGGAAACGCCTGCCGGGTAAAACCGGAGACCGAGCTATTCCAACTAACTATCATGTAGTCTTTTAGATCTTTTGTATTCAGATAGCGGAAGGAGTCTTGCTCTCCCTTCCAAACGTCTTTCTGTTGTGACGAAAGCTTCTGGGCGGTAGGTTGATTCGATGTTGTTGACTGCTCGGTTTCTCGGGCAGCGGCCGGAGGCGGCTGTCCGTTGCCTTTTCCTAGAGCCGGAATGTAGATGGCGGCCACGTTGTCGGTCATGCGTTTGGGCATGGCGGCTTCATCGTCCTCACCGAGGTTCATGAAGACGATCACTGAAAGACCGTCGTTCACGTACCGGGCAAACCTACTGGTAAACGCGTAGTCCACACCGTCATGCTGAATGAGCCGATGTCCATTCACGTCGGAGACGCGCCATGCGAAGCCGTAAGGGTAGGTCGTTCCATCGTTCAGCTTCACTGGCGTCCACATCTGCTCCAGGGTCGAACGCTTGATCAGTTTCTCGGTGTAGAGCGCAGCGTCCCACTTCGCCATATCGAAGACGTTGGTGTAAAGCGAGCCATCGGCTGTCGTGTACCACGACGGCGCGACCCACGGTTCGATCTTCCATTGGCCGTTGACCAGGTAGTATCCGTTGACCCGGTTCGGGATGATGTTGTCGGTACCAATGAGCCTGGTGGAAGTCATGCCCAGCGGATCGAAGATGCGTTCCTTGACGAAATCGAACCAGAATTTGCCAGTCACGCGGTGGATCACCACGCCCAGAATCACATAGCCGGCGTTGTTGTACCGCCACTGCTCTCCCGCCGGAAATCTCATGGTCTGAGCGGCAAACTTGCGGACCAGTTCGTCTTCCGTGAAGTCCTGGTGGAAGTCGTACTTGGGATCGCCATCTTCCCCAAAGTAATCCCGCAGGCCGGAGGTGTGCGTAAGCAAGCGCCGGATCGTTATGTCGTTCCACGTGGCGGGCGCTTCCGGCAGATATTTGGAGACTTTATCGTCCAGCCCGACTTTGCCTGCTTCGACCAGCATCATCACCGCAGTCGCGGTGAACGCCTTTGCCAGGGAAGCGGGGTTGAATACCATCTGCGGCGTCACTGGGACGCTGAGTTCGACGTTTGCCAGGCCGTATCCCGTGGCCTTGATGATCTTCCCGTTGCGCATTACGGCCAAGCTGACGCCCGGGATGTTTTGTTCGCGCATTTGCCTGCGAACGATTTCATCGACTCTCGCCGACAAAGCATTATCGCTCGGAGTTTGTGCGATCGACGCTGTTGCAAGACCAAATAACACGCAACCTGTCAATACAATGTTCAGAGTCTTCATAGGACGTACTCCACCACGCTTATAAATTCCAAGGTATCGCTTGGAAAAGTTCGAGACTTGAACAGTTCCGGACCCGAAAGGTTCGCAACCACGGTGGTCAGTTATTTCTAGAAACTGCAGACACCTTCAGCGCCGGAAGATAGATCGCTGCAACCTCATCGGCAATCCGCACCTGCCGCGGATTCTCTTCGTCGCCTCCTCCGATATTTATGAAGACAACGATGGTCAGCCGATCGTCCGGGTAACGGGAGATAACCGTGCTGGTTCCTTCAAAATATCCGTCGTGCCAAACGACCCGGTGTCCGTTTCGCTCTCCCAAGAGCCATCCCAAACCATTGGGATAGGTTTGTCCGCTGTTGAGCTTCACTGGCGTCCACATCTGTTCGAGGCTAGAACGCTTGATCACCTTCTCGGTGTAGAGCGCTGCATCCCACTTCGCCATGTCGAGCACTGTCGTATACAGCCCCCCATCCGCGAAGGTATTTAGCGATGGCGCCCACCATTTTTCATTCTTCCACTGGTCGTTGACGAGAGCGTATGCCCGCACTCGGTTCGGAATGATGTCCGTCTCGCTCATCAAGCGTGTAGAAGTCATTCCCAAAGGTCTGAAAATGCGCTCCTGCAAAAACTCATCCCATCTCTTGCCGGTCACTTCACGAATCAGGGCACCCAAAATCACATAACCGCTATTGCTGTAGCTCCGCTTCTGCCCAGGGGGAAAGTCCAGAGATTGCCTGGCGAGAATACGGACGACTTCGTCCTCCGTGTAGTCATGACGCAGATCAACCAAGGGAGTGGGGCCAAATGCGTAATCTGGAACACCAGAAGTGTGTGTCAACAGGTGTCGTACTGTGATGTCCTTCCACGCCGGAGGTGAATTGGGAAGATATTTTGCGACACTTTCATCGAGCGCAACCTTACCCTGTTCCACTAGCATCATTACGCCCATCGCCACAAACTGCTTCGCGATCGAGCAGGTGGTAAAGACCGACTGTGGGGTGACCGGGGAATTGAGTTCTACGTTCGCGAGGCCGTATCCCGCCGCCTTGATGACCTTCCCGTCGCGCATCACAGCCAGACTGACGCCCGGAATGTTCTGTTCGCGCATTTGCGCGCCGACGACTGCGTCGACTTTCGCCGACAAGGCGTCGTCACTCTGGTTCTGAGCGCGCGCAACGCCTGCCGGTGCGGCAAGAACGCAACTGAGTGCAAGAAGTCTCAGGCTCATTCTCATGTGACCTTCCTTGCTACTTAATCTTCTTTCCTGTGGCTTGCTGCCCGTCAGCGTAATGGTAGACGTAGCCCGTGACCCGACCCTGCTTGTCTCGAACAAAGGTCGTCCAGCCCAGATCCTCGCGCTCAAAAAAGGTGTCCTTGGCCATGGGAAGCGCTTCTGTCTTCTCGCCCTTCCATTCATCGATCAGGTGGTCGCCCTCGACCGTGTAGGTTGCGGGGAAGCCGGGCCGAAACGTGTACCGACCTTCATAGTCCTTCAAAGTCCTGGGATCAATTTTCACGGAGACGCGATGATTGATCAGCAGCTGGCTTTCATGCGCCGCGATGGCGAGCCAGGTTCCGTTCTTCTTCTTGAAGAATTCCGTGCGTCGAAATTGGAAGGACAGGGTCTTTGGCTGAAAACCACCTTCGGCGACAGAAAGCAGATAGTTGATAATGGCTGAATCGCCATCGACGCGAATGCGAATGTCGCGCACATCGCTGCGCTGCTCCTGTTCCGGCGGATGCGTTGCAAGTCGCTTGAGGAGTCTGGCTTTGGTCATGAGTATCCCGTCATCCGTGGAGCCGATAAAATCATCATCAACGTAACGCGCAAACGTCTCAAGATCTCGATGGTTGAATGCGTCCAGCCAGGCTTCGCTTACCCTCAACACCTCCCGTTGTTGAGGGGTGAGGGCTGGTCCATCGGTCCCAACGACCCCCATGGGAAATACCATCGTGACGGCTAGAAACGACACATATCGACTACTCATTGCCGACCGCCTCTCTCCAACCTACTTACCGCCGTTGCCGTTCCAGGCTTCTGGTTACAGAAGTCCACATCGGCCAGGTTTGATCACAAAGCGATGCCCTCGAGGCATGGAGAATGGATTCTGACCGGAAAAGTTTATGCTCGATATCAGAATATCGACGAACTCAGGGCGACATCAGCATTCTTCCACGCTCGATCAAATCGTTCTCGAATCTGCTTAGCTTCCGCGGTCCGGCCCTGGGCTTGTACACTCTGCCACAATCCGAACAGAGCCCATCCGTTGTCGCGGAAACTTCGGAGTTCTTCGCTATAAACCCCTTCAGCATCTTTGGCGCGCCCAGCCTCAAGCAAAGCTGCTCCCAAGTACAGTCTCATCGATTGCGGCCAGTCGGGAGGCTCATTGAAATTGAGTGCATCCTGCATTCGCACGGCTTGTTCGAACGCAAGAACCGTTTCAGCGCGCTGACCACGTGCCCTGGCGATTTCGCCTGACAACGCGTGATACAGCATGGCAAGAATCGGCCCTGCGGAATTTGCCCCGGAGAGCACGTCCTTCAACGCCGGATCGCGTGACGTTGTTGCGAGCGCCTCCAGTTCACTCTCTGCTTTCTTGATCTCCCCGAGTCCCGCAAACGCACTGCCACGAAAGTAGCGCCACGCTCCACTCAAGTACAAGCGGTCAGCTGGTGGAGCCGGCTCGGCCAGGAGGGCTTGCCATTTGCCAAACGCCTTATGCACAATCCACACGGCAGGAAGGCGTTGCTGCCGTGGATTAGCCGCCATCATGCTGTGTGAACCAGCGAGATCGTGCGCCGCCTGGAGTGCCCGCGCGTAATTGCCTTGGAGTATCGCGGCATACCGCAGTACGTCCAACGCATGCGGTGCGTGAGTGCTGGCCGAAAGGTGATACGTGCCCTCGGTCGGAAACGGGCGGTCTCCCCATTGCGACAAGAAGAATCGATCGGCTGCCACCGACCGCTCATTGCTGGCAATCGCTTTCTCGTATTGCCCGACACGAAGATAAATGTGCGAGGGCATGTGAACCATGTGGCCCGCTTTCGGCATGATCGATTCGAGCCGATCAGCCTGTGGCAAAGCTCTTTCCGGCTCAGCGGAACTCTCGAACAGATGTACATAGAGGTGAACGGCCCCAGGATGATTGGGTTCGAGCGCCATGAGATGTTCAAGCGCGGCGGCGGCCTCGCGGGTGCCGGGGAGCGGCGAACCATTTCGCTGCCAGTAATTCCATGCACCGCGGATCATCAGTGCGTCCACATACATGAAGCCAGCTTCTAGGTCATCTGGGTATCGGTCGAGCACTGATCGCGTTGCCTCAATATATTTTTCGTCGCGAACAGCCCGATCCGGATATCGGTCAGTGTCGTACTGGACTGACAGGCTTTCGATAAGCGCTTGCTCGACTGGTGTCGCGCTAGCCAAATGGGCTCGTGCAATCGTAATTGCCTTTCGCCCATCGCCGTGCGGGTCATCGGGAAAGCTATTCTTCCTGCTGTTGGGGTTAGGACCCATCGCTAGGGCCAGGCCCCAATCGAGCATCGGGTGATCGGGGTCGTACTGCTGTGCTTCTTCAAACGACGCGATCGCTTCAGGGAAGTAGTATCCGTAAACCAGGCGCAGACCCTGATCAAAGAATTTCTGGGCGAGAGGAGATGTTGTCGTGATCTTCCGCCCATAGCTGCCAATATTATCGACAAGCACCGCGTGCTGGCCGGATGGCGCCGCAATGCCTCCCTGGGCTACTGAGTTCGTGCCGGCCAATCCGAGCAGAACCAATGCCACCGAAATCTGCACAAAGCCTTCCGAAGTAGGGACTTTCATTTTCACCATCCCACTCTTCCCAGATTCCGCTAAAAGCAATCCTGTAAGCGCTCAAAGCCGCTTGGATAAGTATCGCTAGCGAAGCCCGACGAGGCCACGCACTGAATCAATCAGCTTTGTGGGATCATAACCAACCCCATCCCTAAAAACGATCTCGACATTCTCGATGTCGGATATTTTGGACGATGGGTCTCCGCGAACGACCACTAGGTCGGCGCGCTTCCCCGAAGCCAATGTGCCAATCCTGTCTTCCTCTTGTAGAAATCGTGCGCCATTCTCAGTAGCGATATGAATGGCTTCTATGGGCGTGAAGCCGGCTTCGACAAGAAGTTCCACTTCGCGCTGATCACCGAATCCTGCCACGACGCCCCCGATCCCAGTTGGGTCGGGGCCCGCTAGCAACGTCCCACCCGCTTTGACAAAGGCGCGCTCCAGTTCCATCTCCTTCTTCAGATTACGGGTGACGGGTTGTTGCACTCGCTGCGATAAATACCCAGCCTGCGCCTGTGGCGACATGACATCAAGAACACGCTGTTGCAGAGGGGGGCGATCAGACGAGTAGGCCTCCACGACTGGGAGGGTCGAGGTGATAGCAACATGATGCTGTATCAGTATCTGGAATAGCTCGCGAACCGCGGGACTCTCCGGAGTGAGAGCCAAGAAAGCAGCTCGCGACTGCTCGGTGCTCGACGGACAAACGTCCGGCTTCTTCTCCGAATTGAAGTCCGTGGCAAGTACAAATCCGTGTTCGATGTCGTCGATGCCAAGTTCGGCTGCCTCGCGGTACGTGATCGAACAGAGATGCCCCGTCACTTTGAGGCCGCGCTTGTGCGCCTCATCGATCACAGCCTTCAACTCGGCCGTGGTGATATGCACGAACGCTTTGAAGGAAGTGACACCCTGATCGGTCCAGAATTCAACTGTCTTACGAGCATCATTAGGACCGCTGAGTTCGTGGACGGGCAGACGAAAATTTCCTTTGCCCTCCAGATACGGCCCCGTCACATGAATATTCGGGCCAGGAATTTTGCCAGCGTCTATCCAGGTCTTCAGGTTCAGGTCCGCATACGGCTCCACGCTCGCAGTGGTGCGAAGGCTTGTGACACCAGCAGCGAGATAGAGCCTTGGAAAAGTGAAACTGGACTGCTGCTCGAACTGGAGT
>JBAVHY010000375.1:0-3555 GCA_049686315.1 Candidatus Acidiferrum sp. | reverse complement strand
TCTCGCCTCCGCCGGCAATATGATTTCTTTCTCGATTCTCAGGATGCCTTGGTCACATTCGCGGCTTGGGGGCCTTTCGGACCTTGCACGATTTCGAACTCGACCGTATCTCCTTCCTGCAATGTGCGGTAGCCATCTCCGACGATCGCCGAATAATGTACGAACACATCAGGCCCATCTTCCCTCCCAATGAATCCGTATCCTTTCGAGTTATTGAACCATTTAATTGTTCCACGCACTTCGTGTCTCCTTTGGCAGGTGACTCAGATGTTTCTTACTCTTGGGGCGGTTCAGAAACCAATCGCCGCCATGAGCACGAATTGCGCGGAGTCTATCAAACTGGTTTTCGGAGTCAATAGTTCCATGCGGAAAGAAACAATCCCCTGTGCATTTTGTGCAGCAAAAATCGTTTCAAACCCTATTCGGCCTTGCCGGACACTACCTTAAAAAGGTTAGGTAGTACAAAATCCCGGCGATGGACTTCGCGTCCCGCAATTTTCCGGATCGCATCATTTGTTTCAGTTCCTGCACTCCGTACAAGCGGGAAGTTATTTTCTCGTCCTCCTCCGGCTGCGCTTCTCCTTCCTTAAGCCCTTCCGCCAGCAAGATATGCATCCGTTCTTCCAGGAATCCCGGTGTAGGAAACACATCCATGAATTCAGTGAATCGTTTTGCTCGATAGCCGGTCTCTTCCAGCAGTTCCCGCGCCGCGGCCTCCTTCACGGTCTCTCCTTCGTCGATGCGTCCCGCCACCAATTCCCATAAGTACTGGCGCGTGGCGTGGCGGTATTGCCGAATCATTACAATCCTGCCATCCGCCAGCACCGGCAGAACTACCACCGACCCCGGGTGGGTGATGACCTCGCGCGTAGCTCGCAACCCGCCAGGCTCCAGAACTTCGTCTCGCCTAACCCCGAACACTTTCCCTTGATAAACCACCTCGCTCTTTAGAATCTTCGCTTCTCCCTTAGCCATTGTTTTCCCCAATCTGCGTAAGCCGCAGTTCGAACCTTCACTTCCCTGCCCACGGCATCATATACTCACGGTGTCCACCAACCATGGCTATCAACACCATCATCGTCGATGACGAAAAGCCGGCCCGCGAGGAATTGGCCTTCTTGCTCAAGGGGTTTCCCGATATCCACGTGCTCGCGCAAGGGAAAAATGGGCTGGATGCCATCAACCTCATCAAGGAGCACAATCCCGACCTGGTTTTTCTGGACGTGCAGATGCCGGGCCTGGACGGATTCGGAGTGCTGAAAAAGCTAGTCGAGCGCAAGCTGAAAGTCCCTCATGTGGTCTTCGCAACGGCGTTCGACCACTACGCCGTGCAGGCCTTCGACGTCAACGCGGTTGACTATGTCCTAAAACCGTTCGACAAGGCGCGCATCTCGAGAGCCATTCAAAAAGTAAAAAAAGAAATCGACGCCCAGACCAGCCCCACCGAGCGGCTCGAACAATTGGTCTCGCAACTAGCCGCCCCCAAGGCGGGCACTACGCAACCCGCCAAAGTCCTGGTGCGCTCTCAGCAGCGCATGCTTCTCGTCGATTCCCGCGATCTGATTTTCGCCTCCATCGAGGGCGGACTCATCTCCATCATCGGCAAGGATGCCGAAGGCACCTCGAACTATCGCACACTAGAGGAACTGCTGGACACCCTCGATCCCGATTCGTTCTGGCGTCCGCACCGTTCGTATCTAGTCAACATTCATCACATCAAGGAAGTCGTTCCGTGGTTCAAATCCAGCTTCATGCTGAAAATGAACGACAAGAAACAGTCGGAAATACCTGTTTCCCGGCAACAAACGAAGCGGCTACGCGAACTGTTCAACCTATAATGCGTCCGGAGTGACTTGTGACTGGTTTGGGCCAGGGGGAGGAGCAAAAGTCTGCTACTCTACCTAGGCTAAATTTTCCCCGCTGGGGGGCTGATGCTGCGCGCACTAGTGTTTCTTTCCGTGTGTCTTGTGGGAGTTTTCGTGATGCTGGTTTCCACTTCGGCGGATTCCATTTCCGAAAAAGCGAAGAAGCTACAGCTTTCCTCGATCGTTGTCGACACGCACGACGACACCACCCAGCGTCTTCTCGATCCCAAGTTCGACCTCTCCGCGCGTCACTCCGACGGCAACATTGACATTCCCCGTATGCGCGAAGGCGGGCTCTCCGCCATTTTCTTTTCCATCTGGATCTCCGGCAAAATCCTCGGCCCGGAAGCGGTCAAGAAGGCGCTCGACCAGATCGACGCGGTTCGCGAAACCGCCCGCGAGCATCCCAATGATCTGGCCCTTGCCACCACCGCCGAGGAGGTGCGCGCAGCGAAAAAAGAAAACAAAATCGCCGCACTTATGGGAGTCGAAGGCGGCCACATGATGGGCAACGATCTCGCCGTCCTTCGCACCTTCGCTGCTCTCGGCGTTCGCTACATGACCCTCACACACATGGAAAACAACGAGTGGGCCGACTCGTCCACCGCCAAGCCCGAGCACAACGGCCTCACTGATTTCGGCAAGGACGTCGTCCGCGAAATGAATCGCCTCGGCATCCTCGTAGACGTCTCCCATGTCTCTGACAAGACTTTCTACGACGTTCTGGCCACCAGCAAAGCGCCCGTTTTTGCCTCCCACTCCTCCTGCCGCTCCCTTTGCAACGCTGCCCGCAACATGACCGACGATATGCTCCGCGACCTCGCCAAGAATGGTGGCGTCATCCAGATCAACTATCACGTCGGTTTTCTCAGCCAGGAATTTCGCAATTACGAAACTGCGCATCCGGAAGCAGAAAAAGAGATCAACGAGGAAGTCAAGAAGCGTTGCGGTGAGAACGCGGCATGCAAGGAAGTCGCCGGAGACCAGGTCGTCCGCGATTTCATGAACGCCGGGAAAGTTCCTAAGGTCGATTGGACGCTCATCGTCGACCACATCGACCACGCGGTGAAAATCGCCGGGGTCGATCATGTGGGCCTGGGCTCCGATTTCGATGGCGCGGTCATGCCCCTTGGCATGGAAGATGTCACGCATATCCCGCAAATCACCGACGCCCTGCTGAAGAAGGGATATTCCGAATCCGACATCCGCAAGATCCTCGGCGAAAACACCCTCCACGTTCTGTCTGAGGCCCAGCGGGTGAGCCAATCCTTCAATAAATAGTCTGGGAAGTTGAAGAGTTCAAAAGTTCAAAGGTTCAAAAGGAAAAGAGCAAACCCAAGATGGCGGGGTAAACCCGCCGCTACAAGCCGAGGTTGGAGGTTAGATTCGTCACTCCGGGGACTGCGTTCCCTTCGACTCCGCTCCCCTCGGAACTCGGGCAAGCGGGGCGGGCGGAATGACGTGTCGGAGGAATTGGGTCGGTTGTTATGGTGAAAATTCGATTTGATGCATCGGTTTGTTGATTCTGGAGGCGCACGGGTATAGGCTTTGCTGACCCAGCAAGGAGGACAATATGGCTACAGCGACGACGGCGATTGAACCGACGGTAAGGATTAGCGCAACGAAATTGCTGATTAACAACAAGTGGGTGGATTCCGCGTCGGGGAAAACGTTTCCGACGATCAATCCG
>JBAVHY010000374.1:0-23636 GCA_049686315.1 Candidatus Acidiferrum sp. | reverse complement strand
ATCCGGGATCTTCTCCCTCAAGCGGACCCCGCTGTCCATCTCGCCGAAGATCACTGGATGGAGCGCGCCGAAATCGATGATGTCGCCGACGTTGTTGCCCTCCCTGGGGCCAAAGAGTTGCTCGCCTCTGTTCCGCAGGCGCAATTCGCCGTGGTCACCTCCGCCACGCGCGCCCTCGCCGAAGTCCGCCTGCGCGCCGCCGGCCTTTGGCAGCACACCGCCCATCTCGTCACCGCCAGCGACATTCTTCACGGCAAGCCGCACCCGGAGCCCTACGAGAAAGGCGCCGCCGCGATTCAACTTGCACCCCAAGTTTGCGTCGTCATCGAAGACGCTCCCTCCGGCACGCGCTCCGGCAAAGCCGCTGGCGCCCGCGTCCTCGCCATTCGCACCACGACCCCCGATGAACCACTCCTCGCCGCCGGCGCTGACTGGATCGTCAACGACTGCTCTTCCTTGCGCGTCTCTACTCCTTCCAGCACCGGCCAACTGGCCCTCGAATTCTCCACTGACGAGCCGCCCCGAGTTCCCAAAATGCGCTAGCGCCATTCGTACTAAGCCCGGCGGGACACCGCGCTCAACTCTTATCCCTAACACAATCGGTTAGTAACCACCCAAGTAACCCTGTACCTCGACTTCCTATTGATTTTCCGCACTCGCCGTAAACTAGGAGAGACCCAATTTCACGGAGTGGCTGCCCACGCAGTCCCTCACATATGCAATCTGCATACATAGCCTTTCAGGGGAACCATGAGCTTGACACCAACGCCAACGCCGCCGCCCGCACCCAGATCCTTCCCGGTGCCACAACTGATCCTCGCCATGTTGAAGTCGCAAGGCCACGTCAGCGACCTGATTTTCTCGCCCGGACGAGCTCCTCAGGTCGAAATCAGCGGCCAGCTTGTGGAGCTGAAATTCAAAGGCCTTGAGCGCCTGGCACCCGCTGACACCGACCACATCGCGCGCGTCATTCTCGGCAACAATGAGCATGCCGCCCACAAGTTGGAAGCCGAAGGCTCCGCCGATCTTTCTTACGGCCTCGAGGGCGCGTCGCGCTTTCGCGTCAACATCTTCCGCCAGCGCGGCAGTTGTGCGATTGTCATGCGCGTCATCGCCAATCGCATCCCCAGTTTGCAGGATCTGCAACTGCCTCCCCAACTTGCGGAAATCTGCGACCTGCGCAACGGCATCGTTCTCGTCACTGGCCCCACGGGCTCCGGAAAATCCTCCACCCTGGCCGCCGTGGTCGACAAAATGAACGAAGAGAAGGCCATCCATATCCTCACCATTGAAGATCCCATCGAATTTCTCCACCGCCATAAAAAGGCCACCATTCACCAGCGCGAACTGCACAGCGACACCCCCACTTTTTCCGCCGCTCTCCGCGCCGCCCTCCGCCAGGCTCCCAAGGTCATTCTCGTGGGAGAAATGCGCGACCGCGAAACCATCGAAATCGCCCTCGAAGCTTCCGAGACGGGCCATCTTGTTCTTTCCACTCTCCACACCATCGACGCCGCTAAAACTGTTGAGCGCATCGTAGGCGCATTTCCGATGGAAGATCAGCAGGGCATTCGCAACCGCCTATCCAAGGCCTTTCGCTTCATCCTCTCCCAGCGTCTTCTTCCGCGCTTGGATGGCAAGGGCCGCATCGCAGTCCTCGAAATCCTGAAGTCTTCCATGCGCACGCGCGAGTATGTTGAAAAAGGTGAATGCGAAGGAAAATCGCTTCTTGATGCCATGCGTGACGGTTCCAATGACGGCATGCAACACTTCGACAGTGAAATCGAGAGGCTCGTTCGCGCAGGTGTTATCGATCTGGACGTTGCTCTGACCTATGCCACCAACGCCGGCAATCTCCGCCTGGAGCTCTCCGACTTTATCGAGAATCAGCCGAGGACAAGGGTTCAATCACTGCCAACCGGCGACAACGAAGTCGAAATCATTCGCTGACCTTTGCGGGCGATGCTGTTGCCGGAACATTCCAATTTGCATTTCCCCCACGCAAACGTATGATGGCCCATAGCGCCATCGCCCCTCTGAGACCGTACATTGCCGACCCCTACTGACTCGCTCCCCGCTGATCAGCCCGCGCGCCCCACCCATCCCCGCAAGGAAAAAGGCAAACTTCTGCAAGTGCTTGGCGTAGGTTTCGGCATCGCCGTTGCCGTTGGCAATTCCATCTCCGTTGGTATCGTGCGCACCCCCGGCGACATCGCGGCGCGCCTCCCCAATGTCTGGCTCTTCATCGCGGTGTGGATCGGTGGCGCCTTGTATGCTCTAGTCAGCGCTTTTCAGCTTTCAGAGCTCGGCACCATGATTCCCAAAAGCGGCGGCCAGTACAATTTCTCCCGCCGCGCTTTAGGCGACTATTCCGGCTTCATCGTGGGCTGGAGCGATTGGGTCTCCACCTGCGGCACCACCGGTGCGGTTGGCATCGTCATCGGCGAATACCTCGCAAAGCTTTTCCCTTTTTTCGACGGTGTCCTCCCGATCCACGGCCGGTCCCTCAATCTTGCTCAAATGCTCTATCCCGCCTTCGACGGGTTCCCGATAGTCAAAATTACCGGCGTCTCCGTCATCGTTCTCTTTGCGCTTCTTCAATGGAAGAGCATCAGCATGGGAAGCAAAGTCCAGAACTTCACCACGCTGATGAAGGCCCTCGTCTTCTTCATCATGGTGATTGCCTGTTTCACCATGGGCAAGCACGCCCACGCCGCTCTCGCCGCTGCTGCTCCCGTCGCTATTCCCGCCGGCGCGGCTCTCGTCACCGCGCTCCTCCTCGGCATGCAGGCCACCATCTATACCTACGACGGCTGGGACGGCGTCATCTACTTCGGCGACGAAGTCAGGAACCCGGGTTATCTCGTGCCCCGCGCGATTTTTGCCAGCCTGCTCTCGCTCGTTGTCATCTACCTGCTCATCAACGCGGCGGTACTCTACGTCTTGCCCATGCACCAGATCGCGGGCAACGATTTCTCTCTCGGCCTCGCCGCCGAAAGAGTCTTTGGCCATCACGGCGACTTTATCTTCCGCTCCATCATGGTCATCGCGCTCTTCAGCTCCATCAACGCTCTGCATCTGATGGGCGCCCGCGTCATCTACGCTATGAGCCGCGACACGCTCTTCTTCTCCCAGGTTTCCCGCGTGAACAAAGGCGGCACGCCAACACTGGCTCTTTTTCTGAGCGCGTTTGTCGGCGTCATCTTCGCCATCGGCCAGTTCCAGCGAGTCATCGCCATGCTCGCCTTTTTCTTCGTTACCAACTACATGCTCTCTTTTATTTCACTTTTCATTCTTCGTTTCCGCGATCCGGCAGCCTCCCGCCCCTATCGCGCCTGGGGCTATCCCTGGACCACTGCCATAGCTCTCCTCGGCTCCGTCGGCTTCCTCATCGAAGCGGTTCGCGAGGATCGCGCCAATAGCATCCTCACGCTGAAAGCCCTCGCCTTCAGTTTTCCTGTTTATTTGCTCCTCAAATGGGTTTCGCGAAAAACAGCCTCTGTCTCGCCAGAATAAATAAGGGGTGAAATATCCCCTGCCGATCTGAGATTTGACAGCACTGTCCTCTTGCCGACCCTCCACTCGATCGCCAACCAAAGTCAACGCGTGTCACATCCTGAGCTCATCCGACGAGGATGGGCGAAGGATCTCAACTTATAATTCAAGCAATACGCATCGCCGGAGGTCATTCCCTAGTGGATAAGGCTTTCCCAAACTAAAAAAGGGGCAGAATTTCCTCCGCCCCATCTCGATATCTCCGTGCCCTCTGTGTTCTTCCTCTGCGTTAGTTCTTTCTCTATTTCTTCACTTCCTTACTTCGCTGCTTTCTTGCTTCGTAGTTTCCTAGCTCACCTTTTCCGCCACGGCCTTCGCCTGCATTAACAGTAGCAAATAATCTTTCCCACCGGTTTTCGAGTCCGTTCCGCTCATGTTGAATCCCCCGAACGGATGCGCGCCCACCATCGCTCCTGTGCACTTCCGGTTCAGATACAAATTCCCCACGTGGAATTCCTCCTCCGCCCGCCGGATCTTCGCCGGATTCTTCGTATACACCGCGCCCGTCAATCCAAACTCAGTGTTATTCGCTATCTCCATCGCGTGATCGAAGTTCTTCGCCTTGATAACCGCCAGCACTGGACCAAACACCTCTTCTTGCGCCAGCCGCGCTTTCGGGTCGATGTCCGCGATGACCGTGGGCTCCACAAAATAGCCATCCCCCGCGGCCCGTCCGCCACCCACCATCAACCGCCCTTCTTTCTTTCCAACTTCGATGTAGTTCAGGATTCCTTTCATCGCCGATTCATTGATCACTGGGCCCATGTAGTTGTTCGGATCGTCGCTCGGTCCCACTTTGATCTTCTTCGTGCGTTCCACCAGCTTATTCAGAAACGTGTCGTACACCTTCTCACTCACAATCACGCGCGAGCACGCCGAGCACTTCTGCCCCTGGTACCCAAACGCTGCCTGCGCCGTGCCTTCCACTGCGGCATCGATGTCTGCCTCTTCATCCACCACGATCCCATCCTTGCCGCCCATCTCCAGCACCGTCCGCTTGATCCAGATCTGCCCTGGAGATGGTTTGGCGGCCAGTTCCGCGATCCGCAAACCCACTTCCTTCGAGCCCGTGAAGCTGATATATCGAGTCTTTGGGTGCTGCACGATCGCGTCGCCGACCGCCGCGCCTGACCCGGTCACAAACTGCACCGCTTCCTTCGGAATCCCCGCTTCAAATAAAATGTCCACGAACCTCGCCGCAATCGTCGGTGAATCCGATGCCGGCTTCAGCACCACCGTATTCCCGGTGACCAGCGACGACGCCACCAGACCCGCCATGATCGCCATTGGGAAATTCCACGGCGGGATAACTGCCCCCACGCCCAGCGGGATGTACGTCAGGTAACTCCGCTCCCCGCGCATCGGCACCAGTTTCTGCGGCTCCGCCAGCCGCAGCATTTCTCGGCCGTAAAACTCGCAAAAATCAATCGTTTCAGCGATGTCCGCGTCCGCCTCGATCCACGTCTTCCCCACCTCGTAGCACACCAGCGCGTTCAACTCGTACTTGCGCTCGCGCACAATCGCCGCCGCCTTGAACAAACACTTCGCGCGTTCCTGCGCCGGCACCTTCTTCCACACGTCAAAGTATTTGTTCGCCGCCTCAATCGCTTCAATCGCCTGTTCCTTCGACGCATCCTGGAACACGCCAATCACTTCCGACGGCCGTGAAGGGTTTGTGGACTTCCTTTTCCCCGTCGTCACCACCCTCTTCCCCGCGATCCACATCGGGTATTCGTGCCCAAACTCCGATTTCACTTTCGCCAGCGCCGCTACCATCCGTTTGCGGTTCTCCGCATTCGAAAAATCGATAAATGGCTCATTCGTGAATTCCGCTACATGCAATTTCGCGTCTGCCGTCGCCATAATCATTCCCTCCTCACAAGACAACGTTCAATTATAGACTTCGCAGATACCACCCACAAGCAAGCCCCGAATCCGAATACTGCCTCAATTTGGATCCACTCGATTCGCCTCCAAAAGCAGCCACTGCGCCGCCATGAACGTCCGGTGGACTGACTTACAAGCTTCCGCACGAACGTCTCTGCCATGCTAGCGTCACAACCCGTTCATCAAAATGTAATGGACAAAGTTCTATCCTCTCGTCCCGCTTGGTTCATTCGTCAGTCCGTCAGGAGGAGGCCGAAATGGAAGCCCGCAATGCTAGAAAATTTCTAACCTGCTCGCTAGTAGTCTGTGGCTCACTGCTAATCTCGCTGGTGGTGGCGGTGCCCGTTCCGGCCCAGACTCCGCCGGTAGCAACACCTCCCTACAAAGTCAGCGTTTTCGCTCAAAGCCCAATGGGTGTCTCCCAGCCCGATTCAATCGTGCGGTGGCGCAACAACATCATTGTGGGATTCCAAAATCATGTGGCCAAGGACGGCACCGATGGTAAATTCAGCACCATTGTTGTATTTTCTCTGGCCGGAACATTGCTGCATACTTTTCAAGTGCAGGGCCACAACGACGGGCTGCGCGTGGTCGGCGATGATGAACTCTGGGCTCTGCAAAACGAAGACGCCAATCCCAATCTGGTTGTAATCAATCTGGAATCCGGGCATGCGAAGAATTACACCTTTGCGCCGACCCCTCACGGCGGTGGCTACGATGATATGGTCGTCAAGGACGGCAAGGTTTACATTACCGCCTCGAATCCGAATCTGGATGCGATGGGCAACAACGTTTTCCCAGCCCTCGTACGCGCCTCTCTTTCGGGAAGCGAGGTCCTTCTTGAACCCGTGTTCAATGGCAATGCCAGCGCTACCGACATTCCCACCGCCAACACCGTTCAATTGAACCTTACCGACCCTGACTCAATGACCATTGATCCTCGCGGAAATATTGTCCTCGACAGCCAAGCGGACTCTGAACTCGTGTTCATACGGCATCCATTAACAGACCAGCAGACCATCGGCCGCATCAACATCACCTCGTCTGCCACCGGCCCAGGTGGCGCAACCATCACCTTGGACGACACCGCTTTCGCGCCGCATTCGCATGCTTTCTTGCTGGTCACGGATGTCAGTGCGGGCGTCATCTACCGTATTGATAGCGGCACGTTCGGGTTCGAGCCCGGTGTGGCTTACTCCGCTTCCGATACGTTGGGGCTTGTCGGAACTCTGAACCTCGACAACGGCGTTGTCACGCCAATTGTCACGGGGTTTGGTAGCGCTCGAGGATTGCTATTCGTTGCTCCAACTGAACAGTAGCGATGGTCACGTGGAATAATTTCCACAAAAATTGACCTCTGCCATCTCTGCGTTGCAGGGTAGCGAAGCTCGCGAAGAAGAATCGTTACACCTTATCCTCCCACCAGCGCTTCATACTGCGCCTTCGTCAGCGGCACCACGGACAATCTGCCAATCCTCACCAAAGGCGAATCCGCAAATACTTTCTTCTTCTTGATCTCTTCCAGCGTCACTGCCTTCGCCAGTCCCTTTCCCGCCTTAATCATCACCACCGGCTTCTTCGGATCCTTCGTTTCCACGGAAATCACTGTCGCCGTTCCCACCGCGCTCTTCGTATCTCCTGTCTCATAAATGACCAGTCGAACGCCCGGCTTCATCTCACGCAGGTTTTTCACCGCTGTCGGGTTACTCACTCCGTCCCATTCCGTTTCGTCATCCTTCGTCAAATCCGCAAACGAATACACGGAAGGTTCCGTCTTCAGCAAATAGTAGTCCGCCATGTCGCGCTCCTCAGTTTTCCGCTTCCTCTTTCCCGCCCAGTATACCTCTGCCCCGTCTCCCGCATTCCATTGTCCACTACTCCGGACTATCCTCTAATTCGCCTGAGCCCACCACCATGGTGTCATTTTGGTTTTCTCGAGGAAACACTGGAAGCGTGGAGAAAAATCCTCGTTGCCCTATCACACCAGCGCTGGAGGCGCGCCACCAAGTTAGCCCAGTGCGTAAGCGCTGGGACCGTGCCTGAACGAATCCAAGCGCCGTAGGTGCGGCACTCCCGTACACACCCAGGATTTCAAGAGGCCAAATGCCCCTAGTCGGCGTTTGATTCGATGAACGAGATCACCGCGCTGCTGAACTCTTCGGGCTTTTCCAGGTACATCAAATGCCCTCCGTCGCTGACGATCACACGCTTGGCTCCAGCTATCCCCGCTTCAATCGCACCCGCGTGTGCATGAACATCCGGGATGTCCGCCTCTCCAACAAGAATGAGGGTAGGCACGCGTATCTCGGAAAGACGCGAGAGTGCCGGTTTCGCTGCGCGCGCGAAGTCAGCGTGAGTCATGTCCTGTGGATTCGCGGTCAGAATCGCAAGCAGCCGCTTTTGCGCCATCTCGTGCCCGGGAGCCAGGAGATACTCGTCTTTCGACCAGTTGGCAAGGCCTTTCGCCACATCTCCCTTTTCAATGGGCTCGGAGTTCACCATTCCCCGATTTAGAAAATGATCCGTGTACGGGAAGCCGCTCAGCACAGCTCCTACCAATACGAGTTGTCTTACCAAACGGGGATGCTGAAGCATGAAATCGATCGACAGTTCCCCTCCGTGGGAACTGCCCACTAGAATCGCGCTCTTAACTCTACGCGAGCGCAGCAGCGCTGCGAGATCCTCGGTTTCGGAATACCATGTTGTCGCCTCGGGAGTGCGGCCGTAACCCCGGCGATCGTACCGAATCGTGTGGAATCGCTTGCAAAACACCGGCCATACGTCGTCCCACACCACCGAGTGCGCAATTCCGTCGTGAATCAGTACCACGGCTTCAGGACCCGTGCCACATTCCTCGTAATACAGTTTCGATCCTTCCACCTCAACAAACGCTCCTGTCGCCGCCTGGGCGGCGAGGGCCGGGGCGGGCTCCGGCGATTGCGTCTGGCATCGCGCCGCCAAACCGCTCGAAATTGCCAGGACAAAAACAATGATCTTCCCCAACATGGTCATTTCCCACCCTCCTGTTCTCGCTTCAGAGCTTTCCACCGTAAGGTTGTGAGCCTGCATCACGCAGCGATCGCCGAATTCTCTTTACATATTATATCTATTGAGTTATACTATATTTAGTAATAGAGTTGTCTTGGGGCTTGCTTCACCGGCGCAGCTCCCGGCTCGCTCGGAATGAGCCGCCCCGTTCTTTGAAAACCAGAAAATGCGCAAAACAACTCTTCCACTAACCTGCTTTAGAATCAACACTTACAGCCTGTCTCACAAGTGTTGATTCTAAACCGCTTGCGTGTGGCTTAAGTTCTTTCTTTTCCGCACTTACGAAAAACGGGAGGGCGGGGAGTACCCATATAGTTATCCCTATTCCGATTATCGCAGCTCGTGAATAATTTCCCTCGCCGCGTTTGCGCCGCTCGCTCCGGTCAATCCATTGCCCGGATGTGTGCCATTCCCGCAAAGAAACAATCCGCGCACCGGAGCCTGGTAGCGCGCACAATCCAGCACCGGCCGCATCGTGAAGATCTGGTCCAGCGCCAGCTCGCCGTGGAAAATGTGCCCGCCAGTGTAACCATACGTCTCTTCCAGATCCAATGGCGTAATTACGTGTGCTCCCTCCACCACGTTTGCCAAGTTCGGTGAGTACACCGCCAGCGTCTTGATCACGGTGTTCACCAGCTCCCCGCGGCGCACCTTCCAGTTACCTTCCCTCAACTGGTACGGCGCAAACTGGAAATACGCGGAAAGCACGTGCCTCCCATCCGGCGCAAGCGAGGGATCGAGCAGCGTTGGAATCGTCACATCGAGATAGGGTGCCGAGGATATTTCACCGTACTTCGTTGCGTCGAACGCTTTCTCCAAATAGTCAATCTCGTGCCCGATGTGAATCCGCCCCGAAAGCGCGTCGCGAAATCCATCTGGCCCAACGGCATTCGCAAGCGAAGGGAAATTCGGCAAATCGCCAAGCGCTAGGTGCACCTTGGCCACATTTCCCCGAGCGCGAAAATTCTTCATCCGCATGGCAAACACCGGATCCAGAGTTGCCGGCTCCAGTAATTGGAAAAAAGTCCGCTTCGGATCAACACCGGACACTACCGCCTCGCACGCGATTTCTTCGCCGTTCGCCAGTACTACTCCCGTCACGGCTCCGCTTTTCGTCCGAATCTGCGCCACTTCCGCGTTCGTCCGGATTTCCGCCCCGGCATTCTTCGCCGCTTCCGCCAGCGCTCGTGAACATTCTCCTAGTCCGCCCCGCGGAAATGTCGATGCACCCACTGGGTGAGGGTCCCCCGCAGCCCGCAGCAATAACACCGCCGTCGAGCCCGCCGACCATGGCCCCAGGTTCGTTCCGAAAATGCCTCGCCCCGCGATCACCGCGCGCAGCAATTCCGTTTCAAAAAACTCCGCGACGAAATCCGCCACGGCCATTGGGCCCCAGCGCATCAGGTCCAGCATTCCTTTCTTTCCCAGGCTCCTGACTTTGCGTCCCGTCTTCAGCAGGTTCCAATAGTCTTCCGGCGAAGGATTCTCGATCCTCGGCGGCGTAATCGAAGCAATCTGGTTGATCACGCTGGCGACTTGTTCGAGCGTTTTGGCGAATTCGGCGTAGGTCGTCCCATCCTTCGCTGACAAATGCGAAATCGCTCCGGCCGTCTTCGACGCGTCATCGTAAAAGAGCAAGCCGCGGCCATCCGGCGCGGGCGCAAACACGCGCGGATCCGGTCGAAAAATCTGCAGGTTGAATCGATCGAGCTGCATGTCGCGCATAATGTCGGCGCGCAGAGGCCCAAGCGTGTGCGAAAGCGTCGAGGCCCAAAAACCCGGATGAAATTCCTCGGTGATCGCCCCGCCGCCTACCATCTCGCGGCGTTCCAGCACCACCGGCTTGAACCCGCCCTTGGCCAGATAGAACGCGGTGATCAGCGCGTTGTGACCACCCCCGATGACCACAGCTTTCTGTCCGAGTGGCATATCAGTTCGCCGCCTTCTTCCACTCTTTCAAAATGACCTGGCTTGCGATCCGGCCGTTGGCACCCATGATCCCTCCGCCGGGATGTGTCGCCGATCCGCACATATAAAGGTTGTCGACTGGAGTGCGGTAACAAGCCCAACCGGGCACCGGCCGTAGGAAGAAAAGCTGTTCTAGCGAAAGTTCGCCTTGAAAAATATTGCCCTGCGTCAAACCGAATTCCTGCTCCATATCGAGCGGCGTCAGCACCTGCTTGCCGATAATAATGTCCTTGATGTTCGGTGCATGCTCGGCGATGGTGTCGATCACGTTGTTCCCAAAAGCTTCGCGCTGATCATCCCATGTGCCTTCCGCCAGTTTGTACGGCGCGTACTGCACAAAGCACGAAAGCACGTGTTTTCCCGGCGGTGCCACGGACGGATCGGTCAAGCTTGGGATTACCATGTCGATGTACGGCCGGCGCGAGAAGTGTCCATACTTCGCATCGTCGTACGCCCTCTCCATGTAATCCATCTTTGGCGAAATGGAAATCGCCCCGCGGAGATGCGCTCCCTCGCCAGGCAGACACTTGAAGTCTGGCAGCGTGTCCAGAGCCAGGTTCACTTTCCCGGATGATCCACGGAATTTGTAGCGCCTCACGCTCTCCAGAAAATCAGAAGGAAGTTCCTTCGGCTCCAGGAACGCTTCAAACGTGAGGTGAGGGTCCACACTCGAAGAAATCACATTGCAGAAAATCTCTCCACCTGATTTCAGTTCCACTCCCACTGCCCGGCCATTCCTGACAAGAATTTTCTCAACGGGTGTTTGCGTCCGGATTTCCGCTCCCGCCTCCCGCGCCGCGCCGGCGATCGCCAGGGAGATTCCGCCCGTGCCTCCCCGGCTGAATCCCCACGACCGAAACGCGCCGTCAATTTCGCCCATGTAGTGGTGGAGCAAAACGTAAGCCGTGCCCGGCGAGCGAATCCCCAAAAACGTCCCAATGATGCCCGAAGCGGACATCGTGGCTTTCAGCACGTCCGTCTCGAACCACTGGTCCAGAAAATCCGCGGCGCTCATGGTCATGAGCTGAATCAGCGTATATCGCTCGTCGGAAGAAAGTTCACGAAACCGCTGCAGCAGGAAATTCAGTTGCTTAAGGTCCTTCGGATGAAGCGTGGTGGGATCCGGGGGAATCATCGATAGCAACGGCTTCACAAACCGGCACATCGGAGTCATCAACTTTGAAAATTCGTCGTAGGCTTCCGCGTCCATCCGCGAGTGACGCCGGATTTCCCGCTGCGTCTTCGCATGATCGTTCACGCGCCATAAATAATCGCCGTTCAGCATCGGCGAGAATGTCCCGTCGAGCGGAAGAATTTCCAGTCCATGCCGCGGCAAATCGAGCTCACGAATGATTTCCGGGCGCAGCAGGGAAACCACATAGGAACACACCGAAAACAGAAATCCGGGCACGATTTCTTCGGTCACGGCCGCTCCGCCCAAAACGTGGCGGCGCTCCAGCACCACAACTTTCTTCCCAGCTTTTGCCAGGTATGCGGCGTTCACCAGACCATTGTGACCGCCCCCGATGACCACCACATCGTAGGACTCAGCCATTCTGTATGACTCCAATATGAATAGGACAACCGGGATGCTTAGGGAAACAAGTCATTCTACTGAGGGCACGAGTGCGAAACAAGCGCAGTCACGCGCATGCGCGAACCGATTTATTCAAGAATTTAGAGAGAGTTGCGTTTGATGGAGTGACTTACAGAAAGAAAACTGCTGCGCTATTGTGGCGTTGTGGAACGGCTCGCCGTTCCGGCTGCCACGGCCTTTCCAATGGCGTCACCACTCACGATTAGTTCAACACGTCGATTTTTCTGCCGGCCTTCAGGCGCGTCGTTGGAAGCTACGGGCTGGCTTTTGCCGAAACCCTTCGCTGTCATTGAAGACACAGGCACGCTTTGTTCCGCAAGAAAGTCCCGCACAGAATCCGAACGGCGCTCCGAAAGTTGCTGGTTGAACTCTTCCGTGCCGACGCTGTCCGTGTGTCCTTCGATCTGCAGCATCAGTCCGGGATGCGCCAGCAAAATACCCGAAATCTTAGCCAGCTTTTCCCGTGCGCCTGACTTCAGCGTCGAACTGCCGGTGTCGAACAATACATCGGACATGTTGACGATCAGACCGCGGGCGGAATCGCGCGTCTGCAAAATCGAATTTAACTGATCCAGAAGCTGCGCGCGCAATTGCGCCTTCTCGCTTTCCGCCCTAGCCGCGGCCTGCCGCGCTCTTTCGGTTTCTGCTTCGGCAACGTGCTGTTGCTCCAATGCGGCTTGTCGCGCCTTCTCTGCTTCTTCCTTTTGGCGCGCCGCTTCCTGCGCGGCCTGTTCCGCCTGTTGCTTCATGCGTTCCGCGTCGGCTTTGGCTTGTTCTGCCTGAAGCCGCGCCTGTTCCGCTTCCATGCGGGCTTGCTCTGCTTCCTGGCGGCGACGGGCTTCTGCGTCCGCATCCGCGCGAGCTTTCGCTTCGCGCTCCTCAGCGGTTCGTTTTTCGGCCGCCATCCGCCCTTGAGCGTCTTCTTCGGCCTTCTGCTTCACAGCCATCACGCGCGCCTCTTCGGCTGTTTCCACAACATCACGCGCTGTCGATTCCACCGTCTTCCTTTCACGCTTTGAACGGTATGCCTCTTCCGCCACGCCGAGTTGCTGCTCCGCCCTGACAAGTGTTGCCACTGCATACTTGCCGGCGCTGGCATTCCGTGCGATCCGCAGGGCATTGCGCGCCTCGAACAGTTCTCTCGGCGTGTGCGGATCAATTCCAAAAATGGCGTTTTCGATCTTGGTGTTGGAAGAGGAATATACGCCGCGGCCAATCAGTTCGTAGGTGGCGTCCACATTCTCAACGCGGCTGGTGCCGTCCACCACGGGCTTGACTTCAAGCACAACAACGTCCCCCGGTTGCGTCACAGCGAAATACGGCTCAGCCGTGACAATCATCCCGAATGTCTGCATGTCTGTGATCGCCTTCAAATGAGCCGATCCGTTTTTCACCGTCACTTCGCCGAGATTTTCCGCGCGCCCTTGCGGCGATACCGCCCAGAAAACATAAGTCAGATATTCCAGTCCAAATTTTGTGGAGTCTTCAAGCCCCGTGAATTTCGCCTCGATTTCCATGCGGTTGCTTTTGCTTTCTACTTTTGCTTCCCCCGAACCGCCCTGCATGAGGTCCGTGCCCTGAAAGTTCACCTTGGTCGCGCCACTCGCGCGGCGATAATTTACTGCTTTTGTCGTGCGGGCGACGGTGCTGGAGGCGGAGTCCGAACGAGCTTGCGGCGCCGGAATCCCAGTTGTCACCGAAGGGCCAAGCACGGTTGTTATTGCGAGAGCGATCGTGAGGGCGGCGAGTTTCACGGCAGTATCCTTCTGCCTCCGGCGGCAGTGTTCGTCATAGTTCCTGCACGATCTGTAGCCGGGAGCATGATTTGAGACAGGTTCAGCCTTGTCCTTTCAGGCTAACAGGGCCACAGTCACCCTGAACGGTGGGGGATCATTTGTTTCTCAATCGAATACTGCACTTTAGGACACCCGTATACGACGGTCTCTAGCGCTCTTGCGGCCACCGCGAAATCGAACCTATAATTCGCTATTCATTCGACGCAGTCTGCCCTGGCCTCATTGTTCGCACTTAGACCGGAGGAATCGTGCCTGTCGGAACCGCATTTCACGAGAGAACCCTAGCCCTGTGCGAGAGCCTGAACTTCAAAGAGTGGTCGGGATATTACACCGTCGGCGCCTACGAGATGACCCATGAGCACGAGTACAATGCGATCCGCAATTCCGCCGCGCTCATCGATGTCACGCCGCTGTTCAAGTACAACGTCACCGGGCGCGACGCCACCAAATTGGTCAATCGAATCATCACCCGCGACATCAACAAGGTTGCCGTCGATCAGGTCATCTACTGCTGCTGGTGCGATTCCACGGGCAAAGTTATCGATGATGGCACCATCACGCGGCTCGGCGAAAACGAGTATCGCTGGACCGCCGCCGATCCCAGCCTCCGCTGGTTTCGCCAAAACACTCTAGGCCTCGACGTCCAGATCGAAGATATTTCGGAAAGGGTCGCTGCGCTCGCGCTGCAAGGGCCCATGACGGGAAAGTTGCTGCACGCCGTCGCCGATGCGAACATCGCCGGCTTAAAATATTTCCGCGTGACACACGGCAAGATCGCCGGAGTGCCCGTGGACATTTCACGCACCGGCTACACCGGCGACCTCGGCTACGAAATCTGGATACCGTGGGATGACGCGATAAGAGTCTTCGACGAATTGATGACCAAGGGCCGCGCCTTTGATATCCATCCAGCAGGCATGGTCGCGCTGGATATCGCACGGATCGAGGCAGGCTTGATCCTGATCGAGGTTGATTACATTTCCAGCAAGCGCGCGCTCATCGAAAATCAAAAATACACGCCTGGGGAAATCGGGCTTGGTAAACTCGTCGACCTGAAGAAAGAGAATTTCGTCGGCCACGACGCGCTTGTGAAGGAAGCCAAGCGAGGAGGCCCGGCACGGCTCCTGGTTGGCCTGGAAATCAATTGGAACGAGGTAGAGGCCCTCTACGAAAAAATTGGCATGGCGCCTCAAGTGCCTGCCACCGCATCCCGCGTGGCCGTGCCTGTATATCGCGGCGGCCGTCAGGTGGGCAAGGCCACGTCTACGACCTGGTCACCCACGCTAAAGCGCATGATCGCCTTGGCTTCGGTAAGCCGCGAAAGCGCTACACTTGGCGCGACCCTCAGCATGGAATTGACGGTTGAGGCAGCGCGCAAGACGGTCTCGGCCAAAATTGTGCCGCTGCCGTTCTTCAGTCCTCCGCGAAAAACCGCCCCGCTCGCACTCTAGGCCAGCATTTAGCAGAAGCTTAGTGCGCCGCTGCGAAGCGTTCGGCTCCCGCAAGCACCTTGTCGAGATCGCCGCGGCTGAGGAATCTCCCGTTGAGCACGACAGCCTCGATCTTCTGCGTATTGCCGATGTTATTGAGCGGATTCTCGTCCAACAGCACCAGATCCGCGCGTTTGCCCGCCTGGATAGTCCCCTGCTCTGCGCTGAGCCCAAGAAATTCCGCCGGCTTTTCCGTCGCCGCTTGCAGAGCCTGCATCGGCATCAGCCCTGCCTGGACAAAATAAGAAATTTCCTCGTGCAGGCTGAAGCCGGGGAGAACGTTGGGTGCAGTCGTGTCCGTTCCCGTCATGATCGGTACTCCTGCTTCGTTCATGGCCTTCACCGCAGCGAGCGATTGGCTCACGAGTTGCCTTCGGATCGCAAAGTCCGTTTCTGTGCGCGAGTCCAGTAGCTCGTTTCGGCTCTGGTCCCAAGTTTCGCGCAATTTTCCGGGGATATACCTCATTCGCGAGTCGCCGTTGCGATCGTTTTCTGGGACCAGATACGCCAAGTGGATGAGCAACGGGAGAGTGGGGACTTGCCAAGTGCGGTTTACGCCGAATTTACGGAACAGATTCGTGGCTCTCTGTTGCGAATAAGAAGCAAGAAGATCCTTTAGCCATGCGCGATCGCGTGCAAGCGCTTGCGCCTTGGTCTCTCCCGGCGATGGAGGAGCAAGTCTGCGCTGGCGCAGTTCCTCTTCGCGCGTGGAACATCCGAGAGGAATCCCGGTCAGATGCTCGATGCTGGCCTGACCAGCGTCGGAAGCCGCCGCAGCTGTGATGGAATCCGGAACGTGGCCAACAAAACGAATGTTCTGCCTTTGCGATTCACGCGCGATGCCGTAATACCCCTCCGGCTGCAATCGTGATTGCACTTTGATGAAATCCACGCCCTCGCTTTTCAACTTTTGCACCGCGGCGGTAGCTTCCGCGGCGTTTTGCACCACAATCGAAGGCTGAAAGGCAGGTGGATTGCCGTCCAGATAAGGGCCGGTGAAGAAAATCTGCGGCCCGGCGCGTTTCCCGGAATTGATCTCGGCACGCAGCTCTCTCAGATATTCGACTTTGCCGCCCATATCGCGGACGGTTGTGATTCCGTTCGCAATAAGCAAGGGGATGATGAATTCGCGGCTGCCCGTCGGTTCGCCAGCGCCTGTAAGGTGCAGGTGCATGTCGGTCAATCCGGGAATGAGGAATTTCCCGGAGCCGTCCACGATTTTAGCGCCGCGGGGAATTTGCGTGGACGCGGAAGGGCCCACCGCCGAAATCCGCGGTCCCTGAATGACGACGCTAGAATCGGGCTGTGGAGCCGACCCCGTTGCGTCAATAACCGTGACATGTGTTATCGCCATCGTTGCAGGGCCCGAAGAAGAACATGAGCCGAGGATTAGTCCAAAAACAATCGAGAACAAAAGGCCGGCGACTAATCTAGTCAGAGAAAGAGACACACCATATTCTATCCTGCACTCTTCTCGCCAGCCAATTCCGCCTGAATTCCGGATCAAACTACTGGTTCAGGCGATTGTACTTCTTAAGGATGGCACGTAACTGGTCGTGCGGCAGCGCCGTCACATGGTGGTTGTCGATCCCGGTCATGGAGGTCGCCGCAACCATCGCATTGATGATGGCTTCCTCCGTTGCCTGCACTGTCGCCTCAAACACCGGATTAAGCATGTCATTGGGAACCATTTTCAGATCGACCGTGTGATCGACCGCCGCCGCGCCGGGATTCGCCGTCGAGAACGCCATGAAAATATCGCCCGAGCCATTCCCGGAAATGCTGCCATTGCGGCCCAGTCCCAGGGAAACGCGTCTTGCAAGCCGCTTCAACTGGTGCGGAAGTAGTGGCGCATCCGTCGCCACAATAACAATGATCGAGCCTCGTTCCGTGATGTTTTCGGGCGCAAACGCATAGGGATCCTCACTGGAAATTTCGCGCCCGACAGGAATCCCCGCCACGCGGAAGTTTTGCCGCGAACCGTAGTTGCATTGCACCAGCACGCCAACTGTGTATCCTGCGTCCTTCGCGGAAAGTTTCCGCGACGATGTTCCAATTCCACCCTTGAATCCATTGCAGACCATGCCGGTGCCGCCACCGACGGCCCCTTCTTCTACCGGTCCTCCATGGGCTGTGTCCAGGGCATGAAAGGCATGCTCCGGCTTCACGTGAAATCCATTGATATCGTTAAGCCAGCCGTCCCACGTTTCCGCCACGACGGGCAGCGACCACCAGTCATCGCTTGGCCCTGCCTTACCATGCGCCACGGTCCATTGAATCACCGCGTCGCGCACTACCCCGACGCTGTGCGTGTTGGTGATCATCACCGGCCCGATGAGCAGCCCGGATTCTTCCACCCAGGTTGTGCCGGTCATCTCGCCGTTCCCGTTCAACGACCACCAGCCCGCGAACACTCCGGCGTCGTTTGTATCTTTTCCCCGCGGAAAAACCGCGGTGACGCCCGTGCGCACCGGCCCCTTCCCGACCTCCAACTTGCCCTCGCCGGAAATCAGCGTGGTGTGGCCCACGGCAACGCCGGCCACATCCGTGATCGCGTTTAAGGGACTGGGAGTACCGTCAAAGGGCACGCCCAGATCACGCGCGCGAGGTTTTGCGGCGCTCTTCTCCTGGGGAAAGCATGTGCTAGCAAGCGGAAAAATGACGCAGACAATGGCCAATAAGTGCAGAAAACGACGCATGGAGGAATCTCCCGGAAATATGAAGTAGCGTGAATCGTTTTAAATCACAAACGCGGGTCAATCAAACAGAAAAGGCTTTGTCCAACGCGTATAGCATAGCGTTAGCAATAAGATCGCATTCCTCGGGCTTGATAATGAAAGGGGGAGCGATCAAAACGTGGTCGCCGCGGACGCCGTCAACACACCCCTGCCCAGGATATAGCAAAACATTTTTCTCCAGCGCCGCTAGGCGAATTTTTTCTGCGATCCCGGCTTCCTTGGGAAATGGTTCGCGCGCCGCTCTGTCTTTCACAAACTCCACGCCCTGCAGCAGCCCCAATCCGCGCACTTGCCCTACATGCGGGTGGCTTTCCACCACCCCGAGTGCCTTCCGCAATGTCGCCCCCGCAGGTATGACACGTTCAAACAAGTTGTGCGCCTCAAGGTAGTCAAACACCGCATTCCCTGCGGCTGTGGCCACGGGGTGTGCCTGGTACGTAAAACCATGCATGAAAGTGCCCGTGCCCTTTTTAAAGGCTTCCACTACGCGCGGCCCCACCAGCACGGCGCCCAGTGGCGCATATCCGCTCGCAATTCCCTTCCCGGCAAGAATAATGTCAGGTTCCAAGCTCCAGTGCTCGCTCGCAAACGGCTTGCCGGTGCGGCCTATGCCGGTCATCACTTCATCGGCAATCAGCAGAATCCCGTGTTTGCGGCAGATTTCGGCGATGCGTGCGGTGTACCCATCGACAGCCGCCGCCGCGCCCAATGTCGCGCCAACGACCGGCTCAAACACAAATGCGGCCACGCTCGAAGCGTCGTTGGCCTGCAGAAAAGAATCGAGGTCATCCGCGCACGCCAAATTGCATTCGGGAAACGTTTTGTCGAACGGACAGTGATAGCAGAAACAGGGCGCCACGTGCCCCCACTCCGGAATCATTGGCGCATAAGGCGCGCGGCGCGCAACATTCCCGCTGACGGACATCGCGCCAAGCGTGCTCCCGTGATAGCTCTGCTTGCGGGCCACAACTCGATGTCGCGAGGCTTGCTTGGTCTCCAGGAAATACTGCCGCGCCAACTTGATAGCGGTTTCCGCGGCTTCCGAACCGCCGGAAGTAAAATACACACGCCCGTCTTGTCGAAAATTGCGCGGAGCAATTGCCAACACACGCGCGGCTAACCTTTCGGCAGGTTCGGAATGAAACTGCGTCGTATGTGCGAACGCGATTTGACCGGATTGCCCGGCCATCGCCCGTCCGATCTCCTGAACGCCATGTCCGATGCTGACCACCGCCGCCTGCCCCGAAGCGTCCAGGTAACGGCGCCCATCCGCGTCAACAATCCAGCAGCCTTCGCCGCGCACCGCCACCGGGTATTGTTTTTGAAGATTGCGTGAAAAAAGTGAAGTTGTATGCGTGGCCGTGGTCATACCCGAATTGTAGCAGAAGGGCCGCAAGCAGCGGATTCATGCAGCAACGATGCCTCGGCCAAGTTGGCCCTTCACCAGCGACCGCGGCCCAACTGTGTTACTCTTCGCGGATTCAGAGGAGTTCTCTTGATTCAGCGAATTCATCGCGTTTTCTCGAACCGCTCAGCGGAAAAACCGACCTGCTCTCTGAGATCGCGAAAATGAAAACGGCAGCGGTTCCGGTGCCCACAATTTATTAAAGAATTGCTGAACACGAAAAGGATGGCCCGCGCGTGACGGGAACCTCGCACGGATTGGTTCGCACCATCGGCCGTTGGAGCCTTACTGCTTTAATGGTCAATTCCATCATTGGCGGCGGCATTTTCGGGCTGCCTTCGGTGCTGGCGGCAAGACTCGGCGGTCTCAGCCCGTTGAGTTTCCTAGGCGCCGGGGCCGGCGTTTCAATCATTGCCGCGTGCATCGCGGAAGTTTCCTCACGCTATGAAGAGACTGGCGGGCTCTACCTGTATGCTCGCGACGCTCTCGGCCGTTTCGCGGGGCTGCTTGTGGCCTGGCTGACTTGGCTTACGCGCATTGCCGCCCCGGCGGCCGTTGCCAATCTCTTTTGCACCTATCTGGCGCAATTCTTTCCCGCCCTCGGCACCCGCAAAGGAGTGTTGCTGGTTGTCGCCGTATTGCTCGGCCATCTTGCGTTCTTCAATTACATCGGGGTAAAGACCGGGAAAAATCTGAGCAACTTCTTTACCGGCGTGAAAGTAAGCTTCCTGCTGCTTTTCGTGCTGGCCGGATTGCTTGCTTTGCTTTTGCACCCAGGCATTCGTGTGCCGTTCTCGGTGCCCCCTCTATCCGCAAAAAGCTGGTTCGAGGCGATCCTGCTTCTTGTCTATGCCTACGGCGGATTCGAGGGCGCGCTGTTTGTCGGGGGCGAAAGCACAAATCCGAAGCGCGACACTCCGATCGCGCTGCTACTCGCTCTGGCGGTCGTCTGCCTGATTTATACCGGCGTGCAATTCGTGACCATCGCCACGCTCCCTGGCGTGGCATCCTCGGACCGGCCTCTCTCAGATGCGGCGCAGCATTTTCTTGGGCCAGCAGGAGGGACCGCCATCGCGCTTGCCGCCCTGGTTTCCGCGTACGGCTATCTCAGCGCCAACCTGCTCCACTCTCCACGCATTACATTTGCCATGGCCAAGCAGGGCGACTTCCCCTCCTTCTTGGCTGCGGTTCATCCCAAATACCGCACGCCCTATTTTTCGATCCTTCTATATGCGGTACTGGTGTTCGTATTCTCCGCGGTCGGCGATTTTCGATGGAACGCCATGCTCTCGGCGGCCTCCCGACTAGCCATTTACGGAGCGATGGCTTTGGCGGTCCCGGTGCTGCGAATGCGGCGGGACGGCAAGGCACAATTCTTGCTGCCGGTTCCGTACCTGTTCGCCGGGCTCGCCCTCTTGTTTTCGATTGTGCTGCTCACGCAAATGAGCCGCAGCGAATTTTATGTTGTAGGAACAACTTGTGCCATTGCGCTGCTAAACTGGATCTTCGTGCGGAGGTAGACCCATGACAAAATTGCGGGCAGGCGATCCCTTTATGCCGGCGGATGAGTACGGACGCGGCTTGCCGAGGCTCAGCGCAAATCTCCTGGTTCGAGACGTCACGAGGTCGCTGCCGTTTTACCGCGGAGTTCTCGGCGCCACGGTCCGCTACTCGGACGGTGACTTCGCTGCCCTCTCTCTGCTGGGCATTGAATTCATGTTGCATGCCGACCACGCTTACGACCACCATCCCCTGTACGCACCCCTGATGGCAGCGCGCGAACGCGGGGCCGGCGCGGAGCTTCGCTTCCTCGGCATTGATCCAGACCAAGTGGAAGAACGCGCGAAACGCGCCGGGACACCGATCGTGCAGCCCGCAAAGGATTTTGCGCATGGCTGGCGCGAGATCACGGTTCTCGACCCGGATGGTTATATTTGGACCGTTGGCCTGCCGATTCCTGGCAAGCACTGACTTTGCGTGCGAGCCGCGAAGCGGGGGCACCTTGGAATCATCACGCTGTCGTGGCATCATCAACTGTTTTGAAGACACTTCCGAACTTTCCCGTCAGACAAAGGGGACGCTTATGAAAACGATGTGGAGACGCGCTGGCCTGTTGCTGGTCTCTCTGGCCCTTGCTTTTTCATTGCACGCGCAAACTTCCGGGAAGCACGCGATGACGTTCAGCGACCTCATCCAACTCCATCGGGTCAGCGGCGCGGCAATCTCGAAGGACGGGAAATGGGCCGCCTATAGCGTCTCGACGCCGGATCTGGATGCGAATAGGAGCATCAGCAACATCTGGATGGCTGGCACATCCGGGGGCGAGCCCCTCCAGGTCACACAAGGCGGTCGCGACAGTTCCCCCGCGTGGTCGCCGGACGGAAAGGCGCTCGCGTTTCTTTCAACCCGCGATGGCGCCTCCCAGGTTTACCTGCTGTCGATGGAGGGCGGCGAGGCCAAGAAATTGACGAAGCTTTCCACGGGCGCCGACCTGTTCCACTGGTCACCCGACGGAAAAACGATTGCCTTCACTTCTTCGGTTTATGTGGACTGCAAAGATGACGCGTGCAATGCGAAGCGCGATGAGGAAAAAGAAAAGAGCAAGGTCAAAGCCCGTATCTACGATCACTTGCTGTATCGCCACTGGGATCATTGGTCGGAAGGGAAACGCAGCCACTTATTCGTCATGTCCGCCGACGGCAATGCCGCCGCTCGAGATTTGACGCCGGGAGCCGACTACGATGTGCCGCCCGAAGAGCGCAGTGGTCCAGGGGACTTCAACTTCTCTCCCGATAGCAAAGAGATTTGCTTCGCGGCCGTTACAGACAAAGTCGAAGCGATCAGCACGAACGGAGACCTGTTCCTGGTTCCGGTAGTTGGAGGTGAAACGAAGCGCATTACCACCCAGCCCGGCTTCGACGGAAATCCCGTTTACTCCCCCGATGGCCGCACAATCGCCTACCACGCGCAGTTCACGGCGGGCAACGAAGCCGACAGGTGGCGCGTGATGCTCTACGACCGCCAGACAGGCAAAAGTGAAGACCTGTCCGAAAGTTTTGACCGCAGCGCCACCGACCTCGCATGGTCGCCCGATAGCAAGACCATCTATTTTCTCGCCGAAAATGAAACTCTGCACCCTATCTATGCCCTGGAAGCCCGTGCAGGTGCCGCACCAAAGAAAGTTCTGGATGGGTTCAACACGGACTTCGTCTTCAGCGGCGACGGGAAGACGCTGATGTCCACCCGCACAAGCCTGACCATGCCGAGCGAGTTGTTCATCTCCGCAGGAGATGGCAGCGGCCTCAAGCAGCTTACGCACACAAATGACGCCATCCTCGCGCATGTGGAGATGAATGAGCCGGAAATGTTCTGGTTCGAAGGCGCCGAAGGCGCGAAAGTGGAAGCCATGCTGATCCGGCCGCCGCAGTTCAAGGCGTCGCAAAAATATCCCGTGCTCGTGCTGCTGCACGGCGGTCCGCAAACCATGTGGTCCAATGCCTGGAGCTATCGCTGGAATGCACAGGTATTCTCGGCTGCCGGCTACGTAATCCTGATGATCAATCGCCGCGGCTCAACAGGCTACGGCCAGAAATTTACCGACGAAATCACCAACGACTGGGGCGGAAAAGCCTACATCGACGTGATAAAAGGGATGGACGCGGCCGTCGCGAAGTATCCGTTTATCGACAAGTCTCGAATGGCTGCAGCCGGCGGCTCCTACGGCGGCTACATGGCCAATTGGCTGGCCACGCACACCGACCACTTCAAGGCCATCATCAGCCATGCCGGGGTCTACGACCAAGTCTCCATGTACGCGACGGAGGAACTCTGGTTCGGAGAGCATGACCTGCAAGGCACGCCGTGGGCCGCGCCGGAAAACTACAAGAAGTGGGCGCCCTCCACTTATGCGGGTGACCTCGGGAAGTACAAAACGCCAACACTTGTGATTGCAGGAGAGAGAGATTACCGCGTGCCCTACACACAGTCGCTCGAGTTCTTCAACACCCTCCAACGCCAGGAGGTTCCGTCAAAATTGATGATCTTCCCCGATGAGGGACACTGGGTCCTGAAGCCTCAGAACTCTCAGCTCTGGTACAAAACATTTCTCGACTGGCTGGCGACGTACGTGAAGTGACGCCCGCGACCTAGATT
>JBAVHY010000373.1:0-2985 GCA_049686315.1 Candidatus Acidiferrum sp. | reverse complement strand
ACTTGCCAAACAAGATCCGGTCACCCACCTTCACATCGAGCGGGATACGATGACCCTTCTCCATCTTGCCGGCACCGACGGCGATTACTTCGCCCTCATGCGGCTTTTCTTTAGCCGTATCGGGGATAATTATCCCGCCCTTCGCGGTTTCCTTCTCTTCCAGCCTGCGCACCAGAACTCGATCATGCAAAGGCGTGATGTTCACAGTCATTTCTTTGACCTCCGTTCAATCCATTCGAAAAACCAAAACAGTCAATTTTTTGTGGCTCTAGCCCAACACTACGGGTGAAAAATCTTCTGGTTCTTCTGTCGCGCTGCTTCAAGGTCATCGGTCTCTTTCTTCTGGCGATCGATTTCTTTCTGCGGCTCCTCTTGGCCCTTCAGCTTTATAGACTTGGCAATCGCATCCTCAACTTGTGCATCCAGCCGTTTCGAAAACATGAAAAGCGCAAAAGAGTTCAGGAATCTAGAACGGACTAGGTTTATTGAGTACTGCGAATCTTCCCAACGGGCGATGACCTTTTCTGTCGACCTATACAGTTCGTTAGTTGGGAAGCTGATCTCGCCAATAGGCCTCGTTGGAGTTCCGTACTTTATCGAGATGGCTTGTACCATGTCCTCGGCAGTTAGCCCATGTGTTGCGTCCCGATCATAAGTCACCAAAATCCTGAAGAGCTCGCCATTGTAGAAGCTGAAGAAAATCTGCCCGACCGAGTCTGTTTGTCGCAAATAGTCAGAGGAGCTGCCCGGCCAACACGTCAACTCTTGAATTACCGCTGGGTGCTTTTGGATCAGCTTTGTCTGGAGCGGTCTTAGGTCAACCTGGTTAGATAGTTCGGGCAAACTCATTCCCAGCGAAAAGTCTCTATACTTGGAAAGATCCTGCCCGCGAACTAAAGGAGCTGAAAGCAGGATCATAACGAGGGAAATGCCCACGATGCGCATCGTTTTCATTTTCATCCCTCCCACGAAATTCCTAAGAACTTGATAACAGAGCCGCGTATTGCTTTCTGGCCACTGCTCCGTGACGTTCTTCCCCGCCGCTACTGCACCCGGATTCTGGTATTCTCAAAACGAATCCTTTGCAGGGACCAGGCAAATTCCCTGTTGGATATGGCGAAAATGCGCCGTGACGCTCAAAAAAGGGATGCCGAGGAACCGTTTCGAAGCCACTTTCGTGATCTCCAGGGAGTTAAACTTCTGTCCCTCCCGTTTCGCCAGGATCTGCTTGACTGCCCTGCGCAGGGTTCCCAACTCCTGGCGACCAAGGGTGATTGCCCCGATCTCGCCGGCCGAATAGAAGAAGCACCACTTCACTTCCTCGATTTTTTTGGCCAAGTCCGTACCCATCGAGATCCTTGACAACTCTCCAGCCCGGCAAGAAGGCTTCACTTTCGAATCGCAGGACTTCCGGCAAGAGTGTGCCCTCCTTGATCAGGATGGTCCTCGTCTTGATGGTATCTGGCATTTGGGCTCTCTCGGCTTCTACAGAGGCACATCGTTTGGCAGCATCTGGCACCAGCGGTTAGTTGTTTCCGCTGGACTCAATCTTTGTAACTAGTGATCCTTCAAGCCGCCTTGCTCATATCATTTCTCGGTGCAGGTCCACTGACCCGTTTGATTTCCTGCGCCTTCCGCAATTCTCGAATAATTTCACCAGCCATGTAAAAAGCGGTCCAGGGCTCGCTTTCGAATCGCAGGGATTCCGGGAAAAGAGTAACTTCCTCGATCCGCCTGGTTCCCGTATTGATTGTGTCTGGCATTAGCTCGCTTGTCCTTTCAGTGGCGCCCAGGACCACTACGCTCAAAGGCTTACAGTGACCTGTGCCCCTAGGTCCGGTCTGCAATCGACGCCGTAGCGAGTCCCGATTCTGTGTTTGATGAAATTTAAGCTTAGGAACCCCATGACGGCGCACGCACAAACCACCAAGTCCAGAGGTATTTGTTAACTCGCAAAGTGGCGCCATGACACCACCATGAGCAACGCCGTAATGGACGCCGACTCCATGATTTTCGCGACCATTGGCGACCTCTTTTCTCCACCGAGTTCCGTCAATGGGGAACCGCTGGATGATTTTCCTGACCATTGACAACCTCGTTTCTTCTTCGAGTTTCCTCTTCCCCGGAGTAGTGCGGGGGCGGACTTGACTTAGCTAGCCCGCCCCCCTCCAAACGCTGGCTTCAGGCTGCTACCGCAGCGGCGATCTTGTGGAACGTCGAGTTAGCGACGTCATAGGTTTCAACCTGAGCAGCTCCCTCAACTACCGTGGCGAGGATCTTCGTCACTTCTGGGTAGCTTCCGCGGTTGTAAGTCTCGGCATTCTCAGCTTTGTCCCACAAACTGATTGCGAACGCTTCCGTGCCGCCCTGGCCAACGAACGTGATTTCGTCTTGGAATCCTTTCTGTTTTCGAAGAAGGGGGATGACGTTCTTCTCCAGCCTCTGGGTAAACTCTGCAACACTATTGGGTTTCAGATGCATATAAACTCTGCGTGCAAACATGACACTCTCCTTGGTTCTCGACGCCAAGGGGGCGATACAGATAACCATTATTGGTTAATCTATTCTGGATACTCCCTCAGTCTGTTAACCATACTGAGTGAATTCACTTGACATGTCAAGTAGAATCTGAGATTATTTTCTTGAATTAACCAACCATGGTTAAACACGGAGGCACTGTGTGGATGTCTGCCTGGTGATCAAGCAGCGATTGGAAGAATTAGGCCTTGAGCAAAGAGACCTAGCCGCTGCCGCCGAAGTGACGGACTCCTACATTTCCCAGCTGCTGACTCGGAAGAAACTGCCCCCCGCGCCTGGCCGAACTGACATTTACGACAAGATGGGGAAATTCTTGAAACTCCCCAGCGGCAAGCTTGCGAAGCTGGCTGAGCACCAGCGCAAGGAAGAATTGAAGAGGAACCTGGGGGACCCACCCACGCCCTTGTTTAAAGAAGTTCGAGAGTTGATTCTCCGCAAGTGCTCACC
>JBAVHY010000372.1:0-2866 GCA_049686315.1 Candidatus Acidiferrum sp. | reverse complement strand
GAATATCCCGGCTTGCTCACATTCCTCGGAAGAGCACTTCTTCACTCGTGCAACACAACGGTCAGCAATGATTTGTTGACTTTGATTTTGCCGTTATATTCGATGAAGCCCATTTTCCTGAATTTGTTCATAAAGAAATTCACGCGGGAACGTGTGGTTCCTATCATGCTCGCCAGAGTCTCCTGGGAAACTTTCGGAAGTATACCGTCAGGCTGTTCTTGCTTACCGTACCGCGCCAGGAGCAGAAGCGTGCGCGCCAGGCGCTTTTCACTGGAATTGAAGAGTTGATCGATTAGATCCTCTTCGACCTGGATGTTGTGGGCGAGCATATACGCAATGAAGCGATCAGATAGCTCTTGCTCCTCGTGGAGCACGCGCAGCAATTCTTCCTTCTGGATCACAAGGAGGGTCGTTGGTGTGACGGCCGTGGCCGTGCCCATCCGGAGCGTCTGACCGGCCATGCACCCTTCGCCAAAAAAGTCAGTAGGCCCAAACATGGCAACGACTGCTTCCTTGCCGGACCCATTCACCACGGAGAACTTCACGCCGCCTTTCTGGATATACATGACCGTTTCCGCGGAGTCCCCCTGGGAATAGATGGATTCACCCCTCCGATAATCAGTAACTTTTCTCGACACGCCTGCAGTATCGAGAAACACCTGCGGATCAAAAGAGCCAGCAGCTCCTTTGGTCTTGAGTTTCCTTGTATTCATAATCGGGTCGAACTACTCTCCGGACGTGGATATTCCGCGCCCTAGCCACCTTACCAACCCGATCCCCTCAAAACTGTATAAAAGTGAACAGCGCTCACTCCTGGCAGTCTGTAGTATAGAGCGTGGACGGCGAGAAAGAGTGATGTTGACCGGTCTGGGCGGGCCGGACGGTATCAGCTATCTCGCCGTTCTCTTCCTCGGGATTCCGGAAAACGCGTTCCCATCTCAGTCGACAAAGTTATGCGGAGCCACGTTTTCAGCCTCTCAGCGATGAGCGGACTCACGTCAAGAATGCGCCTGTGATTCACTATTGTGGTTAAGTACATTTTAACACATTCGATAATACTTGACAATATTAGTAAACCAGCGCAGGATGAGAGTGGATCAAGGATGCCTTCAGGTCTTCGAGACCGCGAGCGGTACCCTGAGTCACTCCCTTGGCCGTGAAACTAAGGAGAGTGTCATGTTTGCCCGTAAAGTATCCATGCATTTGAAGGCCAACGGGGCCGCGGAGTTCAAGCAGAAGATCGAGAATGAGATTATTCCCCTGCTTCGAAAGCAGCCGGGCTTTCTCGACGAAATCACCTTCCTGTATTCAAGCGGAAAAGAAGTTCACGCCTTTAGCCTTTGGGAGACCGCCGAACATGCGGAAGCCTATAACCGCGGGGCCTACCCAGCAGTGACGAAAATTCTGGCTTCAACCATTGAGGGAACAGCCCGGGTGCAAACCTACGAGGTCCTTCATTCGACCACCCACACAGCCGCCGCAGTTAGCGCATAAGAGCTGAGTAGATTTGATGGCATGGGCAGGCCCGGCCTGCTCCCATGTTTACAGACACGCCGGGCAACGAGGAATAAGTGTATTTACTTGCATGGATATTTATCGGGGTGGTTGTTGGCTGGGGAGCAGGGCGAGATCTTCCGGGTAATGGTTATGGCCCGCTCATCGACTTGGCTATGGGAATCGGTGGGGCGCTCGCAGGAGGATTCTTGATGCGCGCCGCGGGCTACGGCGGAGTGATCGTTACCACCTGTTTCGCCGTGATTTGCGCGGTGCTTTTGACAATTCTTGTTGGTCTCGCAAATGGCCGAAGGGTTTACGCCCGTCAGGGCTGGGAGTGACGGCACACTAGGGTAGGGTAGCGTCGCGGACAGGCGGCGGTCGAGATTCAAGTTTTTAGCAATTTGTGGAGTACAAAAATGAAAATGATACGCAGTTTGGTTCTATGCCTTGGTGCCTTACTTCTCATGGCTCCAACCCTCCGCGCGCAGGATTTTTCCAAGTATCGTGGTTTTTCACTCGGAACGAACCTCGCTGGCGTTTTGAAGCTTAGCGAACAGAAATTGGCAGACGTGAAGACGATTCACGTTCGGCCAACATTGATTCAGGAACTCACCTGGTGGCCACCTAGTTCTCCAGGGGCTTCCTCCGGGCCTGATAGCGTCGAACAAATGCTCTTCTCCTTCTCTAACGGCGACCTCTACAAGATTTCCGTGACTTACGACCACAGCTCCACGGAAGGGCTTACCGCGGGGGACATGGTGAAGTCCATTTCGGCGAAATACGGCCCTCCGACTGGAGTTGAATCGGAAATCGATTCGGTTGTGGGCGCACGATATAACATGGAGCAAAATTCCCTGGCGTCGTGGCAAGATTCCCAGTATTCCTTCAATCTTGTCCGTTCTTCGTTTACCGATCGTTTTGGGCTGGTCATTTACTCCAAGCCAATAAACGCAGAAGCTGCGCTCGCCATTGCGGAAGCAGTGAAACTGGAGGAACAGGCGCGCCCGGAAACGGAAGCGAACCAGCGAAAGAAGGAAGCGGACGACCTCGAAACCTTGAGGCAGAAGAACCAGAAGAGTTTTCACCCGTAGTGCCGGCCAGCGGTGTCAATGGTTCGAATGTTTGGGTTCTAGAAATGGATTGAACGGAGGTCACGAAATGGCTGTGAACATCACTCCTCTGCATGATCGAGTTCTGGTGCGCAGGCTGGAAGAGAAGGAAACCGCGAAGGGCGGAATCATCATCCCCGATACGGCTAAAGAAAAGCCGCATGAGGGCGAAGTAATCGCCGTCGGTGCCGGCAAGATGGAGAAGGGTCATCGTATCCCGCTCGATGTGAAGGTGGGTGACCGGATCTTGTTTGGCAAGT
>JBAVHY010000371.1:0-1730 GCA_049686315.1 Candidatus Acidiferrum sp. | reverse complement strand
GGCATGTTTCATGAGGTAAGCTCCCGAAAAAATGACACATCCATCATTTTATATTGACGGGCAGGATCGGTTTTGGTCAGTGACCGCGGTCACGGTGCGTCACGTTCCACCCGGCCTGGGCAGGAGTGGGCAAGGATGGTGAGTTTGAGGCCGTCCACAGGCACATTCCTCAAGAAGCATCCCCGTGATTGCGACGCATCCAATCTTTTATTGAGAATTGCATAATATAGTTACAATGGAAACAGTTCCGCTTGCCGCCAGAAGGCGATGACTAGCGTGGGCCGCTTCCGCATCCGGCGCAGAGCCTTGCGAGCATAGTGGCTGAGCTGGCCAAAGTTCTGCGGGCAGAAATTTGGTAACTCGTGTTGCTTCCAGTGCGACCACAGGTACTCGACCGGATTCAGATCCGGCGCATAGCCGGGAAGAAACTCCACCCACAATCGCCCCCGCTGCTGGCGGATGAACTCCCAAGTCATGCGGCTGCGATGGCCGGTTAATCCGTCCCAGACGATCAACAACTTGCCGGGAATGTGGCGCAGCAAATGCCCGAGGAACTCGATGACCTGCGGGCTACGAATGGTCCCGGGAAACAGCCGGAAGTAGAAATTCCACCACGTCACCCCCGCCATCGCTGATAGCGTCTTCCAGTTGAAGTGATATTGCAGCACCGGGGTTTGCCCCCGTGGCGCCCACGTCCGGCAGCGGTGCGGGCGCTCGCTCAATCCGCTCTCGTCGATGAAGACGATGGTGCGGCCTTCCTTTCGGGCTTTTTTTTAAGCTCCGGCCAGCGTTGCTGCTTCCACCGCCGGATCTTGTCTTCGTCGCGCTCCAGCGCCCGTCCCACCGGACGCTGGCAACTCCATCCCAGTTGCCGCAGAATCCGCCAGGCTTGCGAGGGGTGGTACTTGACCCCGCATTCCTGCTCGATCAGATGGGCCACGCGCCACGAGGTCCACAAGCTGGTTTCGTAACCCAGCGCCTGCGGTCCGCGTTTCAACCCACGCTCGATGCGCCGCAGATCTTCCGGGCGTAAGCGAGCGCGGCGCCCCGCGTGCCCGGCTTTTTTCAACGCGCGGACGCCACCTTGCTCCAACTGCGCCGCCCAGCGACTGACCGACTGCCGATGCACTCCCACCTGCCGCGCCACTTCCGCCGGATGGATTCCTTGCCGCAACAGCTGCGCTCCTAACAGCCGCCGTTGTTCCAACTTCTGAAAGTCTCGCCGTACTCCCGCCGGGTTTCCCATGACCGGAGAGTAGCATAGGGCCTCAAGAATGTCACTATATTATTCAATGTTCAATAGAATCACCGGGTTGTTGCTTTTTCGATTTTCCGTAATCGCGGTATGGAGCTGTGGGAGCTTTTGCAAACTCGCCAACTCGTCGATCACGAACCATGCCCGTTTCTGGCCATCCTTCGGTTCGTTTAGGAGCCGCAAGACGAGCAGGTCGATCCAGAGACTTTGAAGCGGTCGAAGTGCTTCACGCTCTGCTGGGAGTGAAGTAATGAAGATCCAGCCCTGCCGGGTCTCGGCCCACCTCTGTGGCCGACCACTCACCATTCCCATCGCCCTTGTTCGGCAAGAGGCGGAGGCTGTCGGCGACGAGTCCAAGCGAGCCAAGAACTCCAGCACGCTGTTGGTGCGCCCTCGGGTCAATTAGGTGAGCATGCTCTGTTCCTTTCAGCCTTCGGTCGATCTCCTGCGGGTCCGACATCCACTTCACCAACTC
>JBAVHY010000370.1:0-20518 GCA_049686315.1 Candidatus Acidiferrum sp. | reverse complement strand
GTGTATTTCCCCTCAATGAATATAGGTTTGGATTCCTTGACCAGGTTCTCCTTCGGGGCGAAGAATTCGTCATTGGCGTCAATGACGCGGCCGCCCAGCCGTTCCGAAGCCAGATCCGCGAACTGCGTAAAATCCGTCATTGTCTGCCTCGAAGCAGTATCCGCCCAGTGGGCGTTGCGCAAAATTCTCCGCGCTCGAAGATCTTTCTCCCGCGCAAAAAGGTTGCTTCGACTATACCGGTGAGCTCGCGCCCCGCGTAAGGTGTCAGCTTGTGCCGTTGATGAAGCTGAGCGGCGTCAACTCGAAATTTAGCCCCTGGATTCCAAATCACCAGATCGCCGTCACAACCTGTCGCAATCGCTCCTTTTTTCTTTTCCAATCCTGCTAGCCGTGCGGGACCAGCGCACATCCATTCAGCGACGTGCGTTAGAGAATAACCGCGCACGCGCGCTTCCGTCCACACCGCGGGCAGACTGACCTGGAGCGAAGCAATTCCTCCCCATGCGTCCAGGAAATCACCTTTCCCCCGCTTCTTCATCGCTGGCGGGCACGGCGAATGGTCCGTGACGGTCATTTCGATCGTTCCATCGCCCAAGCCGGCCCACAACCTCTCGCGATTTTCCACTTCACGAATCGGTGGCGCACATTTGAATTCCGTGGCGCCATCCAGGATTTCTTCGGCAGCAAATGTCAGGTAATGCGGACACGTTTCAACGCTTACCCGTCCTCTCTTCGCCTTCGCCTCCTGGATTTGCGGAATCGCATCCGCGGAAGACAAATGCACGATGTGTACGCGTGTTCCAAACTCGCCGCTGAGCCGAATTAGCAGCGCGATCGCCTCGTTCTCCGCCGCACGCGGACGCGACTCTAGCCACGTTTGATAGGAATGTCCAGTTGGATCGGCGATGCGCCGCCTTGCGGCATCTTCGATGGGTCCTGGTAACTCCGCGTGCGCCAGAAGTAGCGCTCCCCTCTTTGCCAGTTCAGGCAGCGCCTCGCGAAGGTCGCTCTCCGTCACGCGCGCAAACTCCTCCACACCGCTATCGACCAGAAAGCATTTGAACCCGAAGCATCCCGCTTCCCAAAGCCCGCCAATTTCCCTGGCATTCCCAGGCACCACGCCGCCCCAAAAACCGGTGTCCACCCAAACTTTGCCTGTCGCAGCCTCAACCTTTGCTTGAAACCCCGTCACGCTGGTCGTAGCCGGGACACTGTTCAGCGGCATTTCAATCAGCGTGGTTATGCCTCCCGCTGCCGCGCTTCGCGTCGCCGTCCGAAACCCCTCCCATTCCGTTCTCCCCGGCTCGTTGATGTGCACGTGCGTATCGACCAATCCCGGCATCACCACGAAGTCCCCTGCTTCGTATACGGCCCATCCCGTGCGCACGTCGTCAAATCTGGAGATCCCCGCAATCACTCCGGCGCGAATTTGAATCGCTGCCGCCCGTTCGCCTTCCGCGGTGACCACTCGCGTGCCGCGAACAATCAAATCCGGCGCGTCACCGAAGTTGCCTGGCACATGAGAAGGGTTTGCCATTTCCCACTAAGCCGCGACCCTTTCGCAGAATTCCGCCAGTAGATTTTGCGCCACACGAAGCCGGTACCGCGCTGTCGAGCGCATGTCGTCGATGGGTGCGATCTCGCGAGCAAGAGTCTCTTGGGCAGTACGCACAATCGCAGGCCCCAGTTTTTCTCCACGCAGCAACTTCTCGGTTTCAATCGCGCGCAGCACCATTGGCGCGACACTCCCCAAGGCAATCCTCACGTCCGCAATTCGCCCCGCTTCCAGCCGCGCCGCCCCCGCGAAGCACACTTTAGAAATGGCTTGCGCCCGCCGCGTGCCCACCTTCCGGTAAAATTGCCGCCAGTTGTTTTTCCCGCGCGCCAGCCGAATCCCACGAATCAATTCGTCCTCGCGCAGGTCCACCTGTTTATAACCTTTCCAAAAACCGTGATAGGGCACCCATCGTGCTCCGCTCGCCGACACCAGTTCAAGTTCCGCATCATAAACCAGAAGCGCCGGTGGCGAATCCGCTGCCGGCGAGGCATTGGCGATGTTCCCGCCAATCGTCCCTCGGTTTTGTGTTGCGATGCTTCCCGTTTCCGCCGCTGCGCGGCACAAAAGCGGAAATTCTCGCGTGAGCACCTCCTGCCTCCGAATCTCCGAATAGGTCGTCAGCGCTCCTATCGTCAAATGATTTGCCGTGACTCCCATCCCTCTCAATTCCGGCAACTTCCAAATGCTCAGAAATCGCCGTTGCACAAGTTTTCCCGCTTCAAGCAACACCATCAAATCTGTCCCGCCCGCAAATGGCTTCCACGCCCCGGGTTCACGTGCCATGCGCTCAAGAGTGTCCGCAAGATTCCTTGGAGCTTCCATTTCATAACCCGGGACGTAGGATCTCATGCGCGCTCCCTGGCCGAGCGGCACGCCGCGACGACCGATTCTAAAATCTTTGTGTAGCCTGTGCACCGGCAAAGGTTTCCCGCAAGCCCTTCGCGAATTTCGCTCTCCGTCGGTTGCGAATTGCGCGCGAAAAGATTCATGGCAGCAAGAATCATCCCCGGGGTACAAATTCCGCACTGCGCCCCGCCGTGCGTTAGGAAAGCCTGCTGCACTGCGCTTAGATCGTCATCATCGGCCGCTCCCTCGATCGTGCGGATGATTGCGCCCTTTGCCTGCATCGCCGGCACCAGGCAACTATTCACAATTTCTCCGTCCATCTCAATCGAGCACGCACCGCACTCGCCCTCACCGCATCCTTCTTTCGTTCCCGTCAGCCACATCTGCTCGCGCAGCACATCCAGCAACCGCGCCATTGGATGAACCTCAAGCGTCACCGCTTGTCCGTTGACCTCGCACTGCAGGCGAATCTTGCGCGCCGCCTCACGCATGCACGCTCTCCAGCATCTCCATCAGTTTTTCTGGCGTAACTGGAATTTGCCTGATGTCCACGCCCGTCGCGTTCGCGATTGCATTCGCAATCGCCGGCGCAGTTCCATCCAGCGGCAGTTCCCCGATCCCTTTCGCGCCTGAGGGACCTCGTCCATACGGAATTTCCTCGAAAAAAACACGGATCGACGGAACATCTACCGCCGTGGGCATGATGTAATTGGTCATTTGCCCGTTCACCATCCGCCCTTCCTGCCAAACCACGTTTTCATACAGCGCAAATCCGATCCCCTGGGCCACTCCGCCTTCGATCTGTCCCGCAGCCAGCACCGGGTTGATCACTTTTCCAACTTCCTGCACCGCAACAAAATCCTCTACAAGGACCTCCGCGGTGCGCATGTCTACGGACACTTCCGCCACATAAACCGCCCACGCATAGGCGCCATACGCGTCGCCTACATATTTTCCATCGTCCCAATGAAGATCACCCGGATGCTCATATTTCACCAGCGATCGCAATGCGCCGGATGTTTCCAGGTATTGCCGGCACGCATTGCCAAACTCCTCTGCGCTGTATCCCTCGTTCAGAAAGCCGGTATCCATTAACGATTTCTTAATTGTCAGCGCCGCTGTCTCTACCAGTTTTCCCACGATCATCGTTGTCCGTGAAGCCACCGTCGGCCCGCTGTTCGGCACCAGGGCCGTATCCGGCTGCATGACTTCAACCTGTTCGCATTCCACTCCCAGTGCTTCCGCCGCAATCTGCGCGAAAACCGTATTCGTTCCCTGGCCCATCTCCGTGCTTCCCGCCAGGACGCGCACTCTGCCTTCGCGCGTCACCTCAACCACCGCCTCCGACGCCAGATACTCCTCACCCGAGCCGGTGAATCCCGCGCCGTGCAGGAACGCCGCAAACCCGATGCCCCTCTTGATCATTCCGCGCGTATTTTCCTCCTGAAACCGCCTCCGTTTTTCGTGATACTCGCTCAGTTCCAGCGCGCGATCCATTAACTTGCTCATGTCCACTTTCTCTCGCACCTCCTGCCCGAAAGAAAGTGTATGCCCCTCCCGAATAAAATTTCGCCGCCGCAATTCCTCTGGCGCGATTTCCACTACGCCGGCCACCCGGTCCAAATGCCGTTCGAGCGCGAATACACTTTGCGGGGCACCAAATCCGCGAAAAGCGCCGTGCGGCGGCGCGTTCGTTGCGACCGCCCGGCTCCGAATGCGCACGTTAGGGCATTCGTACGGCCCCGCCGCGTGAATTGTTCCTCGCGACAGAACGACCGGCGAAAGCGTTTCGTATGCCCCGCCATCAAGCGTGAAGTCGATTTCCATCGCCACCAGCTTGCCCTCGCGCGTAACCCCAGTGCGATGCCTTGTCCGCGAAGGGTGCCTCTTCGTCGTCGCCACCATGTCTTCCGCGCGGTCGTATACAATCTTCACTGGCTTGCCCGATTTCCAAGACAACAATGCAGCATGGCCCGCGATCATCGATGGATATTCTTCCTTGCCGCCAAATCCGCCGCCGGTTTCCGTTTGCACTACGCGCACCTGTTCCTTCGGCAGCCCGAAGAGCCGCACCAACGCCTTGTGCACGTAATAGGGACATTGCAACGAACCCCACACGGTCACGCCTTCCCCCGGACTTGCCCGCGCGATCATTCCTTGCGGTTCGATGTATAACTGCTCCTGAGCTCCCGTCTCGTACTCTCCCTCCACGATAAAGTCCACCCCGCCCCACGCGCCCTCCACGTTGCCCTTTTCCACTTGATAGGCCTTGAAAATATTGTCCTCTCCCCAGATCACCTGCTTTCTCGATAGCGAATCCTCCATCGTGTACACCGCAGGCAGTGGTTCGATTTCGATACGCACCGCCCTCCGCGCCTCTTCGAGCAAGTATTTGTTCTGATGAGCGAGCAGCACTACCGCTTCTTCGGGATGGTTTACCATTTGATCCGCAAGGCACGCTTGGTCTTCGATCAGCAGCGCCACGCAATTCTTCCCGGGAATATCCTTGGCGGTCACGATCGTGAATTCGCCCCATGGAATTCCGTCTTCGAAACGGATCCCAAGAATTCTTCCCCGCGCAATGGAACTCCGCACCGTCACTCCATAGATCATCTCCGGAAAAGCCAGGTCGTCCACGTATCGAGCGCTCCCGGTGACCTTCTCCCGCCCTTCTTTGCGCGGAACCGATTTTCCGATTTGCCGTCTTTCCATGGTCTTCATTTTGTGGTGCTGGTGCTGCTGCGTCATTGTTCCAGCGCATAGGGTCCTTGTCGAAACCACCTCGACATCGCCTGGAATTCGTGACATTGTAGCGCACCCTTTTCCGTTCCGTGCCACAACACAGGGCTTGGGAATCCGTCTGCGAAAGAGCAGCGCATTGATATTTGGCGGAAGGAAGGGCACCCTGAAACGGGGGAGCACTAAGTCATGTCGGCTGATTTCATGCGCCGGGCCATTGCCTTGGCACTTGAAAACGTTCGCGCCGGAGGTGGCGGCCCTTTTGCAGCCCTAGTCGTGAAAGACGGCCATGTGGTTGCCGAAGGCACGAACCGCGTGACAACTACGCACGATCCCACCGCGCACGCTGAGGTGGTGGCGATTCGCGAGGCCTGCCGTAAGCTCGGCAATTTCCAACTCTCCGGCTGCGACCTCTACACGACCTGTGAGCCTTGTCCCATGTGCCTCGGAGCCATTTACTGGGCGCGCCCGGCGCGCGTTTTCTATGCCTGCCTTGCAGCCGATGCCGCCGCGGCTGGATTCGATGATGCGTTCATCTACGATGAATTGAAGCTTCCACAACCCGCACGCCGTATCCCCATGCGGCAGCTTCTTCGCGACGAATCCCTGGCCATTTTTTCACTCTGGAAGCAACAGGAGAAGAAGACCCTGTATTGAGAACAAAACTTGCCCGACACAGCGCTCATAGCAGAAAGTTCTATTCCTCGCCGATGTCTTCGTTCCATACGGCAGGATTCGCGCGAATAAACTCTGCCAGCAGCAAAACGCACTCTTGCGAGTCGAGATCGATCACCCGCACTCCCAAGGATCGCAGCCAATCAATTCCACCTTGAAAGTTCCTGCTCTCGCCAACCACGACGGCGCCGAATCCAAACTGCCGAACCAAACCGCTGCAATACCAGCAAGGCGCAAGTGTGGTCACCATGATGAGCTTACGGTAGCTCTTTTGCCGCCCGGCGTTTCGAAACGCGTCCGTCTCTCCGTGTACGGACGGATCGCCCTGTTGCACGCGGCGGTTGTGTCCCGCGCCGATCAACTTGCCAGCCTCATCGAATATGGCGGCACCGATGGGAATGCCGCCTTCCTTCAGGCCCAGCCGCGCTTCCCCAAGGGCAACCGCGAGCATCGATTGGTAATTCAGTGTGGGAATCATGTCTCATCCTGAGCGATTTGCATTCGAGCAGTATTTTCGCATTTTCGAATCGAAACTTTAGCGCTGAAACTCGTCATTCTCCATCCAAATACTCCTTGTGCCCGGTCTACGGAGTCTATATCGTAACCGCACTTACTCCCCGATTGGGTGAAGGCGAAGAACGGAGCCAGATGGAGAATTCGGCGCAAGCGGTTCCTCAAGCGGGTGGCTATGGATTGCGGCGCGAAGTCCTTTCGCCCATGGAGACACTCGCGCAATCGGTCTCCACAATCGCCCCGACCACCACTCCGGTAGCAACCATTCCCCTCGTCTGCGCCCTCGCCGGCAACGGCACGTGGCTCGCTTACGTTTTGGCAACCGCCGCAATTCTCCTCGTAGCCCTATGTGTCGGTAAATTTGCCCGCTATTCTGCTTCGCCGGGTTCGCTCTATACCTATGCCTCCATGATCCTTCCACCCTCCCTGGGAGCCACCACCGCCTGGAGTTTGCTGCTCGCCTATATCGCGACCGGAGCGAGCGTAATCGGAGGTTTCTACCACTACGGCAATCTTTTGCTGCGAGAGGCGACCGGCCACGGCACATCGGCGGCGTTCCTCGCCCTTTTGGTGACAGCAATCTCCACTTGGATTGCCTGGCGCGATGTGAAGATTTCAGCACGCCTGATGTTGTGGATCGAAGCAATTTCCGTCTCCTTCATTTTGGTCGTGGTCACCCTCGTCCTCGTTCGGCATGGAGGGCACCTGGACTGGGAGCAATTCCAACTGCGCGGCATGACCGGCAGCGGCTTGCGTCTGGGTTTAGTATTGGCGCTGTTCAGTTTCGTGGGCTTCGAAAGCGCCACCACCCTCGGCTCAGAAGCGCGCAACCCTCTTAAGACGATTCCCCGCGCCGTTATCCAAAGCGCGCTTCTCGCTGGCGCCATCTTCACCGCTTGCGCTTACGTGGAAGTCCTTGGACTGCGCAGCGCAGGACAAGATCTCGGGACCAGCCAGGCTCCCATGCGCGTCCTCGCCCAAGTTGGTGGCCTTCCCTTCCTTGGCCTGCTCATCGAAGAAGAAGATCAGCGCTTTCCCATCCGGGGCAATAGATTTGATCGGTGTAAAAAAGGAAGGGATGGGCCACTCAAACGTGGATACCAGTCGCTTAATCCATTTCGCGCTCACGGCGATCGTTTCGCCGAAATCGAATGCCCCTTCGAATGTGTTAAACGCAACCACGCACTGCGACCACTCCACCGCATGCGCAAGCGCAAGCCAAATCCGCGTGATCACTCCATTTGTTCCCCACGCGTGCAGAATTTCATGTACCGCCTCGCCTTCATGCTTCACAATCCGTGGCTCCGCTTCCATCGTCACCACTTCCATCGCGCGCACCGTCTGGAAGTCCCGCAAGTTTCCATTCGCCACAGAGCCGATTCCCCCGGACCCTCCGCCGAGAAATCCACCAAGCGTAGCCTTCGCAAGCGTGGAGGGATAACATCGCAATTCCCATCCCACTTTCTGGGCTTCCGTTTCCAGCACTCCCAATCGCACCCCAGGCTCGCAAATGGCCACGCCTTCCGGCAAAATCTCTTCTATCCGATCGATCGTCGAAAGATCCAGGATCACACCTCCATGCAACGGAACGGCCTGGCCATAATTGCCCGTGCCCGCGCCGCGCATGGTCACCGGAACATTCTGTGCGAAACAGTAGCGCAGGATCTTTTGAATCTCGATTGCACTCCTTGGTTGAACGACAAAGTCGCCGACCTTGCCATCCAGCTGTTTGCGAAGTACCGGTGAATACCAATAAAAATCACGCGAAAGCTGTTCCACCACGTCCTTTTGACGGATGATGCGCGAGGAGTCGCCTAGAATCGTCTCCAGCATGGCGGCATGGTCAGCACCCTTCAAAATCGTTTCCCTTTCATTCCTTCGGCGAGCCCGGCTTGCGAGTGCTCCAGGAGCGAAACGCTTTCTGCATCTTGGGGTGCGTGAACAGGGTCACGCACAGTTCGCGCAGTACCGGACCCTCCACGATGCAGCGCATATCGGAACGCCGCGCAACCTCATTCGCCGGAATTTGTATCTGCAGGCAATGCCGGTTAGCGTCCGCGATTGTAGCGCCATAGACAACACGATCCAATCGCGCCCACAACGCATTGCTCATGCACATGGCACAGGGTTCGCAGGTGGAATACATCGTGAAACCCGCAAGGGACGGACGCTTAATCTTCTTGCAGGCAAGCCGCACGGCGCGCAACTCGGCGTGACTCGACGGGTCGTTCTCGCGCATGACCGCATTCGTCGCGTGCATCAACCGCCGCCCGGTTTTAGTACTCACAATCAATGCTCCAAAGGGAGCAGGGTGCGGGGTATTAAACGTGCGGGCAGTGAACTGAACAATTTCACGCATGCGCGCTTCGTCCCGCTCCAGCGCCCTGGCGCGTTTCACCGTCTGGTTGACCATGGCGCAATCTAGCATGCCTCCTGAGCCTGTCAATAAACGGAAAATTGAATCCGATGAATTAAAGGCACCGCACATGCGGCACAATGGAAACGGCTAGAATCCACTCGTGACCGTCACGAACACTACACTTATGGAAATCCGTAGCGCCCTTATCTACGCAACCTCGATCCTCCTTTCGTTGGTTCTGCTCGCCTCTGCGTGCCGGCACCCTCAGGGCGGCAATGGGCTAACAAAAATCATTTTGCAGGCGGATTGGTATCCACAACCGGAACACGGTGGATTCTATACCGCCCTTGCAAAAGGCTATTACAAGGAAGAGGGCCTGGACGTCACCATCAAGTCCGGAGGCCCCTATTTCTCCCCGTATCAGCAGGTCGCAGCGGGTGCAGCACAGTTCGGCATGGGATCCTCGGATCGCATTTTGGAGTCCATCGCCGACGGCCAGCCCCTGATCGCACTGGCCGCAACCATGCAGCACGATCCCCAAGGAATCATGGTGCGCAAGGATTCTCCTGTCCGCGCGTTCTCTGATCTAAAAGGCCGCACGGTGGCCGTGCAAGCCGGCTCCACCTGGTTTCGCTATCTGGTGAAACGCTATCATCTCGATGACGTGCGTGAAGTTCCAGCCACCATGAGTGTGGCCAATTTCATCGCGGATCCAAATTACATTCAACAGGCCTTTGCAACCTCCGAGCCGTTTTTTGCCCGCCAGGCCGGCGTTGAAACCCGTGTGCTCCTGATCAGTGATGCAGGATTCACTCCCTACCGCGTGATGTTCACAACCAGGGACTTTCTGCGCCAGCACCAGGATACGGCTGCAAAATTCGTGCGCGCCTCCCTGCGCGGTTGGCGCGATTATCTCAACGATCCGGCCGCCGCCCATGCTGCTGTCGCCAAGCTGAACCCCGCTCTCAGTCCCCAGTGGATGCAATTCACCTGGCAAGAATTGCGCGATGGACACTTCGTTGCTGGCGAGGCTACCGACGGGTCGCAAATTGGCCAGATGGATCCGGTTCGCTGGGCCACTTTGTACTATCAACTGCAGGAGCTGAAAGTGATCGAAAAAGAATTTGACCCCGCGACCGCCTACACCCTCCAGATCGTGCATGCGCACTAACCATTACGCCCACGACTTCGATCCGGACAAGCTCGCAACCTTCCGCACCGCACCAAGCAAGCGGCTTTTCAGTGCTTCGTTTTCGTTTCGCGCGCGTCGCCCGCCCGTTCCAAATGCACACGCCCCCCAATCACCACGTCCGGCACCACGAATTCCGTGAATCCATCCACTTGCGTAGCTTTCAGCTTCTCGCAACACCCGCCCTCGGGGCTTTCGTACCGCACCGACGCAAACGTTCCTTTCACCTGCACCTGCACCTGCGTCGATTCCTCGTCATAATTCACCAGCTCCACGACGGTCTCTCCCGGTTTCTCTCCCGGGTAAGCCGCCACCAGCGTTGTCAGCGAATTCCACAAGCTCACCGGGATTCGCTCCTTCACCATCAACCGCCGCACGTCTTGCGCAAATGTTTCTGGATCTATGATCGCCTCTCCCAGTTCAATCACGCGTCCCTTCCCCACGGTGTACGAAACGGAATGCACGCTTGTCTTCCCGGCTGCGGACGAATCCCACGGATACGCGCCCGGCAAATTCACCAGCACCGCCACGCCGCCGCGCGCCGCGAATTCACCAACCTCCTTAGTCAATTCCTTTCCCAAGCCCGCAAACGCAATCACCACGTCGAACTCTTCAAGGTCTTTCGCCTGCACCTCCACCGAATGCAGCACCCGAAACGGAATATTGTGCCGCGCCATCAGGTTGAGCGCCTCGTACGACAATTCATAGTCGCCGGTTAGCACGCCAACCCGGGCCCCCGCTTCTTCCGCCGCGTGATTCCCGCGCTCATAAAACTCAATCGTCCGTTTCACCTGGTTCCAGTCCGCCAGTGCCTCTTCCTCCCCGTACACCAGCCCCTTCTGTTGCCGCTCGTGTACTTCCAGAATCAAGTCGGCGTGAAACGCGCCGGCCTCCGCAACCGCCAAGGCGTAGTCTGCCGCGCTCGGACCGTACTCTTTCACCAGCGGGTCGCTCAAGTCCCATGAAAACGTATACAGCGGCGCCTGCGCGGTTTGAAATGCCCGTTCGTGCCGGATCATCGCAAGATTCGCATCCAGCCATGGTTGCGATGTCGGGCTCGACACCTGCAGAATTCCATCCTTCTTGAATACCAGCCATCCGCGCATGTCCGGCTGTTTCCCTTTCGCAATCAAAACCAGGATCTTTAGATTCGAATAAGCCGAACGCAATTTCCGCGCGCTCTCTTCCTGTAGACTCTCCTCAGAGGCGCCAGCCTTCAGAATAATTCCCGCGGCGCCAGCATTTGCTCCTGCTTCCGCCGCAACTGCTGCCTGCTCCGGTGTCGCTTCGAGGTACACGCGATACCCCTGCCTTTTCGCCGTCCCCACCAACTCCTTCGCCTCTTCGCTCCACGGAATCACCAACTCGTTCACGCCCAAGATCTTCGCCTGAGGCAGCGCCTTCTGTGTCCAGAGCACGTACACTTTTCCCGCACTCGCCGGCGCCAGCAGCGCCCCAAGCAACATCGTGCATACGATCGCTCGCCACATCCTCAGTTTTCCCTTGGACTCCCGGCCATCGCTTTTTCCATTGCACTGCCAGCTTTTGCTTCTTCTTTTTGCTTTTTCCCGCCCAGTCGGATCTCCAGACCAGTCGTCACCGTTTCCGTTTCCCCTTCCGCAGAAACCCAAATCGCCGCAGCCTCCGCGATTTCTTTCACAATCGGTTTACCCTTCTCTGGACCCATCAGCAGAAGCGTCGTCGACAGCGCGTCCGAAGCAGTTCCGGTTTTCGCCACGATACTCAGCGCGTACTTCGTCACCAGCGGTTTCCCGTTTTCCGGGTCGATGATGTGCCCCGCCGTTTCGTTTCCCAACAGGCTCCGCGGTGTCTGCTCCGAGGTCGATACGCTGTTTTCGCTGAGCATCACTTGTGGATCGACGCGGTTTGATGGATCTCGCAAGTGCACTTCCCAGGCACTTCGCCCCGGCGGCGCGCCCATCCCATAAATGGTGCTTTGCCCCGCATCCACCAACGCATTCTTTATTCCATTCGCCCGCAGGACCTCCACCGCTCGATCCACCGCGTAGCCTTTGCCGATTGATCCCAGGTCTATTCGCATGCACGGTGAGTGGAATTCCACTTGGTCCGGGGGAATCAACTCGATCTTCTCGTAGCCCACGCACGCGCGCTTCGCCTCTTGTTCCGCCGGTGTTGGCATGGGCTCGCCCCTCAGGGCCGCTTTCCAGAGGTCCACCAGTGGCGCCACCGTGATGTCGAACTTTCCGCCAGACACTCTCGAATACTTCACAGACTCTTCAATCACCCGATACAAATCGGTAGGCACTCTCTGCGCATGGAAGTGCGCGCTTCGGTTCAACCGGCTAAGGTCGCTTTCCGGCTTGTAGTTGCTCATCACCTGGTCCAGCCGCACGATTTCCGCAAACGCTCTGTCAATCGCTTGCGACGCGCGCTCCGGCCGCTGGTCATAAGCCGCGATCTCGTACACCGTTCCCATAATGTATTTCGTTTTGTGAACCAGCGGAGTCTTCGTTTCCTGCGCGGCCGCAAACAACAGTGGAATCCACGACACGCCCAGCACCGCCGGTAGGGCCTTACTCCAGCGCATACACTTCACCGCCGCTGCTCGCGAGGTACATCGTCCGCCCCCCAATGACTGGCGCATTCTGCACTCCGCCGCCCAGCCCCGCTCGCCACAACGGGTTTCCCGTTGCCGCATCCAGCGCCTGCAATCCCCATGACTGTATATAAATGACTGATTCGCCGAATACCGCCGGCGCCGTGATCACATCCGCCGCGCGCACCTTCCACCTCAATCTTCCTATAGGGATCTCCAGGGCGTACAGGTACCCGTCCTTGCTTCCGATAACGGCAACTTCTCCCGAGATGGCCGGCGATGAGGAGACCCCCAATCCCGTCTCATATTTCCACCGCACGGCACCGTTGCTCGCGTCCAGCGCATAAATGAAAAAGTCTTGCGACCCGACCAGCACCGTATCTCCAACCAGCGCCGGCGAGGAATCAATTCCATTTCCCGTCAGCGTGCTCCACAGAATCTTCCCCGTTCCCACGTCCAAGCTGTGGACGTGGCCATCCCCGCAGCCCACGTAAATACTCTTCTCCGCCGCGTACGCTGTGGAACAGACTCGCCCGCCCAGTTTCACCTTCCAGCGCCTCTTTCCCGTTAGCGATTCCACCGCATACATGTGCCCGTCCGTGCTGCCGAAAAAAACTATCCCTTGCCGCACCACCGGAGACGCCCACACTTCTCCCTCAGTCAGCGCTTCCCAGATCTTCGCTCCAGAGTCCGCGTCCACTGAGTACACTTTGCCGTCGTCGCACCCGAACAAAACCGCCTCTCCACTCAGCGATGGTGTCGAATGGATTGGTGCGCGGGCCTTGAATTTCCACTTTAGCCGCCCGTTATGCGCCTGGATCGCGTGTAGGTAACCTCCCAACGAAGTTACATACAGCGTCGCTTCGCGCAGCACCGGCGTCGAACGGATCGAACTGCCCACGCGCATCTGCCAACGCGCACCCGCGGGTGATGGCAAGGCAGGCGCGCCCTGCCCTCCAGTTCGCGCATTGTCCTTCAGCAGCGTCACCCAATCGCCTTCCGAAATCGCCGGCCCTTCCCCGACAGGGAATTTGTTCGTCATTTCCATTAGTTGATCTTCAGCTTGCGGTGATCAATCTGTTTCAAGTCTGAAACCCCCAGGCCCAATTTTCCTGCGGCAGCAATGTGCCCCGGCTGCCGGTAAAACAGGTTCTTGCTGGCATCGTTGTAGAATGCGCGGCCGTCCACCGTGATGCTCTCTGGCTTGTGTTCGCACACCGAAGGCGCGCCCTCTTCCCGACGCTTCTTCTCGATGGCTTCCAACTCGATCGTGTCCATGGCCACCGGGTCCGTGCTCACCATCAGAATTCCCGATGGATAAATGAACTCCTGGTTTTGCGTCAGCGGCCCACCGTGCCAAACCATGCGCATCCCGTCCATGATGTTCAGAACCACTTTGGAGCGCAGTGGCTCGACTGTGCACATCACACCAATCAGCGGATTCGTGAATGAGATTGGCGGTTGGTGTGACCGCGCCACATTATTAAATGTTCCGTATCCCACGTTCTTCAGGCACCCCGTCACTCCCGATGCCGAATGGTCCTTGAGCGTCGGTACGTTGATAATCTTGTCTAGCCCACTCGCCACGATGCTCGCCATGTACGACCGCGTCTCCCACTCGCCAAAAAAATTCGCCTGGCAATACACATTTGCGTCGTAGCCCACGGCATCCAGCAATCCATTCTGTATTCCAAGAATCCGGATTCCCAGCGGCAATAGGGTGTAGTAACTGCCAAGGTCCATTTCGTCTCCGAAGCGGTCATACACAATGATGTTCCGCGCCGGCACGCCCGCAGACTGCACTCCGCTGATAATTTCTCTCACAAGTTCCGGCGAAGAGCAGCACGCCGGTGCTCCTGACGGGTTGATCTTAATTCCCACTACATCTTTCGGCTCAACGAATTTCGACCATGCCGCCGGCGCCGATTTCTCCCCCGTCAGTTCCTTCAGCCCGCGTTCCAACATATCGTGCACCACCGGCTGCGAAACCCGGTTTGCCACAATCGCTCGCCCGTCGGCGACTTCAACGACTCGGCCAGGAAACAGTCCTGGCATTCCCAGAGGGGATTTCTTGTTCAGCGGCGCTTCGTGCACATCAATTGGTGGCGCCTGCGGCAGAACCACTTCGTCGCTCGCAATCGCCGGCATGCCCCCAAGGAACAGCCCCGCGCTTCCGATGCACGTCCGCTTTACGAATGTCCTGCGATCCATCCCCATATTCGCCCCGTCCCTCGCTTCTTCATCCGTAACGCCACGAACGACGTCATTTGATGTTCCAGCTTACTCTCAATTCCATTTCCAGACGAGAGGGTGACAATCTCCCTCCGACTGAGTAGACTCTCATTGATTCGTTTCAATACAGGATGATTTTCACCGTGAGACCATCGCATTGACGGTCCTCGACGGCAAGGCATCAGGGTTTGAGGAAATGTCCACTTTCAGAGAGTCTTATGTGGCAGCCGCTCGCCGTCTTTGGACCTGCGTGCGCCTTTGCATTTCTCCCACGCGAAAGCAGAAAGGACTCGTATGAACCATCCCGCAAGAACCGTACTTCACTTCGCCGCGATGCTCTCTCTCCTCGCCCTGCTTACCTCCGCCCAAGCCCAGCCTCCGCGCTACGATCTCCTTCTCAAGGGCGGCCACGTCATCGATCCCGCAAATCATATCGATTCCGTGATGGACGTCGCTGTCGCTGCCGGCAAAATTGCCGCCGTTGAAAAAGACATTCCCGCAACTTTCGCAGGAAAAGTCGTGGACGCTTCTGGTCTCTACGTCACTCCCGGCCTCATCGATATCCACTACCACATCGGCATGGGTGGCGCCCCGCTAAACTGGTTTGATCCTGAGGCCCGCTCGCACGAAGGCCCTCTCGGCATTCCCGCCGATCTCGCCCTTCAGTCGGGCGTAACGACGATCGTCGATGCTGGCACATCCGGCGCCGAAACTTTTCTCCAGGAAAAAGAGGGGGTCATCGATCATGCCAGGGTCCGCGTTCTCGCCTTCCTCAATATCGTTGCCAACGGGATGAGCGGCGGACTCGAGCAGAGTGTTTACGAGATGGATGTCAAGCGTTGCACCGACACCATTAAGAAATATCCTGACCTCATCGTCGGTGTGAAAACCGCTCACTACTGGACCGAGCGTCCTTGGGACGGCGAGCACACTCCCTGGGCCGCCGTCGATAACGCCATTGCCTGTGCTCAGGCCACCAATCGTCCCGTCATGTTCGATTTCTGGCCTCGCCCAGACCGCACCTACGCTGATCTTATCCTCAAGAAAGCGCGTCCCGGTGATATTCACACCCACGTTTTCGCGCAACAATTTCCAATCCTTTTGCCCGATGGCAAGCTCAACCCCGTCCTGATGGAAGCCCGCAATCGCGGGGTCATTTTCGATGTCGGCCACGGTGGCGGAAGCTTCTGGTTTCGCAATGCCGTCCCTGCGGTCAAGCAGGGTTTCATCCCCGATTCCATGTCCACCGACTTGCATACCGGCAACTTCACGATTCTCAGTTTTGACGATGTCATTTCTAAATTCCGTGCCATGGGCGTGCCCCTTGACGATCTCATTAAGCGTTCCACGGTGAATCCCTCCAGCGAAATCCACCGCCCTGACCTCGGCACTCTCTCCGTCGGCAAAGAAGCCGATATTGCCCTCCTCGAGGAACTTCACGGCAAATTCGGCTACATCGACTGCGGCTTTGCCCGCATGGACGGAACTGTCCGCATTATTGCCCGCATGACCGTCCGCGCCGGCCGTATCGTCTACGATCCCTCGGGCCTCAGCATGGTCGAGTGGGAGAAGGCTCGAAAGCAATATTTCACCGCACCCACATTCGGCGCGGACACGCCCTCAACGGCGGACGACTTCCCGCGTCACTGATCGGTCATCCGTATGCCACGTCCCCATGAACTTGAGGGTGCCCCATCCTTCGCGGTTTCTGCGAAGGGTGGGTTCTTACGCTCTAACGCCACATTCTCTCTTCTTCTGTTTTGTATACTTTTACCAAAAGCAACCCGTCATTCTCCCGGCCCTGAGCGGAGTCGAGGGGAACGGAGTCCGCGAAGTGAGGAATCCCCCTTTCCTTCGCCGTCATCCGCGAACATAGCCCGATAGGAGGCTTCTATGCCTGAAAAGATCACTCGTCGAAAAATGTTGCGCAAAGGTGCTGAAGCCGCATTCGCCGGAGCCGTCGGGTCCTGCGCCGCCCCCGCTCTTCGCGCCACTAACCTGTCTTCAACTCCTGCCCCCGTCAAAGGTGTCGATTATTACCAGAAGCTGGGCGTCACTCCCTTTATCAACGCCGCCGGCACCTACACCGTTCTCTCCGGTTCCACGATGCCCGATGAAGTCCAAGCTGCCATCGCGCTGGCTTCCCTCCAGCCCGTCAACATCCTTGAACTCCGTGATGCTGCCGGCGATTACCTCGCCAAGCGCCTGAAATGTGAGGCCGCGCTAGTCACCTCCGGCGCCGCAGCAGCGCTCACCGTGGGCACCGCTGCCTGCATCACACTCCGCAATAAACCCGCCATTATTAGCATTCCCACGGACATGTCCGGCCTGAAAAACGAAGTCATCGTCCAAAAAGCGCATCGCTACGATTACGACCATGCCATCCGCAATTGCGGCACTCGCTACGTCGAAGTCGAGTCCCTGGATGACTACGAACGCGCCTTCAGCGATAAAACCGTCATGACTCTGTTCTTCAACGCCGCCGAGGGCGGCAAGATCTCTCGCGAAGACTGGATTCGCGTCGCCCATAAGCACGGCATTCCCTGCTTCAACGACGCCGCCGCAGACGTTCCACCCCTTTCCAATCTCTGGAACTACACCCAGATGGGTTTCGACCTCGTCACTTTCTCCGGCGGCAAAGGTCTTCGCGGTCCGCAATGCAGTGGCCTGCTCCTCGGCCGCAAGGATCTCATCGAAGCCGCCAAGCTCAACAATTCCCCCAACTCCAACACCATTGGCCGCGGCATGAAAGTCGCCAAGGAAGAAGTCGTCGGCCTCGTCGCCGCCGTGGACTGGTTCTTGAATCAGGACGACGCTGCCCTCGAAGCCGAGTTCCAGAAACGCGCCGACCTCATAGCAACACGCCTGAAAACTATTCCCACCGTGGACACCAAAACCTTCATTCCCCCCGTCGCCAATCACGTCCCTCATCTTTTGATTACCTACGACCAGAACCGGCTCAAAATCTCCGCCGCCGAAGTGGTGCAGAAGATGCGCGAGGGAAAGCCGCGCATCGAGCTGAATCCCGGAACAGGCGGCAGCCCCGCCAGTGCAGGTTTGCCCGGCGGCAGCAACACGATCATTGTTGGCGTGTGGATGTTGCTGCCCGGAGAGGACGTCATCGTCGCCCAACGCCTCCACGAAGTTTTACACTCCGCCTTGCAGCCTTGATGTCTGGAACGAGGAGCGCCCGCGCGTGGACACCCAAGCCCCTTTGCAAAAATCCATTTTCAAAAGCCACCATCTGTATTCCGCGATTGTCATCGTCTTGGCTGTTGCCTACGTCGTCTTCGTATTTGTCTCCCGCTCCAAATCGAATCAACGTATCGCGGAAAAAGCTGCCGAACAGCGGGGCGCCGATGATCGCGCCGCTCTCGAGCAACTCGGTGGATCAAAACTCGCCATCCGTGCGCTCTACGTCTCTCCCGATGTAATCCATCGCGGCGAATCCATGCAGCTTTGCTACGACGTCGCCAACGCGAAGACTGTAACCCTCGATCCTCCCGAGGGTCAGGTCTGGCCCTCGCACTTCCGCTGCCTTGATCTTTCTCCGCAGAAAACCACCACGTACACCCTCACGATCGCCGATACTTCGGGAAAATCGCTCTCCCAATCCGTCCAGATGCAGGTTCGCTAGCCTCACCCAGCTGTTGTAACTGTGTGTAGTAACATGGGTTACCAAATTCCACCCGCCCCCCCTTGTCCCTTCATTTCTCACCCCCTTATAATGTCCCGTAGCGGAGTTCGGCCTCGCCGGATTCCGCATCATTTTTCTCTGAGAACGTGGCAAGCGCATGACTGACCCAATCGCGAAGATCAAACAGAAGATACAGCAGGAAATCGATCACCTCGAGCATGAGTTGAACGTCGAGCTGCCAAAGGAAATCGCCGTGGCTCGCGCGCACGGCGACCTCTCCGAGAACGCCGAATACAAATACGCCAAGGAACGACAGGGTTACGTCAACGCCAAAATTGGCCATCTCAAAAAGCGCATGGGCGATCTCGGCATGCTCAACCTCACCAACATCCCCAAGGACCGTTCCGGCTACGGCTCCCGCATTGTTGTTCTTGACCTGCAGCGCAACGTTGAGGTCGAATACAAGCTGGTCAGCAGCGAGGAAGCCGACGCTGAAAAGGGTCTCATCTCCACCACTTCTCCGATTGGCCGCGCTCTTCTCAATCGCCAGGTTGGTGATGAAGTTCAGGTCGCCACACCCGCTGGCCAAAAAGAATTTGAAATCGTGCGTCTCTCCACGATTCACGAAGACGCCTGATTCCTTCCGCCCCGCCCGCAGTGAGGTCGCATGTTTGCTTGGGGTTCTGGTCCGTCACTCGGTCTTCTAACTTGCCTCGGTTACGCCGTCTTTGTTCTCGGGGCTTTCTTCCTCTGGCGGCACCGCGCCGAATTCTCTTTCTGGATAGACGACCAACTCTCCGCGCTCCGCCGCAACTTCTCCCGCTATGTTCCCGCCGGACCGTTCTATGAACGCCGCGGCGAATCCCGTCTCCGGGTGATACCCGTTGGTTTTTTTCACACCGTCACTCAGCTACCCCGCCGCCGCTTCTCCTGGGGCGCCTTCCTTCTCTTTCTCGGCCTCTTCCTCTTCGCCCTCGACTTCTTCATCTAACCTTCTCCTGGTTTCTATTCTAGGAGTTTCGCCGTTACGCCTCGCACTCGCTGATCTTGAGGGCGCCCCATCCTTCGCGTCTTTTGCCAAGGGCGGTCTCTTACTCTCTAACACCTCATCCTTTTGATTCCCGAGGTTTTCTTTCTTCACTGGTCACTAGTCGTTAGCCACTGGCCACTCTTCGTCTGCCTCCTGATATCTGATTACTGATATCTGATATCCTCCTAATCCATGCGCCCCTCTCTCATCGTCCATGGCGGTGCCTGGGACATTCCTGACGAAGCCATCGAAGCCTGCAAGACCGGTTGCCTCCGCGCTCTTCACGCAGGTTGGGGCGTGCTTTCGAGCGGCGGCCACGCCCTCGACGCCATTGAAGCCGCCATCACCGTTCTCGAAGACGATCCTGTCTTCGACGCCGGCTACGGCTCGCACCTCAATCTCGATGGCCACGTCGAGTGCGACGCCATTGTCATGGAAGCGGCCACTCTTCGAGCCGGCTCCGTCGCGGGTCTCCGCCGCGTCAAAAATCCCATTCAAGCCGCTCGCACCGTCCTCGAAAAATGCCCCCACATGATGCTCATCTCCGCTGGCGCAGAGCGCTTCGTCCGCGAGCAAGGCATTTCCCTTTGCGATCCCGAAGAACTCATCTCTCCCTCCGAGCGCGAAGCTTGGGAGCGCTGCCGCAAAGACTCCCACGCCGCCGCCCATCATCGCGGACACGAGCAGGGCACTGTCGGCGCCGTCGCTCTCGATGAACTGGGCCGCCTCTTCGCCGCCACTTCCACTGGCGGCACCTGCTGCAAACTTCCCGGCCGCGTCGGCGATTCTCCACTCATCGGCTCCGGCTGCTACGCTGACTCCGAGACTGGCGCCGTTTCCTCCACCGGCTTCGGTGAAGCCATCATGAAAGTAGTCCTCGCCAAATCCGCCTGCGATTTTCTTCGTCCCGCCGGCTCCAATCCCACTCGCGCCGCTCAAGCCGCCGTGCAACTCCTCGCCCGCCGCGCTAAAGGCACTGGCGGCCTCATCCTACTCGACAAATCCGGCCTCCCTGGCTACGCCTTCAACACTCCCCGCATGTCCTACGGCTTCGTCAGCTCCGACGCCGGCTTCATCACCGCCGTCTAGCTTTTCTTGCGCGGCGTTCGCTTTTCTCTTCTTGTAGCTTTTCTCTTTCCCTTGTAGTGGCCGGTCTTTAGAC